>JAJRUS010000035.1 GCA_024277675.1 bacterium | reverse complement strand
TGCTTATAAAGCTGAAATTACTGCTTACAGCTATTTTTAAGCCAAGCACAGGGGATAAATCTTATTGTACGGTTATCACTTGAAGGACGAAGCTAGACTTTCATTGGCTCATTGCAAGTGGTTTAGGCAACAGGCCGATAAGAGGAGATTAAAATGGAACTGACAAATATCTTTATGGGGAAGAATCCCCGGAAGAAAACAGATTTTTGCCGACAGCAGAGGTAAAAAATAATGGACAAAACCATCCTTGAGGTTGAATTAGCTAAGATTGTGGGAATCAGTAAAGAATTTGGTGCACAAAAGGTGTTATTGTTTGGTTCATGCTTGGAGGATATTGAATCAGCACGGGACATTGATATTGCGGTCAGTGGAATTAAACCCCAAGAGTTCTTTGAATATTATGGTAAAGTGTCCATGGCGGTAGACGATGAAGTGGATATAGTAGATATGGAGGATGTAAGAGAACATCTTTATAGAAGAATTTTAGCCAAAGGAAAGCTCATATATGAAAGATCAGTATCAAGAACTTAGAGAAGATGTGTTAGATAAGGAGAAGGCCATAGAAGAAACTTTAGCGTATAAGTAAAGGCTACTATTTTACTATGCCCAAAGGAGCAGGTTGGCATAAAGAACTTCTGGTTCTGTCATTTAATCCTCCCACGGGGAAGATTGCAATATTTAACCAAGGTCTAGTAGCGAGATTACACCCTTATAGAAACTTTAGACATCGGTTTGTAAGTGGATATGGTTTTCAGCTAAAAGGGGAAAAGATGTTGGAATTAATAGATAATATTGAGCCGCTATGGGCTGATATAAAGCAAGCTGTCGAGGAATTTTGGGATAAGTTGTAATAGTGCCCTATAATGCAATACAGGGATAAAAATGCAATTAGATGAGCAACAAATTCGTCGGATTGTAGCGCGGGTGGCGGATCGTTTATCCGAAGCCGGAGATTCGTCTGTGGTTGCCGAACCGCCGGTTCAACCTGCGGCGCCGGTGTCCCCCAAACCTATGCCGGCTGTAGCTACAGACATTATCCAATCAGGGGGCTTCCCGGATGTGGATAGTGCTATTGAAGCCGCCTGGGCAGCTCAACGAAAGCTGGATGGCCAACCCTTGGAATTACGCCGCAAAATTATTGCCGCTATGCGGGCGACGGCTTTGGAGAACGCCGCCCTGCTGGCCCAAATGGCCATAGAAGAAACCGGCCTGGGGCGCTATGAGGATAAGTTTAACAAAAATCTGCTGGCGGCCAACAAAACCCCCGGACTGGAGATTCTAAAACCGCTGGCATATTCCGGTGATTGCGGCCTTAGCTTAACCGAGCGGGCGCCTTATGGGGTGATCGGGGCCATTACTCCGGTAACCAATCCCATCGCCACCATCGTCTGCAACAGTATCGGTATGCTGGCCGGGGGTAACGGGGTGGTATTCAACACCCATCCTAATGCCAGGCAGGTATCGCTTAAGACTATTCAACTGTTAAATGAAGCCATTGTGGAGGCCGGCGGGCCGCTGAATCTGCTTACCTGTGTGGAGCAGCCTACTATCCAATCGGCTCAAACCCTGATGAGGCATCCTGAAATCAGGTTGTTGGTAGTCACCGGCGGGCCGGGGGTGGTTCGGGTGGCTATGCAGAGCGGCAAAAAGGTAATTGCCGCCGGACCCGGCAATCCGCCGGTAGTGGTGGATGAGACGGCTGATATTCCCAAAGCGGCGCGTGATATTGTATGCGGCGCCTCTTTTGATAATAATATAGTCTGCGTGGTGGAGAAGGAGATTGTGGCAGTCGAAAGAATTGCCGATGAATTAAAGGCTGAAATGAAAAAAGTAGGGGCCTATGAGCTTAACTCCTGGCAGATAAAACGGTTAAAGGGCATCATCATCGAAAAAGATAACGGCCCCGGCAAAGAGGGGGTAATAAACAAGGCTTATGTGGGCAAGGATGCCGGGTTTATCTTAAGTCAAATCGGGATTGAGGCCAAGGCTGACATTAAGCTCATCCTGGCGGAGGTGGACAAGGAGCATTCGTTTTTCTGGACTGAACAGCTAATGCCGGTTATGCCGCTGGTCAGGGTAGCTGATGTGGATACGGCCATAGCCTTGGCTAAACAGGTGGAACAGGGGAATGGTCATACGGCGGTGATGCACTCCCGTAACATAGAAGCCTTAAGCGAGATGGCGCGCACCATCAATACTTCGATCTTTATCAAAAACGGCCCGGCTTATGCCGGTTTGGGGTTCTGCGGCGAGGGTTATACCTCGTTCACCATCGCCAGCCCCACCGGCGAGGGGCTGACCACCGCCCTTAATTTTACCCGTGAGCGGCGCTGCACCTTAGTTGACAGCTTTAGGATAGTATAACTTTCCAAGACAGGATGATACAAAATACCATGCTGGAAGCGACTATATACATCACCCTTAAATCGGGTGTATTGGACCCCCAGGGCGAGACGGTAAAGCATGCCCTGCACTCACTGGGCTATCCCCAGGTGGAAGAGGTAAGTATGGGTAAATACCTGCGGATTAAGCTCGATGGGCTTAATCCGCAGCAGGCAGCCACCCATTTAGAACAGATGTGCCGGCGGTTGCTGGCTAATACGGTGATTGAAGACTACCGCTTTGAAATCAAAGAAATCGCCTGAGCACAGTCGGCTGACGGATCGGTCATCTTGTTCGGCAAATAATGTGGCTGTGTTTAGAGGCGTTATATCCCACGCAATATATCCAGTAGACAATCTAAGTCTGCCTGCGTATGGGTAGCCATCAGGCTGATTCTGAGGCGGCATTTGCCTCTGGGTACGGTGGGCGGGCGGATACCGGGTATAAGGATGCCGTGTTCAAATAAATATGCGGCGGCTTGCATTACCCGTGCTTCATCCCCCAGCATGATAGGAATAATGGGGGTCGCAGACCCCAGGGGCATTGACCCTACAGCATCGAACCCCAGCTTGATTAAGCCGGCATTTAAGTAATCCGTGTTCTGCCGTAATTGTTGCCTTAACTGCGGTTCACCGGTGATAATTTTTAGGCCCGCAATTGAAGCTGCACAGGCCGCCGGCGGCAGGGCGGTGGTATATATAAAGCTGCGCGCCCGCTGACGCAGGAAATCTGTTAATTCACTATTACCGGCTACAAAGCCCCCCAGGCTGCCTACCGCCTTGCTCAAGGTACCCATAACTATATCCGGCTCATCTTTAAGCTTAAAATGCTCCACCGCACCCCGCCCATGCTCACCCAAAACCCCGGTGGCATGCGCCTCATCCAGCATGAGGATTGCCCCATATTGGCGAGCCAGACTAACCAATCCGGGTAAGGGCGCTATATCCCCATCCATACTGAAGATGCTGTCGGTTATAATCAATCGCCTGGCGTAATTTTGGCTGCGCTTTAAAATACCCTCCAGAACATTAAGCTCACAATGGGGATATACCTGAAGCCTGGCCTGACTCAAACGACAGCCGTCGACTATACTGGCATGGCACAAGCGATCTATGATTACCGTATCTTTTCGACCCGCCACGGCGCTGATTACCCCCAGGTTGGCCATATAGCCGGTAGGGAATACAATGGAACTCTGCACAGCTTTGAACCGGGCCAAGGCTTCTTCCAATGCCTGATGCGGTCTTAAACTGCCGCTGATTAAGCGCGAGGCGCCGCTGCCCCAGCCGTATTCCCGGATAGCCGCCGCCGCCGCCGCTTTAAGCCGCTCCCCATTTGCCAGTCCCAGGTAATTGTTGGAGCAAAACGCCAGATAGGACTTTTCATCAATCATAACCCGGCGGTCAGTGGGGCTGTCTATAATCCTGGGCTGCCGATAGCGACCGGCTTGTTTTAGCATAAGCAATTGATCGGATATATATTGGAGGAATGCCTGGTTAGCCATGAAGATGATTTTCCTTGCGCTGGATAGGTTTTTTTGCTAAGTTTTTATGGCGTAACCATTATTATATCCTGCCTTAAGTCAGGGAGCAAGTTTTGAATTCTGTAGTCATTGCCTTGTTGGCGTTAGTCAGTTTTTCCCTGGCGTATAAATTTTACGCCACATTTTTAAGCCGAAAAATATTCGAATTAAATCCCCAGAACACTACCCCGGCCCATCAGTTACATGACGGGGTGGACTATGTTCCAACCAAGAAAGCCATCCTGTTCGGCCATCATTTTACCTCCATTGCGGGAGCGGCTCCGATTGTAGGCCCGGCAATCGCCGTAATCTGGGGCTGGCTGCCGGCCGTGTTGTGGGTGGTGCTGGGCAGCATCTTAATCGGCGGGGTGCATGATCTGGGTTCACTGGTGGTTTCGGTAAGGTCTCAGGGGAAATCCATCGGCGAGCTTACCCGCGATTTGGTAAGCAATCGTGCCCGCACCTTGTTCCTGCTGATCATTTTCTTCCTGTTATGGATAGTGTTGGCGGTATTTGCCTTAATCATCGGCTTGTTGTTTATCCAATATCCGGAGACGGTGCTGCCCATTCTGGTGGAGATGCCGCTGGCGGCAGCGGTGGGTTTCAGTTTTTATAAAACTAAGTTGGGAGAGGTAGGGCCTACTATATTTGCCATAATTCTGGTTTGCGCCTTTTGCTACCTGGGTACAATTTATCCTATTAAGTTAGGGGCTACCTTCTTAGGCTCTGAGCTTTCCAGTTGGATTGTCCTGGTGCTGATTTATTCATTTCTGGCAGCGGTGCTGCCGGTGTGGTTATTGCTCCAACCCCGCGATTTTATCAATGCCGGCTGGCTCTTTCTGGGATTGGGGCTGATGTATATCGGCTTATTCATCCTGCGGCCTGAAATAGTCGCTCCGGCGGTACGGCTGAACCCGCCCGGCGCGCCGCCCATATTCCCGTTTCTGTTTATTGTGATTGCCTGCGGAGCGGTATCCGGCTTTCACAGCCTGGTATCCTCAGGCACTACCGCCAAACAACTGGGTCGTGAGCAGGATGCCAAAGCGGTGGGTTACGGCTCTATGCTGGGAGAGGGGGCGCTATCCACCATGGCTATTCTGGCCTGTACCGCCGGTTTTGCCAGTAAGTCCGCCTGGAGCGAGCATTATATCAGTTGGCAGGCGGCACAAGGCCTGGGGGCCAAGATCGGCGCCTTTGTCGACGGTGGGGGGATGTTCATGGCGGCTTGCGGCATTCCGCTTAAGTTAGCGATTGCCGTAACCGGAGTGATTATAATCAGCTTTGCGTTGACCACAATTGATACCGCTACCCGGCTGCAGCGTTATATCATTACCGATCTGGCGGCTGTGGTCGGCTGGGAGTCATTTCAGAATCGCTATCTCTCCGGGCTGGTGGCGGTATTCACGGCGTATTTACTTTGCCTGGTCAAGGGTACCGGTAAGGGTGGACTGACCCTGTGGCCCTTGTTCGGTACTACCAATCAGCTATTAGCCGGATTGGCGCTGTTGGTGGTTACCCTGTATCTGGCCCGTAGGGGTAAACCGATTATTTATACTTTACTGCCCATGATATTTGTATTGGGGATGGCCTTGTGGGCGATGCTGCTTAACATAAAAAAGTATGTAACCGATGGTAACTGGTTGGTAGCTACCGTCGGCAGCGCCATACTTATCCTGGCCCTATGGCTGGGGTATGAGGCCTGGATGTGCTTTCGCCGGCTGCAGGACAAGTCGGTGGCCCAGGCCGGGCCAGGGTAAAGGGTTACCTGTATGGATAAAAGGGGCTGCAAGTTTTTAATATATGGGCGATTATCCCCATAAATTTGTTAAGCATATTGCTAATTGAAAGTTAACTATGGTATAATTTTGTCAACTTGGGAGATACGATGGCGGAATTGGATTTAGAAAAATTATTTGATAAGGCGGCGGTGCGTCATGGGCATAAGTGCCCCAGTCTGTACTATGGAGTAAGGGGGGCGGTCACTGCGCTTAAATTAGCAGTTGAAAGTAATATTACCGTAAAGCAGGCTGTAATACAGGGCACTAGCAAGTGTATTCGTGATGGAGCCGGCACTGTATTTGCGACCCAGGCGCAACTTACTCCTGTCTTGCTGGAAGACGGTTGTGGTATAAGCCTCGGAGATGGGGCACAGAATATACAGCTTATGCTTAACTCCCATGTCAGGGAAAAAGTAAATAGTTTGAACAAACAACTGCCGATGGCAGAGTTTCAGCAACAGGGACTGAAATATTTACAGGGTTTAAGCGATGAAGACTTATTCAAAACAATTACGTTGACAGAAAAGCAATTTAACCGATTATTAAATGCTGGTGAATGATGGTGAATAACTATGTCCAGCGGGCATTTTTGCTGTTTATTGGGCTGACATTGATGATTTCCTGCAAAACAATTACCGGCGGTATATCCACGAGCGATCCTTCGGATATACCTTATCATATGGCGAAGACCAAGAAAAATACCCGTGCTTATTGGCAATTCATCAAGCGTTATCCGGAAAGCAGACATGTAGAGAAAGCTAAAGTTAAATTGGCCGAGATGTTGATTAAAGATAAGAAAAAAGAAGAATTATTAAAATATGTTCGGCAGTTTCCAGAGAATAAGCGCCTGGTGTCGGGAGTATTAAAAAAAATTGAAATCATGGATCAAATGAAAAAACATTTCATGACGCATATACAGAATGGCGGTCGGGTAGTTGTTCGTCCGGGAGAGGTGATTTATCTCCACGGCTATCTTAAGGCCTATGCCGGCTTCCAGGCGGAACCGGAGGAACTGGAGGAACTGGATGAATCCGAAGCCGATGATGCGACGGAAGACATTGATAAACCTGATTATGAGATAAAGCTTGAGGCGTTACACACCCCAAAATTTATTAAATTAGAGCTGTTGGCTGACAAATCCTTTGTAATGGTCGAAAAATTTAATGCGTTGGTTAATATTTATTGTAAGGTTACCGTCTTTCCGGATGCCCCGTCGGGAGTATATCATCCAACCGCTATATTTGGGGCTTATCAAAAGGTTTCTCCGGATGAAGAATATCGAAAAGGTGGCAAGGAAATAAGCCTTACAATAGAAGTGGTGGAACACCCCATGGATTCATTAAGTTTATTGGAAGTTGATTTTGAAGCAGTAAAATACTTCAGACAGAAACAGGAAAAAATGCAGAAAGCTGTAAACGGCTTACATGTACCTAATGTACATGCCTTTGGTACACGATATATGTATAAATATAATCTGGAAAATTATACCTTACGAATAGCCGAATATAAAGCAATTCAAGCCCAGGCCTGTCATCACCTGCAGCAGGTAGCCGCCCGGGCGGCGCCTGCGATTGCCTCGGCAGCTCAAGCATATATAGATAAATTGCGGGACAATAAATTATTTGTTGAGTATAAACCTGTTAACGAACCAAACGTACCAGCAACAGAGGAGGAATGATTATGGAAGCACTAGGTAGTACGATAATCCGGCATGTTGTGACTACGCAGCGTCGGCAGCCTGAGGCCGGTGATCTTTCCGGCGTACTTAATGATTTGTTGGCAGTGGCTAAGGTTATATCGAGAGAGGTTAATAAAGCTGGCCTGGCCGGGATTCTGGGACTTACCGGAGAGGTAAATGTACAGGGTGAAGAGGTGCAGAAGCTGGACGAATATGCCAACGACATTATCAGTAAGCAAATGGCAACTTCGGGTTATGTGTGTGTAATGGCCTCGGAAGAGGTGGATGATCCCATTCCGGCGGCGCCCGGCTGTGAGGGGGAATACACCCTGGCATTTGACCCGCTGGATGGTTCTTCCAACATCGATGTCAATGTGAACATCGGCACCATATTTTCTATCCACCGCAAAATTACTCAAGGCAAGGCCGGGAGCGCCGAGGATCTGCTGCAACCCGGCAGAACCCAGGTCTGCGCCGGCTATATCGTATATGGCTCCAGCACCATGCTGGTTTACAGCATGGGTTATGGAGTACATGGCTTTACGCTGGATCCCAGTATCGGGGAATTTATCCTCTCCCATCCCAATATAAAAATGCCGGCTAAGGGTAAAATATATAGCGTGAATGAAGGCAACCATAACTATTGGCATGAGAACACCAAGCGCTATGTAGATTACCTGAAGGAAAGCGATCCGGAAACCAAGCGCCCCTACAGCTTACGTTATATAGGCTCACTGGTGGCCGATTTCCATCGCACCCTGCTCAAAGGCGGTATTTTCATGTATCCCAGGGATTACAAGGATCCCCATAAACCCAAAGGCAAGCTTAGATTACTGTATGAGGCTGCACCGATGGCTTTTCTGGCGGAACAAGCCGGCGGCCGGGCCAGCGATGGGGAGCAGGATATCCTGGATATAGCGCCTGCCGGTTTGCATCAGCGGGTACCGCTTTATATCGGCAGCCGGGAAGACATAGACCAGGCCGAAAAGTTCATAAAAGGGGAAGTATAAGGGGGCTGTAAAAAAACAGGGGTGACCGTCAAGGATCACCCCTGTTTTTTGTCCGATTGATAGGCTGCTCAGATGGCCAGCATGCGATCCAGGGATTGTCTGGCTTTTATCCGTATGTTCTCAGGTACGGTGACCCGGGGCTGTAGCTTTTCTAGCGCTGAGGCTACCTTATCCAGAGTAATAAGCTTCATATTGGGGCAGATCAACTTTTCAGTAGCCAGATGTACCCGCTTATGGGGATAATCCTTCTGCAAGCGATAAGCCATTCCCAGTTCGGTACCCAGTATAATCTCGTCGGCGGCTGACTCACTTACATACTTTATAATACCGCCGGTACTTAAGGCCTCATCAGCCAGCATGATTACTTCCAGCCGGCATTCCGGGTGTACTATTACCTTGGCCTGCGGATAGCGTTCCTTGGCTTTTAAGATATCTTCGGGTAATACCCGATAGTGAGTGGGACAATAACCGGGCCAGAAGATAATATCGGCCTCGGTTTTGGAGGCCACATATCTACCTAAATGTTCATCGGGAACAAATAATATCTGCCGACCGTTTACTGACTTTACCGCCGCAATAGCATTGGTTGAGGTACAGCAGATATCGCTTTCAGCTTTTACCTCAGCCGAGCTGTTTACATAACAAATTACGGTGGCTGCCGGATATTTTAGTTTGGCTTCCCGCAGTTGTTCAGCGGTTATCATGTCGGCCATCGGGCAGCCGGCCTGTATGTCTGGCAGCAATACCATCTTTTCCGGGGACAAAATGGCGGCAGTTTCCGCCATAAAGCGCACCCCGCAGAAAATAATAAGCTCGGCATCCGTACTTGCCGCCTGTCGCGATAATCCCAGAGAATCACCCACAAAATCAGCGATATCCTGCACCTCTCCCCGCTGATAATTATGGGCCAGAATAACCGCATTCCGTTCTTTACGCAATCGGTTTATCTGCTCAATATAATAGGAATCTTCCTTGAATTCATTTGTCATAAAACACTCACTCTATTATTTTTTGTTTGGAATCAAACTCTTTCCGAAGCTTAGTATCCCACATGCTAACAAGTTAGCTATCCATTGTCAATTTGATTTTGAGAATAAGCCCCTTTTTCAAGAATGTTTCCTGGAAAGGTTAATATCCTCGTTCATGCTCCCGGTGCGATAGCCTTCCAGGTCAAGGGTTACATATGTATAGCCAATCCGCTTTAGTTCCTTAATTAGTTGCCGGCGGAAATCGTCGTCCTGAAAACGGGGTAATTCCTCGGCAGGAATTTCAATGCGGGCCAGATTAGCATGATGGCGCACTCTAAGCTGACTGAAACCCTGCCGCCATAAGTATTCCTCAGCCGTATTTACCATTTTCAGCTTGGGGGCGGTTATTCTCTCCCCATAGGGAAAGCGGGAGGCCAGGCAGGCCGAAGCCGGCTTGTCCCAATTGGGCAATCCCAGTTGTTGGGATAACCGGCGAATATCTGCTTTGCTTAAACCGGCTTCCCGCAATGGACTGCGAACCCCCAGCTCCAGGGCACACTCCATTCCGGGGCGAAAGTCCCCTTCATCGCTCCTGTTGCTGCCGTCGGCTATCCAACTGATACCCTGTTGCCTGGCTAAAGCTTTCAATTCGCCAAACAGCTCCTGCTTACAATAATAACACCTGTTGGGGGGATTTTCGACAAAATTCTCACGCTCTAATTCCGCTGAATGGATAGTAAGCTGTTTTACTCCCATTGCTTGTGCTATTTGACAGCTATGTCGGTATTCACGTTCAGGATAAGTAGCCGAACAGGCGGTTACCGCCAACGTTTTATCTCCCAGGGTATCAGCAGCTACCTTAAGTAACAGCGTGCTGTCCACCCCGCCGGAATAAGCTACTATCAGGCTGCCCATTTCGGTTAAAATTTGGGTTAACTTGCTATACTTCTGTTTGAGTGAGTTTTCCATTTTTATTAATTCCATAAGTTAATGTTTACCTTTGTTATTGGTCATCAACAGGTCAACAAATACGTGCTATCTAAATAACTCACCTTACGCAAAACCGAATTTTGGGGCTTGGAAGTAGTTTTAAATCCAAATGTCAAAATCCAAAGGGTCAATGACCCAAGTTCAAATCAAATCCAAAAGCTAAATGCCAAAAGGAATTCTTGACAGGATTAACAGGATGATACCTGAATCTGTCAGGGACAGGTTTAAATTCTTTATCTTGTATATCCTGTACATCCTGTCTAAAAAAGGTTTTGATATTTGGGCTTTGACATTTGTCATTCTATAGCATTTCTTAGTTCTTGTGCGTAACATCAGTTAATAAAAGGCGGACCCTGTCCGCTGTGCCCGCTTACGCCTGTATCCACCCGCCCCCCAGTACGGTGTCGCCTTCATAGAACACCACTGCCTGTCCCGGTGTAACCGCTCGCTGGGGTTGGGCAAACCTTACCCTAATCTTTTGTCCGGCCAGGGGAGAAATAATGGCTTTGGCCGCTTTATGAACCGACCTTATTTTGACCTTTACCATTCTCGAATTGTTCAAATCCTCACCGGATACCATATGGCAGTAAGTGGCGGTTAAATCGTTACGATATAATTTATCAGCCTCGCCGACGGTAATGGTATTAGCGCCGCTATCAATTTTAGTAACGTACAGTGGGTATCCCAGGGCAATGCCCAAACCGCGCCGCTGGCCGATGGTATAAAGGGGCGCTCCGTGATGAAAACCGATGCGCCGGCCTTGATAATCTAAAATAGCGCCGGGCTTTATCCTTTTAGGAAACCGGCTTTTAAGCAATTGCTGGTAATGCTGATCTATAAAGCATACCTGCTGGCTGTCCGGCTTATCGGCTACCCTCAGTCCCAGGTGGCGGGCTATTTCCCTGGTGCGTCCCTTTTTTAACTCACCCAGGGGAAACCGGATATGTTTTAGTTGTTGCTGCCCCAGATTAAACAGGAAGTATGTTTGATCCTTGGTCTTATCTTTGGCGCACTTAAGTAGAAAGTGTCCCTCGGCATCATTTTCAATCCGGGCATAATGACCGGTGGCGATGGATTCTGCGCCCAACTCCTTAATCTTACTTAAAAGTAAGCCGAATTTCAGCTTCCGGTTGCATGGGATACAGGGGTTGGGGGTGCGTCCGGCCAGATATTCCCGGCAGAAATAATCTACCACATGCTTGTCAAATTCCTGTCTGAAATCCAGCACATAGTGGGGAATGCCTAAATTATGAGCCACCATCTTGGCGTCTTCGATATGGCAGGGGGCGCAGCAACTCTGGCGGCGTTTTTCCGCTGGGGCAAGTCCATAATCAGACCAGACATGCATAGTAATCCCCAGCACATCGTATCCCTGTTCCTTAAGCAGGGCGGCAGCTACCGAACTATCCACCCCACCGCTCATGGCTACCGCTACCCGCATCTAATCACCCTTCCGGTTACTTCCCTGTCCCACAATCTGCTAAAATCTATAGCTCAGACCCACATATGGCCGGCTAATATCCCCCTGAAGGCTGCCCAGGCTGAATTTAAAGCGGGAATTAAGCTTTTCTATAAAATCTTCTTTCAGCTTCTTATTATACTTATGGGCGCTGCTTACCGCACTGTATATATTGCCGCCATACCATCCCGATTCAAAAAACAACAAGATGCCGCCAGCTACATCATTACCGCCCCTGAATGATTCCACCGTGCCCCAGATAAAAACCCCGTTCAGTAACAAGGCCATCAAAGCATCCTGCCGGCGCCCGGTATATAACTGGCCCAGACCGGGGACTGCCGCCGACAAGCCGCCGGCCAGTCCCGGGGATTTATAGGGCAAATCCACCCCCTTACGCACTTCCCGGCTTAATCCTTCGGCATCTACGCCCTTGTTTATCCGGCCAAACTCATCCCCCGCTTTAAGCCAATAAGCTTGCTTTAAATAACTCTGCCCGATTAAGTAGCGGGCTCCGGCTACCTCCGGGCTATCGGGAAATTGATTAATTAAGGCTTCCAGTTGACGGCGGGCATTCGTATACTCGGCCTTGGCATAATAGGCTTCTCCGATTTTATAAAGCAACCTGCTTTTGGTTTTCTCCGGTAACTTCAGCATAAGCAGCGACTGAAAATATGCTATAGCCTCATCCCACTGCTCTCCCTTAAGATAGCAATCCCCAATTTGCAAACGAACCTCGCCGGCTTCAGGGTATTGCGGGTAGTGAAACAGCAGCCTTTTGTATTCGGTAATGGCCCGGTAGTATTCGCCCTGGGAAAAAAGGTGTTCTGCAAAAGAGCGGATTTCCTCCGCCCCGGCAGCGGCTTTAGCTAAAACCGGCTCCTGTCCCCAGGCGGGGCTTAAGAAGCCGATTCCACAGATTATAATAATGGTGATGCTTAAGAGTCTAGTCATCTGAGGGCGCTTGCTCCTGTTTCAATAAGCGCATTATATTCCCCCCCAGAATATTTCTTAGTTCCTCTTTGCTAAGCCCAAGTTGCCCCAGAATTTCCAGTTGTGCATGTAATATCTGACTGCGGTAGCCGCGGGGAAAATAGCTGGAATCGGTGCCAAATATAATGCGCTCAGGGCCGGCCACCGAGAGGAATTTTTCAAAAACCTGCTTCAAGGTAAACGAATAGGGGAGATATTTCAGCCAGATATTGGAGCTTGAGGTATCGAAATGCACATTAGCACAATGATAGGCCAGAAACAGCGCCTCCCGTAAATACCCGGTACCGAAATGAGGCACGATAATATTAAGCTTAGGAAAATCCCGCCCCACCGGCTGTAAATCCAGCGGATTAGTGTAACGTACATCGGCGAAATAGGCCAGGGTTAATCCCATGTGAAAAATAATCGGCCAGCCCCGACGTTCAGCCAACTCGTACAGTGGGTAAGCCTGTTCGTCATGCACATAAAAACGTTGCAGGGCCGGAAACAGCTTTAGCCCCACAAAACCGCCGCCCTGCATTTGCGCTTCTAATCCGGCTACCGCCCGTTTATCCAGTGGATTTACTGTAGTAAATCCCCAGAAACGTGGTTGCCCCCGGCGTATAAATTCGCAAAAATCGGCTGATTCCGGCACCAGGCATAAAAACACTCCCCGGCTTATCCCATTTTCAGCTAACTCCGTCTGCCATTTGACGGCCATTTCACTACCGGACAGATCGGGAAATTCCCAGGGAGGATTATTTAAGCTGGCGGCATGCTTGTTACGGCGCTTTTTATCCTCTGCTATAAGCGTCTGGTTTCCCCGACTCCAGAGCTTTACCGCCTGGCTTTGCGTCTTTTGATTCATAAAGTGGATGTGGGCATCCACAATGGGAAAATCCAACTCATGAGGCTTCATATGCTTACCATCATAATAGAAAAATATGGGAATTACAACGAAACTGATAAAGACAGCCGTTGTTAATTAATATGATTATTGTATGACCGGAAGCAGAAAGAACATCAGCGTTCAATGGTCTTTAATTCTGCTTGTTTATCCCGGGTAAGATCAGCCTTATAAAACTCACCACCCTCCGGTAACAGCATATGCAACTCCGAAGTATAATCGACCTCAATCCTTACATCCTTTAACCGGCATTTCAGTAGATGCCCGCCCGCACTTCTGTCTTTATCAATAAAATGAAAATGATAGCCCGCTACATTTATGCCTTTCATATAGGCGGGCAGGCGATATCCCACTAATACGCCTTCGGTGTTATTAAACTCAAAAGTGGGCTGCTGCCTGGCCACTTCTGCCAACTGAGGATAGGGTTTTTCCTGCTTCGGCACACTCCTGGTTTTGATATAATCAAAAACCCCGGTTATTTTGATGGCATAAAAAATATTTCTGGTAGGCCATAAACCATCCAGATATTGCTGCAACTCATCATAATCCAGCGACTTATCCAGAAAGATGGATTTATCCGCCTCGAAGAAGGTCACCGCCGCAAAAGGTGTTTTAAGGGTATTAGCTACCGGATAAGCCCTGCCGTCACTTTTTAGCTGATAAAAATAGCCATCCAGGGCGATCATCTCCCCATCCAGCCAGTTGAAGGTGCCGATGCCGAAATCCCCCTGCTGCATTAGCTCACCAAAACTAAGCTCCCCGTCATATACTCCAGCAAGCAAGGCATTTACGGTTGAAACCTGGAATAAGACATCCTTGTTTTTATTTAGCTGCGAGCAGCCGGATATGGCAAATAATATGCTTAACCATAAATAATAATGTTTCTTCATTCGGCTTTACTCTTCCTGTTTGAGGTAACCCTTATCGCTTAATAGATTTTACCCGGATAATCCGTATAAATATAACATATTTTATCCCAAATATGGATTAAGCTGCACAAAAACACGGCCCATAAAAGAAAAAGCCTTAATTATAAGGCTTTCTCAGGTTTAGCTTAAACTGGTTTTTAAGATAGACAAATCCTTGGGGCACACTAAACCGGCAGGATATTTCAGCTGCCGGTTTAGTTATAGCGCCGACATTAGTTTAATATCTTCCGTAATCCCTTTTTTGTCTGGTTTTCGGCGGGTGGGCTTCATTAACTCTGATAGTGCGGCCTTTAAACTGGGTGCCGTTTAAGGCTTCTTTGGCCTTTTCAGCTTCAGCAGAGTTAGACATCTCCACAAACCCAAAACCCTTACCCTCTATTATATTGATTTGTTTGATACTGCCATAAGCGCCGAACAATTCCTCCAGTTCGTCATTATTTACCGCATAAACCAGATTTCCCACATAAAGTTTACTGCCTTGCATGCTCAGCCTCCTTTTTGGCTTTAGCCTGATAATGTTTTTTGTAGAGAATACCCTACCATCCAACCGGTGACATTATTAGACAGTAAAATATCCATTCAACCCATATCCAGAGATTTTATTTGGTTTTTATCCCCCTCATTGTAATATGTTTTATATGATGTTGACAACCTAAAGAAGAAGGGTAACCGTTTAAATAGCGGGTTGGATGATAGTATTGTTTTAAGCTACTGAATACCAACCAGCTTTATATCGAAAGTAAGCTCTTTCCCGGCTAACGGGTGATTGAGATCGACCTTTATGCCGGTTTCAGTCATATCTATTATTGTGGCCGGAACTGCTCTTCCGCTTTGATCTTGTAATCTTACTACCAGGCCCTTCTCGGGTTTAAAATCTTTAGGGAAAAATGTGAGCGGGAACTCTTTAGTTAAGCTGTCATTTCTCTGGCCATATGCATCTTCTGCCTTTAATACTATTTTCTTCTCTTCATTCAGCGCCATCCCTTCTACCGCCTTCTCGAATCCGGGGATTATCTGCCCCCCTCCCAAGGTAAACTCCAACGGGGATTCTGCTTGTGATTTATCAAACACACTTCCATCGGCTAAGGTTCCGGTATATTGCACCTTGACGGTATCCCCTTTTTTGGCTACTGTTTTAGCAGCTTCTGTTTCTGTGACCGGTTTTCCTTCGGTGGCGGTTTTTTCTGCCTTGTTGTTGCAGCCGTTTATAAATAATGTCCCCATAATGATAAATACCGGTAAAGATACTCCAGCTAATTTCGCGGCGATTGTAGTTCTTTTACTCATAGTCGACTCCTTACTTTAAAATGATGCAGGGTATTACCCGCCAAAACTTATATATGGCTTTATATTACAAATATACAGCCGGGTTTAGTAAAAAAATCGTAATAAAATTATTATGGACCGTTTATGATAATGGTATCGTAAAAAGTCATCAAATACTGGGTTCCAGTTTGTACGGGAATGACAAGCAGGTATGTTTTCTGACTTTTTGCGGGTTCATCATGCTGTAACTCTAAACCAGAGATGTTGCTTAATGGCTGGTGTAACTGAAGAGAGATGACCCGGCTACGCTGAAAAATCAGGGCCTGAGAAAGAATAAAATCATACAGCAAAAATTCTCAGTATAACCGGCAATATTATTGCCACTTAATTCGTACTATCGGTACACAACTTCACGTATCTACTCTCCACAGCGTTCATGTTATATCAATACCGGGGTCTGCGTCAACAAGTTTAATGATTTTAGATAAACTTTATAAGCATCAACAGCCGGTAGCCAGCGCAACCAGTTCGCCGTAGTACCATATACAACAAGCATGTCAGGCGCTGTTTTGCCATATATGACATGGGATTAATTACATCGAACCTCAGGTTATTTAAATTGCCCGACTTTAACCTTGGCCGGGCGGATTAGTTTATCTTTCAGTATATAACCAGTCTCCAGTTCCTCTGTTACCAGCTGATCCTGCTTTTTATCTTTGACTATAACTACTGTGACGGCTTCCTGGGTATGGGGGTCGAAGGGTTTGCCCTTTGTTTCCAACCGGCTGACCCCTGCTGCCTGTAGTTGCGTCCAGAATTGGGCCTGAATCTGCTTCAGCCCTTGAAGCAGCACATCATAACTATGCCTGGCGGCGGCTGAATCTAAGGCCCGGTTAAAATTGTCCAATACCGGCAGCAACCTGGAGACTAACTGTAATTTTTCGTTTTCCAGCCGATTCTGCATTTCCCGTTCGAGGCGTTTTTTATAAGCTTCGTTTTCCTGGGTCAGCTTTTGTTTGAATTCCTCCAGTAATTGATCTTTGGCTGACAATCGCTGTTGTAATTGTTCCACCAGACTGGGATAACGTGGTTGATATTGGGCATCGGCAGTTTCTTCGGGCTTATGGCGGCGGTCGATAATTGCAAATTTGGACTGAGGTTGTTTTTCATCATCCGGATGATCCTGTTTTTCTTTCATAAATCATCTCCTGGTATAAAACCTTTTAGCAAGGTTTGTTATATCACATTCAAGCGTCAGCTTAAAAATATCTGGCGGTAGCCGCTTGCCAGCTACCCTGGGCTTTCAGAATCAATTCCACTACTTCCCGCACCGCCCCCTGGCCCCCCTGACTTTGAGTTACGTGATGGACAGCTTGTATAACCTCGGGAACCGCATCGGCTACTGTTATTGCTAATCCCACTCTCCTTAATATGGGTAAGTCAACCAGGTCGTCCCCCATATAGGCAACCTGTTCATCGGTCAGTTGGTGAGTTTTCAGAATTTCTTCATAGGCGGGCAGCTTTTTCAGTGCATTCTGGTATACCTCATTAATTTTCAATTCACGGCTGCGAAGGGTTACAATATTTGAATAACGGGCAGTAATAACGGCGGTTTTTATCCCCACTCGCTGTATTAGCCGGATACCAAACCCGTCGCGTACGTTGAAATGTTTGAGTTCTTGTCCGTCACTGGCATAAACAATTTGGCCATTGGTCAGTACTCCATCCACATCCATGATGAGCATTCGAATGGACTTAGCCTTTTGTCGGACTGGATTCAGGTCTTCCGGCATTTTAAAGCCTTTATATTAGAAAGTGATTGATTATTTAAATAATTTTGATAGAATCAAAAAACACTTTTTACAAATTCTATATTATATAATTAGAATTAGCAACTATAATAGGAGAAAAAATTGACCAAACGGGAACGTCTCCAGGCTTGTATTCAGGGTAAAGAAGTGGATCGACCTCCCATTTCCTTCTGGCACCATTTCCCCAAAGCCGACTACGACCCTGAGCAATTGGCACAGGCTACATTGCAGTTTCAGCATCAGTATAACCTGGATTTTATTAAGCTGATGCCTAACGGTCTATATGGAGTGCTTGATTGGGGGTTAAGGGTTCGCCGTTATCGCGATCCTCGAAAAGGCGAGGGCATAAGCCGCTATGTCGTTCATGAACCCGATGATTGGGAACGCCTGGAACCGCTTGATCCAACACAAGGAGTATTGGGGCAGCAACTGAAATGCCTGGAAATTTTGAGCAAACAGCTCAAGGGCGCAGTCCCCCTGGTACAAACAATCTTTTCTCCGCTCTCCTCGGCGGCTAAATTGGCCGGCGCTGATAGAGTTAAGGAACACTTGATAAACGCTCCCCGGAAACTACAGACCGGCCTGGAAGTAATCACTCAAACTACTATAGATTTTGCCCGTCATTGTGTAAAGCGGGGTATCGATGGAGTCTTTTTGGCCACCCAATGGGCCAGCTATGCACTTTTAAGCGAAAATACATATCGCAAATTCGGTAAGCGTTATGATATTCATATTCTTGATTCAGTGCAGGCAGATACCACTTTTAACATTCTCCATCTGCATGGCGATGAGATAATGTTTGATCTACTATTGGATTATCCGGTACAAGCCGTCAACTGGCATGATCGAGGCACCCGCCCCACCCTGGGAGAGGCGGTAGCCAAATACGGCGGCTGTGTAATCGGCGGGTTGGATCATGAACATACCATGTCTTTCGGGACAAAGGCTCAAATTACTAAACAGGTACAGGATGCCGTTCAACAGACCAGAGGGAAACGCTTGATTATCGGTCCCGGTTGTGTGCTTCCGCCGGATGTGCCGGCCTGGAGGCTGCATGCCGCCAGAAAGGCGGTAGAAGCTATCGGTTAGCCGGGGGGATTACTCCTTTTTCCGCCCGCTGCCCTTGCAGCGGCGGCAGGTCGCCTTCCGGCGCAGTATATCGATTCCCACCCAGCCGTAACCCTTACATTTAGCGCAGCGCTGTTGAGGTGGTATATCCGGTAAATGGGGAGCATAACCATGCCCTTCACAAATATAACATACCTCCCGCCAACAGAAAAATGGGTGTTGGGGATAAGAAAACAGCTTACGCCACCAACTGTCTTTTAAAGTAAAGCCAAAACCATCGCAATGCAGGCAGCGCTCCGGGCGAGGGGCAATACGCTTCACCACTCCCTGCCCCTGGCAATAGTCGCATAAACATTCGGTAAATAACATCTCCCCCCAGCCATGACCCTGGCAGGCCGGGCACACCTCATACTCTTTATGCTGTACCCGGTAATAATAACCGATCCCATTGCAGGTACGGCAAGAAATAATAAACCATTTCAACCCCCGTCCGCCACAGCGGGAGCAGTCCACCCGCTGCTTGGGAACCGGGGAATCCGGCCGGGGCGGCTTCTGGGTTTTGAGGTATTGGGAGAGTTCGTGCAGGATGAACTTGCTGCGGGAGAACCCCCCTACCGTTTTGTCTTCCGCCCTGGCTTGCGGTTTACCTGCCGAGCGGTGGGAATGGGGGCGCCTTTGTGCGTAATCTGTAAATGAATCATAGTCAAAACCCGCCTGGGTTTGGTAATGTAAATCATATTCACGGCGCGCAGAGGTATCACTTAAGACTTGATAGGCCTCCAGGATGGTTTTAAATCTATCTGCCGAATGTGCATCCCCGGGGTTTTTATCCGGATGGTGTTTCAGGGCTAGTTTGCGATAGGCACGCTTTATTTTCTTGGTATTAGCGGTCTGGTCTATGCCTAGAATCTGGTAATAGTCTTTGTTCATATGCAGGAAATTATATAATTGTCTTGCCATAAAAACAAGCCCCCGCTTCCGTCCACAGGGCCATAGACCCGCAGGATGGCAAGCGGGCGGGGTTAGCCGTAACGGCTTAATCCGGGAAAAATCTGGGTCTTTGACCCCTTTATTAATATTGGCAACAAAAAAAGGAGCATATTTTCCTTGAGTTAAATTTTTATTACCTTTATAATATATATAATTCCAGTATATAATTTCAGCTACACTTAGACTTAATATTTTTGTTGCACACCGGGAGAAAAAACAGCGCATGAAAAATTTAGCGGCGGTAGTCTTAGCCGGCGGACAGGGAGAGAGATTATCTCCGCTTACCAAAAACAGGGCCAAGCCGGCAGTACCATTCAGCGGAGAGTATCGCATTATAGATTTTACCTTAAGTAATTGTATAAATTCAAATATCCGCAAACTATTTGTATTGACCCAGTACAAATCCATCTCGCTGCATCGACACCTAAGGCAAGCCTGGAATATGTTACCCAATGAGTTGGGCGAATACTTAGAAGTCATCCCTCCCCAGCAAAGGGTTACTCAGGACTGGTATGCCGGTACGGCGGATGCCATTTTTCAAAACCTGTATTCCTGGGAAGCCGAAACGGCTGAAAACTTTTTGATATTATCCGGCGATCATATATACAAAATGGATTATTCTCATTTGTTGAATATGCATAATGAAAGACAAGCCGACCTTACGCTGTGCGCCATTGAGTTGAACAAGGAAGAATCCACCCATTTTGGCGTAGTTGAGGTGGCTGATGATTATCGGATACTGGGTTTTCAGGAGAAGCCTGAAACGCCCAATGTAATTCCCGGTAAACCCGATAAAATCTTAGCCTCGATGGGGATTTATATCTTCAAACGCGACATATTATTTGAATGTGCCCGGGAGGATAACCAGCGCCAGGACTCCAGTCATGATTTCGGCAAGGATGTGCTGCCGTACATGGTAGATAAGGGCTATAAGGTATATGCCTATAACTTCCACGATGAGAAAAAAGGGAAAGATAAATATTGGCGGGATGTGGGAACGATTGAAGCTTATTTTGATGCCAATATGGACCTGATTTCCATAGAACCCCAATTGAATTTGTATGACCCAAGCTGGCCGGTACTCACCTTTCATTGTCAAAGCCCGCCGGCCAAAACGGTACATTCGGAATTCAAACGCACCGGGATGGTAATAGAATCTATTATTTCCAACGGCGGGATTATCAGTGGAGCCAATGTGTTTCGCTGTGTGCTTTCGCCGGATGTGCGGATTAACAGTTATGCCGAGATTTCCAATTCCATTATATTCAACCGGGTCGACATTGGTCGACATTGTCGTATCAGGCGGGCTATTATCGATAAAGACGTTAGAATTCCCCCGCATACTGTGATTGGATATGATCGCGAGCTGGACCGAAAGAGATTTACGGTAACCGAATCCGGAATTACAGTAGTCTCGGCCGGAGACCTGGAAACCAGCAAGTTGGAACATGAGCAGAAGCTCATTTACAGCTAGCAGACAGGATTGATTATGTCTAGCCGTCAGCCGGTTAAACCCGCTACCAGCCAAAAGTACCTGGTGGTTCATGGTCATTTTTATCAACCTCCCCGGGAGAATCCCTGGATAGAGGAGATAGAGATCCAGCAGAGCGCCGCTCCGTTTCATAACTGGAATCAAAAAATAGATTTTGAATGCTACCAGCCGAATTCTATGGCCCGAATTTATGACGAAAAAAACAAGATCGTTGACCTGGTTAATAATTTTGAACTTATGAGTTTTAATTTTGGGCCCACCCTGCTTTCCTGGTTGGAAAAATATAATCCTTATACTTATGAGAAGATAATCCGGGCCGACCATGTAAGCCGGCAATTATTTTCGGGACATGGAAATGCCATTGCCCAGGGCTATAATCACCTGATTATGCCCCTGGCTACCGAGCGGGACCGGCTCACTCAAATCCGGTGGGGGGTAGCTGATTTTAAACATAGATTCGGGCGAGACCCGGAGGCAATGTGGCTGCCGGAGACGGCGGTAAATAATCAGACACTTCGCGACTTAATCCATGAAGGTTTGAAATTTGTTATTCTTTCCCCATGGCAGGCGCAGGCAATCAAGCGCCTGGAGCGGCGGGAATGGCATGAGGTTTCGGATGGCCATATCGATACTACCCGTCCCTATCGCTATTTTGTACCTGATGCGCCGGGAAAATATATAGACATATTTTTCTTTCAGGCCGAGTTGTCCGGGAACATAAGTTTCGGCAGTGCCTTACAGAATGCCGATACGCTGGTCAACTCAATAGAGCAGGCCTACTTTCCCCACAAAAAATTTCCGCAATTGGTCAACGTGGCTACCGATGGCGAGACTTTCGGCCACCACAAGACCTTCGGCGATCTTACGCTGGCATATACCCTGAAAGTGAAAGCGGCCCAGATGGGGATCAAGATCACTAATTATGCTGAGTACCTGGAAAAATATCCTCCCCAATTCGAGGTTAAAATTAAGCTCGGCGAAAGCGGGGATGGAACATCCTGGAGTTGTGCCCATGGGGTAGAGCGCTGGCGGAGCGACTGCGGCTGTCACACCGATGGGCCTGATGACTGGAATCAGGCCTGGCGTAAGCCTTTGCGCGGGGCATTGGATGCCGTCCGTGATAAGCTGACATTGATATTTGAACAAGAAGCGAGTAAGTATTTCAAGGACATATGGCAAGCCCGCGATGCCTATATACGGATTATTTTAGATCGCTCATCCCCAAACATTAATCGTTACCTGGCTGACTATCAAATCCATAAGCTAACCCCTGCGGCTAAGATACTTGCCTTGAAGCTGTTGGAAATGGAGCGCCACGCCATGCTGATGTACACCAGTTGTGGTTGGTTCTTCTCTGAGGTGTCAGGTCTTGAAACAGTTCAGATAATCAAATACGCCGCACGTGCCATTCAACTGGCTCAGGAATTTACCGATGAAGATTTAGAAGGAAAATTTTTAAAAATGCTGGCCAAGGCCCCCAGCAACATTGCCCGCTATGGAAATGGCCGGGGAATATATAATAAACTGGTGCAACCGTATAAGGTAGATTTTGCCAAGGTGACCAGTCATTATGCCATAAGTTCCATTTTCGAGGATTATCCGGAGGTTGCCCATTTGTACTGCTATCGGGTACAACGCCTGGACTACCGTCAGCAGTCATTCGGCAATTTGACACTGGTTATGGGCCATATAAAAATCTCATCTGAAATAACCCGGGAATCGGTATCCACCTACTTTGCCCTGCTGCGTTTCGGCGTATATGACTTTCGTTGTTCTGTTAAATGCTCAGGCCGTAATGCGGAATATTTAAAGATAAAAAATGAATTGTTCGGTCAATTCAGCAAGGTACATGTATTAGAGTTAAATGAACTGTTGGATAAATATTTCGGCAGGCATTATCTGTCATTAAAAGACTTATTTCTGGAAGAGCGGCGCCAGATTGTAAATTTGCTGTCCAGGGATGTGCTGAAGAAGCTTGAATCGGCTTATTATGAATTTTATGAAGAAAACTGGGGCATGGTGGAGGTGTTCAAACAGGTGGAATTACCCCTGCCGGCCGAGTATTTAACCTCAGCCGAATATATACTGAACCAACAGCTAAACCAGGAAGTGGCCCGGCTTGAAAGCCCATTTACCATGAAAAAATTTGGCCGGGTGTTTGAGATTTTGCAGCGGGCAGAGGAATTGGAGCTAACGCTGAAAGCTGAAGCTTCTCAAAAAACGTTGGATGACTTTCTGCTACAGCGAGTGAATAAACTTAAAGCCGGCATAAAGCTGAATCTATTGCAAGAAATCGATACAATTTTACAGGTAGACCAGAAATTAAGGCTTGGGGCAGATAAAAGAATTGTCCAGGATATATTTTTTGGCGTACTGAAAGAGTATAAAAAATCCCTTGCCAAACAGCGCGCCGGGGACAAACAATCATTGGTTACTAAAAAGATGGCGTCAATTGCTCAAGGTCTGGGATTTAACATAGAGGCGCTTTAATATGCCGGCCGCCGCCGCACCTGGGCTGGGGGGCATGATTATGGACTTTCCCCTGGTGGGTAAGTATCCGGGACAGGGGCCGGGCGTCTTAAGCCATAAGAGGAATAAAACTAGAATAGTGACGCTGTAACGGCTTAGCTTTTTCCACCGGCAAACAATACCTCATAGCCGGCTTTGAGTTGACCCGCCTGACTGTATTTTTGTCGGTAAAGCTGTTGGGTGCGTTTTATAATTGCTTTACCGGACAATCCCCGCGGGCGGTCGACTGAGGCGTTTAATGCGCCTAATTGTTTTAGTGCATCCAGCAATTCGCCCAGCCCTTGATATAGCCGTAAATAAATGCGGGATTCTACCCGTACCTGCTTAAAACCAACCCCTTCCATCAACTCAAGTAGCTTAGCTTTATTGATGAATCGGTGGGTATAGGCAGGCTCTTGCCCTTTTTGTTCCCGGTATGCCTGGGTAAAGCAATCCCTTAGTTCATGCAGGGTCTGCTCTCCCATGCTGGTCAGTATCAGCCTGCCTCCAGGTTTCAGCGCCCGCCTGGCTTCGCTTAGGCCCTGGCCGATCTCATTTAACCATTGATAGCTTAAGTTAGAGATGATCATATCCATTTGTTGTGCCCTAAAACAAAGCCGTTCGGCATCGGCGGTTACCGGATAAATCGGTAAGGGGGTTTTAATTGATTGCAGGTTGTACCGGTTCATCCCATGCGCAATGTCGCAGCCGAAAAGCTTGAAATGCCGATTACGGCGGCATAGCTCACGGGCCAGGAAACCGGTTCCCATTCCGATATCCAAAATATTTATTGGCGGCTGATTCAACTTTATTTGCGATATAAGCTCTAATCCCACTGCTATCTGCAAGCCGGCGGCTTGATCGTATGATACGGCATGGCGGGAAAAGGCTGCTTTTATTTTGGTTTTATCAAGCACCTGGTTTATTACTCCTTGAAATTTACCGCTGTTTTACTGCCGGTTACTATAGCATAATCCAGCTTTACCCTCAATAAACCAATCCTTGAAATTAACGGGAAAAGACTTGACAAAGCGGTTTAAATACTTAAGTATATTAATATCATAAAACTATTCCGTTTCTGGTTTTATTATATTAACCTGGCGTGTAATATGGATAAATATATTTCTAAATCCGGCAAAATTCCCTCAAGCGGTGTCCTGAGGCCAACCTATGCGAAGGGATATGCTGAGCTTAGCACCCACCGGAAATTACTGGATGATGAGCTACGAAACCGGAAATTTAAGCAGGCTATCCGGCAGACGGTAAAAGCAGGGGATGTGGTAATAGATGTCGGCACCGGCACTGGTATATTGGCCTTTTATGCAGTAGAGGCAGGCGCCCGGCTGGTATATGCCATTGACCAGCACAAGAGTATATTGGATGTGGCCCGCAAGGAAGCCAAAAAAAGAGGCCTGGCGGATAAAATACAATTTATCCAGGCCGGCTTCTTAGAGCTTTCCCAGGATGCTATTCCCCAAAAGGCGGATGTGGTGGTCTCTGAAATGATAGCCGTATTCGGACTGGAAGAGGCTATTCTTCCGCTGATGCTGCATGCTAAAAATTTCATGAAGCCGGGGGGGAAGTTTATTCCCCGGAATTTATCTTTATTCGTAGTCCCTTTTCAACTGGAAGAAGAATTATTGCATAAAATCAGCGCCCCCTGCCTGGTCAAAACACCGGTAAATGAAGTGCAGTTCAATCGCTTATCGGCAGCCCAGAAGGCTGGAATCATCTACCCCTGTGAGCCTGAAAAATTGTTGTGCATTGACTTTAGCTTGCTTAATTCAACCGAAACAAAAGCCCAGGTTCAGTTTAAATCCTCGATTGAAACTACTTTATATGGATTATGCGGCTGGTTTGAAACCGAGTTGGATGAACAAATAACGTTATCCAATTCACCCCATTGCCAGGCGGTTCACTGGAATCAAATGTTATTCAAACTACCCACCCGGTATTTAATCCATAAAGGGGATAATATAAGCGCCAGGTTTAAATCCATATCCGAACCAGGTTATACTTTATATGTTTTTGACCTGAGCGGTAATAATCAACAGGCTACGAGAATAACGGGTTTGTTCATGCATTAGGAGCCTGTCGGACTTAGGGAGACGTTTATGAAAAAGGTGTTACAGGGCATAGGCAGTTTATGGCTTGTTTTGGTAATGGTTAGCTTAAAGCCGGCTTACGCCAAAGATATCGGGCCTTTTTATGGTCATGATAAGCGCCGGGTTGCCGATTGGATTAAGCTATATGAGCGGCCCGGCCGCCGGAATTGGCAGAAACCGGAACTGGTGATGGCAAATTTACGTATTACGCCAGGCCAATCCATTGCCGATATTGGCGCCGGTTCGGGATACTTTACGGTGTTATTCTCCAAAGCGGTAGGGCCTCAAGGAAGGGTGTTGGCCATGGATATTAAGCAGGCATATCTGGACTATATAAACCAGAGGATAAAGAGAGATAAGCTGGATAATATAAGCTTACAGTTGATAGGGCCTGATGATCCCAAGCTGGCTGAGGCTTCTCAGGATTTGGTGTTTTTCTGCAACGCCTGGCATTTTGTAGAAAAACGGGGGCCATATCTAAAAAAACTATACCGGGCATTAAAACCGGGTGGAAAACTGGTGATTATAGACTTTGGCCTGAAAAAGATTCCTTTCGGGCCGGCCTATGAAAATCGACTTCCCAAGGCTCAACTTATACAGGAAGCGCAGCTTCAAGGATTTAAGCCCTGGGCTGAATATTATTTCCTGCCGTATCAATACTTTGTGGTATTTAAAAAAGCTGATTAAGGAGGAGACCGTTATGAAAAGATGGTTGATGTTTTTTACCAGCGCCGTTTTGTTGATTGGAGTAAGCGGGGTATCTTCAGCCGCCGCCGGCGAAAAGCCTGCTGAAGCTCGCCAATTCCCCGGCTGGTTTTATGAACAGCCCCCCTTCAGGGTAATTGATAAGAGCATGCTTAAGCTGGGGAATACCGATAATCCACTAATTACCATAACCCTGATTGATCTGATATATAATCATGGACATATGTGCAATGGAGTGGCGGTAGGCTACCGGGCTATGCAGGAGGCTATCAGGCGTTTGTTTGCCGGGCAGATTCCAGTCAGGGGAGAGGTGCGTATAGTAAGCAATGTCAATTCCTGCCCCACAGATTTGTTTGCCCATGTGTTTGGCGTCCGGGATCACTATGGAGCCCGGTCGCGCTTTAACTCGTTAATCGTTCCCGATAGTTGTGACCGTAATAATAATATGCAATTTATATTTCAGCGCATAAAAAAGCAGGACGGCCGGGTTAAGGTACTCAAAACCATCAAAATTGAGCTGATTCCGGGAACCATTCCGGCCGAATTTTATAAGTTGCATAAAATAGTAAAAAGCAAAATGGTTATTCCTGAAGACCGGCGAAGACTAAAGCAGCTATCGCAGAAGATTTACACCAGGATTATGCTGGCCAAAACGGAAGAAATCTTCAACATATCGGAATTGCCAAATTTTCAGTTCCCTGTCAGCGATGCCTGTAATTAGTCATCCCTGTTATTAAGGAGTAAGCTTATGAAAAACTACATAATCGCCGGGTCGGGAGTTGCCGGTATCTCGGCGGCGGTAAATATCAGAAAGCTGGATTCAACCGGCAATATTTCAATATTTACCGATGAGCCTTATCCCTTTTATAGCAGAATCAGGTTGCCGCAACTGATTGCGGGTGAAATCAATCAGGAAAAGTTGATCATTCATAAACCTGAATGGTATGCTGAAAAAAGAATAGCGCTCAAACTTAACGAACCCATCGAGGGAATCGACCCCCGGAATAAACAAGTAACCACTAAAGCCGGCAGTTATCATTATGACCGGCTGTTGCTGGCTACCGGAAGCCATCCCTTTGTGCCCCTCATTGATGGAATAGATAAAGCGGGGGCGTTCAGTCTCAGGTCAATCGGGGATGCCCTGGCTATCAAGGAATATGCCGGATCAACCGGTAAAGCCATAATCATCGGCGGCGGACTGCTGGGTCTGGAGGTCGGTAACGGACTGCAAAAAGCGGGATTGGGGGTCAGCGTAGTGGAGTTTTCCCCGCGCCTGTTGCCACGGCAGTTGGATATACCGGGAGCCGAAATACTTAAAAGACAAATGGAAGAGATGGGATTCAGCTTTTATTTAGGCGCTCAGACCAAGGAAATTATGGGTGAGCCAAGGGTGGCAGGCGTGCGCCTGGCCGATGGCCGGGAAATAGCGGGAAACTTGGTTTTAATATCGATAGGGGTGAGGCCGAACCTGGGGCTGGCCCAAAGTATAGGTTTGCAGACCGACAAGGGAGTGACGGTTGATGATAAGCTGCAAACCAGTGAAGATAATATTTTTGCCGCCGGGGATGTGATCGAGCATCGCGGGGTTTTCTATGGCATCTGGCCCGCCTCCGAACGGCAGGGAGAGATAGCCGGAATCAATATGGCCGGCGGCCATGCGTTATATGAGGGAACGGTTCTCTCGAATGTGCTTAAAGTGGTGGGGATTGACCTGGTGGCGGCGGGTGAGATCGATGTAGCCGGAGAATTTGAAACGCTGGTCCAAAAAGATAGCACGAAAAATATTTACCGCAAGCTGGTAATTAAGGATGATATCCTCATCGGCTGTATCCTGTTGGGTGATGTAAGCGGGAAAAAGCAAATCCTGACCGCCATAGCTGATAAAAAGCGCGTCGGCGCTCATAAAGCAGGCCTAATGCAAGCCGGGTTTGATTTCAGCAGGCTATAAAGTCCGACAAGCCTCCTAGCTTGTTTTTTTACCCAACACCACAATCCAGGGAAAGGGCAGCCTGATTTTTAATACCTCGAATTTTTCGCTGATAAGTTTAATGAATTGTTGTTTACTCCAATGCTGAACATGTCCCGGAGTATTTCCAAATCTGGATATATAGCGAAAGCGCATCAAGTTGGCAATTCTCCAGACAGGTTCATTCGGTACACTAAAAACGCAGTATTTTCGAGTAACTCGCCAGCCTTCTTCCAATGCCCTGACCGGATTATCTAAGTGTTCTAAAACCTCACTGGCCAACACCAGATCGAAAGAGTTATCCCTATAAGGCAAATGATAAGCCGACACCTGCCTAAACCTAATTTCTTTATAACTTTCCGCAGCTATTTTCAATATTTCTGCTGATATATCAACGGCTTCTATATCAAATTCCTTAAGCCGGCCAACATAACCAGCTAAATGCCCTTCTCCACAACCAACTTCTAACACATTCGCTATCGCTAAAGGATAAATAAAGTCTCTAATGCTATTCAGGAAACTTCCCATCAATAAGCGTTCAATTGGGTTTCTGGATCCATATTTATCATACACATTACCAGCATAAAATTTGGGATCATTCAAAACGGTCATCCATTCGTTATCTGAGAATTTGTTTTCCTACGTTCAATATTAATACCCAATCCGGTTACTTTTGTCAAACGGGATTTTTTAAATTAAAGGGGAATAGTTGTCAGGTCTCCTTGACAGTAGTAGATTATTTATAATATATTAACCGGAATCTACCATATACAAAAAGAGATTCCTTGCTGCTGCTCAAGCCACTAGAGAACAAACCATGAATAAAACCAGCCGGGATATGAGACAATTACTGTTTTATGTAGCCTGGGGCGGTCTTTTACTGGCGACCTTAATTCCGGTAAAATCCATCATCCATTGGTATGGTAATTTTCAACTAATTCAAGGAAGCCAGGTCACTCGACCGATTAGTGCCGGGGCTTCCGAGATTATCTTCCTCATAAAACAACACCTTCCCGGCTTTTCCCTTCAGTTAACCGCACTGACCAGCCGGGCGCTCTTTAAGTGGCTGGCGGTAGTCATGTTTTTTGGGTTGTTTCTATGCAAGTTTACCCTGCCCGATTGGATTTATAAATGTTGCGAGGGATTGCGCCATAAAATTAAAACCGTTTCAGCTAAAAAACTATCGGTTGTAATTATCCTGTTAACGCTTATTATAACCTGCTTTCTATCCTATCGCATCCACTGGTTTTTCCCGGATTACCCGGATAATGTAGTTCAATTATATCAGGCCAAGCTTTTCAGGCAGGGAAAATTATATATAGACACACCTCAAAACGGCAGAGAGTTTTTCTGGTACCCCCTAATCATTCATGGCGCTACCCGCTGGTGGCCCCAGTATACTCCCGGTCATCCTTTTTTGCTGATGCTGGGGCTGTTTATGGGTCTGCCCTGGCTGGTCAACCCAATACTGGCTTGTATATCTTTAATAATATTATACAAGCTGGCGCTGGAAATTTATGGAAAAGATACGGCCCGCTTGGGGCTTGTACTTATGTTGCTTTCCCCTCTCTTCCTGACAGTTTCATCAGGCTTTTTAAATAACGCTTCAACAATGCTATTTTCGATATTAAGCATATACTATTTTATAAAAACAGTTAAGTATCGGTCTGTTACATATCCCCTTCTATGCGGGTTATTTATAGGTGTTATTGCTAATATACGCCCATTAACCGGAGTCTTAATAGCTTTGCCTTTGGGAACTTATCTGATTTATTTGTTTTTTAAACAACCCCGCAGTTTCGCTTCTAAAATATTGTTAGCCTGTTTTGGCATGACCTGCACCATCAGTATCTTGCTATATTATAATTATATAACCAACGGACACCCGCTGCTATTTGCTACAAAAGTTATGGTAGGAGAGCATTTATCGTTGGGGTTTGGCAAGACGATGTATGGCATAACCCACACCCACTTCAGGGCTATGGTACGCTTGCTGGAGAAGCTGAACCAGTTGAATTTCAGCCTGTTTGGCTGGCCCATTCCCTCTTTTTCTTTTGTGTTTCTCTTCTTTCTGCCGCATTTTAAGAAAAATCGCTGGGATTATTTGTTCTTAAGCATAATTTTAACCATGGTAACCGGCTACTATTTTTTCTTTGCCTTAAAGGTCAGGTATCTTTATGCGCTTACACCGCTACTGGTATTGTTGACCGCCAGGGGGATTATGGAAGCGTTCCAACTACTTAAAAAGCTTAATTTTGATGACAGAAGAATCAAATCCGCGGCTTATGCTTTAGTTCCCATATTTATCGGTTATATGGTATGTACTTCCATTATCCCCCAGTTAACCCCCAGCGGCAAGTCCAAGCACCTGGTTTACCGGCTGGTCAAACAGAAAAAAATTCATAATGCCATAGTATTTCTGCCTTCCGGTTTCGGCGGCTGGGGTATATACGGTCAGGGCTTTGTGCATAACGATCCGGAATTCAAGGGCGATGTGGTCTATGCGGTAGACCGGCAAAAAAACAACATTAAACTAATGAAACAGTATCCTAAGCGGAGTTATTATTTTTTTAACCGCTATCCGGACGGCAGTCATCAATTCAAAGAAATTACGCCCGCTGCCTACTCCAACTAAACCCGCAGGCCAGGATAATACTTAAACCATAATGAAAATCTTATTTATTTCCCATCGTATCCCCTATCCGCCCAATAAGGGGGATAAGCTGCGGGCCTTTAATATATTAAAGCACCTGTCCCAAAAGCATGAGCTTGACCTGGCCTGTCTGCTGGATAGTCCGCATGAGCAAAGCTATGCGACCGATTTAGAGCCTTATTGCAATCAAATCTTTTGCGAACATATCTCCCCCCTGATGACCAAGTTGAACTATTTGCGCTATTTGTTCAGCAAATATCCGCTGACCCTGGCCCATTTTTATTCCGCCGGTTTCAGGCAAAAGCTGACCCATTGGCTCAAGCGGGAAAAATACGATTTAATCTATGTATATTCGGCAGCCATGAGTCAGTATGTATTGGATGTAGACCATATCCCCAAGCTGCTCGATCTGGTGGATGCCGATTGCCGGAAGTGGTTGGACTATGCCGAATATGCCAGATTCCCGCTGTCTTATATTTACCGCCTGGAGGGAAAACGGACGCAGGAATACGAAAAAAGGGTCTGCCCAGGGTTCGCCGCCTGTACCGTAGTATCTGAGGCTGAGAAGCATATCTTAGAACAATTCATAACCACCAAAAACCTGTATGCGGTGGCTAACGGGATAAATCAAGCCCGCTACAAATCATATCAAACCACTGAAAAGCCAACGCTTCCAAGCCTTTTATTTGTAGGCGGTATGTTTTATTTTGCTTATATTGACGGCATTCTGCATTTCTATAACCAGGCCTTTGATAAGATAAGAGCGGTGTTTCCTAAACTGAAGTTTTACATTGTAGGGGCCGATCCCGCCCCGGAGGTGCTAAAGCTTAACCGGGACCCTAATGTCCGGGTAACCGGCTATGTCGAGGATGTAGTGACTTATCTCAAGCAGGCTACGGTTTATGTGGTACCTTTGAGAATGGCCCCCGGTCTGCAGAATAAAATCCTGGAGGCCATGGCCATGGGAATCCCGGTGGTTTCGACCTCGGCGGCCATTCAGGGCATTGATGCCCAACCGGGACGGGATGTATTGGTGGCTGATGACCCCGGAGCCTTTGCTGAGGAAGTAATAAAACTGTTAAAAAACCCGGCGCTGCGGCAGGAACTGGCTCAAAACGCCAAAAAATTGATTGACCAAAAATATGATTGGCAAAAAAACCTGAAGGCGCTGGATCAAATAATAGAAGATATTTTTTAATTCAAGCCGCTATGCGCTAAAAGTCAACTGTGATATGGTTTTTGAAAAATTACTTGACTCCCCCAATACAGTGTGTATAATAACTCTAATATTTTCCAACTAAAAACAGGAGGTTAACTATGTCAAAAAAAGTTGCTATTAACGGATTCGGTCGAATTGGACGTAACGTATTCCGGGCCTGCCTTAACAATCCCGGTATAGATATAGTGGCGGTGAATGATGTTGCCGACTGCGATACCCTGGCGCACCTGCTTAAATACGATTCGGTGCATGGCATTCTGAATGCCCAGGTAGAAGCTAAAGAGCATCAGATATTAGTAAACGGCAAAAAGGTTAAGGTGTTGGCTGAGAGGGATCCGGCTCTTTTGCCCTGGGCTGATTTAGGAGTTGAGGTGGTAGTGGAATCCACTGGATTATTCGTTGATCGGGCCAGTGCCGGCAAGCATCTGGAGGCCGGCGCCAAGAAGGTGATAATAACCGCACCGGCTAAGGAACCCGACTTAACGGTGGTGTTGGGAGTAAACGAAAAAACTTATAATAAGGATGAACACCATATTATTTCCAATGCCTCCTGCACCACTAATTGTTTGGCTCCGGTAGCCAAGGTATTGATGGATAATTTCGGTTTTGTACGGGGGGTTATGACTACCATCCATGCTTACACCAACGATCAACGTATCCTCGATTTATGCCATAAGGATCTGCGCCGGGCACGGGCGGCGGCCCTGTCCATGATTCCCACCACCACCGGGGCGGCCAAGGCGGTATCCCTGGTATTGCCGGAACTTGAGGGTAAGCTGGATGGTATGGCCATCCGCGTCCCGACTCCCAATGTTTCGCTGGTAGACCTGGTTGCGGAATTGGATAAGAAAACCTCTGCCGATAAAGTAAACGAAGCTTTCAAAAAAGCGGCGCGGACAAACCTGCAGGGAATCCTGGCTTATTCGGATAAGCCGTTGGTTTCCTGCGATTTTAATGGCAATCCTCATTCATCTATTGTGGATGGAACCTTTACCAAGGTGATTGAAGGCAAAGTGGTGAAGGTGCTGTCCTGGTATGACAATGAATGGGGTTATTCCAGTCGCGTAAGAGACCTGATCCTATACATTTAACGCGACTACCTGTTATGGATAAGCTGTGTATTAATGAGGTATTTCTAAAGGATAAGCGGGTTTTTATCCGGGCTGATTTTAACGTTCCCGTAAACGGCGAAGGTAATATTACCGATGATACCCGTATCAGAGAGGTATTGCCTTCTATAAACTATGCCCTGGATGAGGGGGCTAAGGTTATTCTGGCCTCCCATATGGGCCGCCCCCGGGGGAAAGTTGATTCCCATCTATCGTTGAATATAGTTGCCAAGCGTTTGAGCCGCTTGCTTGGCAAGCAGGTAAAATTTGTAAATGATTGTGTGGGTGATGAAGTAAAACAGGTGGTGGAAGATCTTCAACCCGGTGATATAATCCTGTTGGAAAATTTGAGGTTTCATCCTGAAGAACGCCAGAATGATGCTGGATTCAGTAAAGAATTAGCCTCGTTTGCGGATGTATACGTGAATGACGCCTTTGCTACCGCTCACCGCTGCCATGCCTCAAATGTGGGAATCACCAAATACGTACCTTATGCGGTGGCCGGTTTCCTGATGGTTAAGGAAATCCAGTATTTTGAGCGGGCCATGCAGAACCCGGTGCGGCCTTTAGTGGCTATTTTAGGCGGGGCCAAGGTATCCGGCAAAATCGGGGTTATCGAAAACCTGCTCAAAAAGGTGGATAAAGTAATCATTGGCGGGGGAATGACCTTCACCTTCCTTAAGGCGCTGGGTTATGAGGTAGGTAAGTCACTGGTAGAGGATGATATGCTTAAAACCGCCACCCGGGTGATGAAGGTGGCTAAAGAACGTCAGGTAAAGTTCTATCTGCCGGTGGACTGTGTGGTAGCCGATAAATTTGACCCACGGGCCGAAACTAAGGTGGTGCCGGTTCAGGAGGTTCCCAAACAGTGGTCGGCGCTGGATATTGGTCCGGCTTCCACCACCTTGTTTTCAGAGGTACTGCAAAATGCCAAAACCATTATCTGGAACGGGCCTATGGGGGTATTCGAGATGGATGCCTTCAGCCGGGGCACCATGGCCATGGTAAATATGGTAGCTAATTCCTACGCCCTGACTATTGTGGGCGGCGGCGATACCGATGTGGCAGTACATCGGGCGGGCGAGTCATATAAAATATCTTATATTTCTACCGGTGGCGGCGCTTTTCTGCAATTGTTGGAAGGCAAGCAATTGCCCGGAATAACCGCTTTGACTAACAAGGGGGCATAAATGCGCAGACCTATTATGGCAGCTAACTGGAAGATGAACTGTACGGTTTCTCAAGCCCGGGAGTTGGTATCCGCCCTTAAGGGCTTAGTTTCTGAGGTAAGCGGAGTGGATATAGTGTTAGCCCCTCCATTTACCTCTTTGCCTGAAGTAGCCAAACTTATAGCCGATACCGATATATCCCTGGCAGCGCAGAATATGCACTGGGAGGAGTCGGGAGCCTATACCGGTGAAATCTCCCCGGTGATGCTTAAGGATATAGGTTGCACTTATATAATAATCGGTCACTCCGAACGGCGGGCATATTTCGGCGAAACTGATGACACCGTAAATAAAAAGCTAAAAGCCGCTTTACATTATGGACTAAATCCTATAGTATGTGTAGGAGAATCGTTGGCCCAGCGTGAGGCAGGGGAAACCACCCAGGTGGTAGGCGCCCAGTTGCAAGCGGGGCTGGCCGGGTTGACAGCGGATGAGGTAAACCGGGTGGTGCTGGCTTATGAACCGGTTTGGGCCATCGGTACCGGCAAAACGGCTACCCCGGAGCAGGCCAATGAGGTGCATGGCTTTATGCGGCAACAATTGAGTGCAGCCTTTAATGAAGCTACCGCCCAGGCCGTAAGGATACAATACGGGGGCAGTGTAAAACCGGATAATGTGGCTGAGCTGATGGCTCAGAGTCATATTGACGGCGCCCTGGTAGGCGGCGCCGGCCTCAAGGCCGACAGCTTTGCCGGAATTGTTAAGTTTGAGGGGTGAGGATTTATGAGTGTTACGCTAAAAATAAATGTTGAACAGCTTGCTGATGCCTTTATGCAGCTTTCGCCCACAGAAGCGGAGAAGTTAGAGCAATTGATTGACCAAAAAGCTACCAGCGAGATTTTGAAAAGGAGCAAAGAAGCGCATAGAGGTAAGTATATCACGGTGGAAGAAGCTGCGGCTTTTAAAAACATTGATTAATGTATAATATTAAGCTGCATTCAAAGGCTGATAAAGAAATAGCCAGGCTGCCCAAGGAGTTAAGAAAAGAAATAAGGGATATTCATTTTAAAAATATTTCCGCCGCCCCCCATAAGTATAGTGTTCCATTAAAAGGAACCCTGAAGGGATTTTTTAAATACTCTGTCAGATATAAAGGTAATCAATATAGGTTGGTCTACGAAGTTTTTGAAGGCAAAAAAATTATCGTAATTTTAATGGCGGGTAAAAGAGAAAAGTTTTATGAGCGACTTAAAAGAAGGATAAGACGGTAGATTGGGGGGAATACAATGAAGCAGTATATGATTTATTCTATTCTATTCTAATTCAGGTACAGACAGTATGTGCTGGTGCTACCGAAGAAGTGGTTGGTGAAGCTGCTGGTATTTTAAAATCTGCAGGGGGGGAGTTTGTGAAAAAAGGGGGTATTCGGTTTAAGGGCGGCTGGAATTTTTACCAGATGAAGGACTTTAATGATAAACAGGGAATGATAGGGATAAAATTTTAAATAAAAAGAACTGCCAATAGGTAAAAAATGCTATCCGCCGAAAAGAGAGCCTTAGCTGAGTTTCAGCAAGCTTTATTAGACAGGGTTGGCGGCAATCTCTGTTTAGTGGAGCTGTTTGGTTCTAAAGCCAGGGGGGAGTGTTATCCTGAGGCAGATATAGATCTGATAGTGGTACTTGAGAACAGGACTTATGAGATTTCTAAAGATGTTTGCGGAATAGCCTTAGGCTGTTTCCTTGAAGTATAAGGTTGATATTTCACCCAAGGTTTATAGTATAACTGAATTTGATAATTTAATAATTTGGTTAAGCAGGGCTTTTCTTTTATAAGAAATGTGATGAAGGAGGGTTAGGTTCTATGGCAAGCCCCAAGGAATTAGAGGTTACTCATAGGCTGGCTCTGGCCCAAGAAAAGCTTGAGGTGGCTGAGTTGTTATATGAAGACGGGAAATATGCTGATGCTGTGTCCCGTGCCTATTATGCTATCTGCCATGCAGCCAGGGGAGTGTTATTTCTAAAAGATGATGCCAGAGAATTTGTTAGAAAAACAAAGCAGATTGTTATTGACGCTGACAAGGAGTCACTTTAATTACTTCACAACCCGAACGGTTGTAATTAGGTAGGAAGAAGTTATGCAAACCGCACTTATTGTTATTCATGTATTGGTATGTCTTTTCTTAATAGTAGTAGTGTTGCTCCAGGCTGGCCAGGAAGGCGGCATGGGGGCTGTATTTGGCGGGGGCAGCCAGAGCGCCTTCGGCAGCAGCGGAGCCGGTGGTTTATTGAGTAAATTGACTACCGCCGCCGCGGTAATTTTTATGTGTGGTTCGTTAATTCTGGCCTTTTTCTCTTCTATTGAGACCCCATCGGTTATTCATGAGCAGTCGGAAGTATCGCCTATTAATGCTCCCTTTACTCAGCCTGCACCTCCCGGTCAAGCTACAACGCCACCCGCAACAGAGGAGAATCAAGTTTCCGCCCCGGCAGCAATTCCTGAAACCGGAGAAGCTGTTGCTCCGGCAGAGGTGGCGGGGGTCGATATTCCTGCACCGGCGGCAGTCGCCCGGGAAAAACAAACGACTCCTCCTCCTGTATCCACTCCACAACCTCCAGTTGCCGTACCGGCAGTGCCCGACAACGCAGAAGTCCCCCAAGAATAGCCTATGCATTGGTCTATCTTAAGTTTAAGTATAAGAAATCATATAAAACGTATTCGCCGAAAATACAGCCTCCATCATTGGCTGGGCAGCAGCCGACGGGAGGGGGTATGTAGCATAACGGCTCATCGCATAATTAATCCGGGGCAGGGGGCATTGACCCCTGGCTGGTTTATTCCCATCATCCTTGTTTTAGGCCTCCTGTGTGGAGGTTGCTCTCAGGAGCAGAAAACCGAAAGCCCCACTTCAACTCCCGCTCCGTCGAATACCCCTGCTTATGGGGATGCCTTTATTGACAGTTCCATCGGCGACGCCAGCAATTTAATTCCCATTCTGGTTACCGACAGCGCTTCCAGTGATATTACCGGCCTGGTTTATAACGGCCTGGTTAAATACGATAAAGACCTGAATGTTGTGGGCGACCTGGCCGATTGCTGGGAGATAGAAAGTGCGGACAAACGGTTGGTTTATGGTGATTGCGATAAGTATCAAGCCGAGCCGGAAGAAGTTAAAGAGGATAAGATTGGAGAGCCTGAATCTGAGGCAGAAAAGGAAACCGGATTTAGCATTACTTTCCATCTGCGGCCGGGGGTAAAATTCCATGATGGAGTGGAATGTACCGCCGAGGATGTAATGTTTACCTATCAATCACTTGTTGATCCCAAGCTTCCCACCCCTTATCGGGGCAATTATGTGATGGTAAAAAAGGCTGAGGTGCTGGATAAATATACCTTCCGGGTAACTTACGAGAAGCCCTTTGCCCCGGCGCTGATCAGTTGGGGGATGGGTATTCTGCCCAAACATTTACTGGAGGGTAAAGATATAACCAAAAGTCCCCTGACTCGCCATCCTATAGGCACCGGCCCTTATAAGTTTGTGGAATGGCGCACCGGGGAGAAAATAGTGCTGGAATCCAATCACGATTACTTTGAGGGACGCCCCTATATAGATCGTTATATCTACCGTATTATCCCCGATCGGGCTACCATGTTCCTTGAACTACGGGCCGGGGGTATTGACAGCATGGGACTTGAACCGTTGCAATATCTGAAGCAAACTGAAACACCGGAGTTTAAAAGACAGTATAATAAGTATCGTTACCTTTCCTTCGGCTATACGTACCTGGGATATAATCTGCTGAACAGAAAATTTGCCGACAAAAGAATACGCCAGGCTATTTCATATGCCATTGATAAACAGGAAATCGTTGATGGGGTATTGATGGGCTTAGGTAAAATAGCCAATGGCCCCTATAAACCGGGCACCTGGTATTATAATCCCAAAGTAAAAAGCTATGACTATGATCCCAAGCGGGCCAGGCAATTGTTGGCCGAAGCCGGCTGGCTGGATAGTAACGGGGACGGTATCTTAGACAAGCGGGGCCGGCCTTTTCAGTTTACCATTATTACCAACCAGGGCAATGACTTGCGTAAGAAAACCGCTGAGATAATCCAGCACCGGCTCAGGGATGTGGGGATCCGGGTGAAAATCAGGATTGTTGAATGGGCGGCTTTTTTAAAGGAATTTGTGGATAAAAAGAAATTCGATGCGGTAATCCTGGGCTGGTCAGGCTCGATCGATCCGGATGCCTATAATGTCTGGCATTCCAGCAAGACCGGTCCCAAGGAATATAATTTCATCTCCTATAAAAACCCGGAAGTGGATGAGTTACTGGAAAAAGGCCGCCACACCTTCGATCAGGAGGAAAGAAAGAAATACTACTTCCGCTTTCAGGAGATTCTGGCTGAGGAACAACCATACACCTTTCTATATATAGCTGAAGCGTTACCCACCATCAGCTCCCGCTTCCAGGGCATCAAACCCGCCCCGTTGGGTATCACCTATAATTTCATTAAGTGGTACGTCCCCCAACAACTGCAGCGCTATTAACTGTTTTATTTCGGCTATTACACAAGGCTCCCCCCATAAGTTCATTACCCGCTGTAACGGTATGACGTGTGGAAGAACTCCAACCTTGACAAGCAAAGACAATCTGCTAAAGTAATATTGGAATACTTATAGTAGATTTATCGCAAAGTCCAACTTAAGGAAACATGTCCGATAAAATAAAAATATTAGCTATAAGTTATTCCCTGGGGGGTGGAGGCGCAGAGCGGCAGTTTATGCACCTGCTAAACCACCTGGATAAAAACAAGTTTGATTTAGCCGTTTGCCTGCTTAAGGCCAGCGGCGTTTATATGCAGCATTTGCCGGCTGATATAAAGGTTTATGACCTTGGGCTGACCGCTGGTTCTGGGTACCCGAAAGCGATTTACCGGCTTAGAAAGATTATTGTCTCAACCAGGCCCCAGGTGGTGTACTCCCGGCTGTGGGATGCCAATATAGTCAGCATATTGGCTGGAATATTCCTGAAAAAGCCCCGGCCCGGGGTCATAATAAATGAAACAACTCCGCTGTCACAAGGCTTTGAGCGGGCTAATTTCAAACACTTGCGAAAATTACTTACCGGGTTGATTTACCCTCGTGCGGATACTGTTATAGCTATATCAAGCCGGATAAGGCAGGATCTTACAGGCAATTTTAATATACCCGCCGATAAAATAACCTTTATCCCGAATATGGTTGACATAACCTCGATTCAAAACCAAATTTTCCAGGCTACTGAATTATCGCCGCAAAACGGCATTTTTACGGTAGCTTCCATGGGGCGCCTGAGCATTGAAAAAGGCTATGCCCATCTGATTAAAGCTATCAAAATCGTTAATCGGAAATTCCCCTGTCAATTGCAAATATTAGGTACCGGCCCCGAGGAGGAGAAACTAAAGGCTTTGGCAGCAGAACTTGGTATGTCAGATAAAGTAAACTTTCCTGGCTTTCAGGAAAATCCCTTTGGCGCCGTAAAAGGAGCCGATGTGTTTGCCATGGCTTCATTATATGAGGGAATGTCGGGGGCGCTGCTGGAAGCGATGGCGCTGGGTATGCCGATAATATTTACCGATGTTTCCGGAGTCAGGGATGTTGCCGAAGATGGCCGGGAAATCATAATTGTACCCCCGGCAACGCCTGAGATTATGGCGGAAAAGATTATCTTCCTAAAGGAAAATCACGATTACGGTAAGCAGCTTTCGGAAAATGCTAAAAAAAGAGCGGCTGATTTTTCCACGGCGGTTATTATAAAAAAGTTTGAAGATTTATTTATAAACTTAAGTCTGGAAGGCTTGTCGAACTTTAGCGTTCGTAGCGAGTAAAGTAATTCATTATGTGCGGCATAGTCGGTATTTATAATTTATCCAGGAAACCGGTTTCAACTGAAACCATAAAGCAGATGTGTCAGGTGATGATTCACCGGGGGCCTGATGATGAAGGGTTTCTGGTTAAAGGCAACATCGGCTTGGGCATGCGGCGCCTTAAAATTATTGATCTTGAGACCGGTCAGCAACCGATTCATAATGAAGACAAATCTGTCTGGGTAATCTTAAATGGAGAGATATATAACTATAAAGCCTTACGACAGGAGTTAGAGGCCAGGGGGCATAAATTCTATACCAATAGCGACACCGAAACCATAGTCCATCTATACGAGGATTATGGTGAGGATTGCGCAGAGAAATTAAATGGTATGTTTGGCTTTGCTATCTGGGATGAGCATAAGCAAAAACTATTAATCTTTAGAGACCGGATAGGAATTAAGCCGCTACATTACTGGCTTGACAAGCAGCGCTTGATCTTTGCCTCCGAAATAAAATCCATCCTGCAACATAGGGCGGTAGTGCGCCGGGTTGAGCATAAGGCCTTGAATTATTACTTGAGTTTCCAGTTTGTGCCGGCGCCTTATACCATGTTCGAAGGGATTAAGAAACTGCTGCCCGGTCATATGTTAATTTGCACCGCCGATGGAATTAAGACAAGAAAATACTGGGAACTGAACTATCAACCGCAAACCGACAAATCAGAAACCTATTATCTGGAAAAGCTCAGGGAGTTACTGGAAGATTCGGTGAGATTGAGGCTGGCAAGTGACGTTCCGCTGGGGGCTTTTTTAAGCGGGGGTATTGACTCAAGCTCGGTGGTCGGGCTTATGCACGGGCTAATGGATAAGCCGGTTAAGACCTTCTCCATCGGCTTTGCCGACAGCGCCTTTAATGAGCTGGGATATGCCCGGCTGGTAGCGGATAAGTTTCATACCGAACATCATGAGTTTAAAGTAGCCGCCGATATAGTGGACTTTTTACCCAAATTCGTCTGGCATACCGATGAACCGTTTGCCATTGTATCTGCCTTACCCACTTATGTGGTTTCCAAAATGGCTCGTCAGCACGTAAGCGTAGCCTTAACCGGGGATGGTGGAGATGAACTGTTTGCCGGCTACGAACGCTACTGGTCGGAAAGCCTGGCTGAGTATTATGCAAAACTTCCCTTAGGCCTGCGCAACAATATAATCCTGCCGCTATTGAAATTATTTTCCTATCCCCTGCCGGCTGATTTTAAACTCAGGGATTATCTGGAGAAGACCATAAAGAAGACCCGGCTTTTGAACATGGCGCCGGATGAACGCTATATACAGCATTTCTATGCCTTTGATAAAGCCGCCAAAGAGCAGTTGTATCATTCCGATATGGCCGGCCTGCTAAACCATGACCCGGCGGATATCTACCGTGGATATTTCGAGCATACCGAGGGCTACGATTCTCTGGATAAGCGTTTATATGTGGATATTAAGACCTGCCTGCCGGATCACATGCTTACTAAAGTAGACAGAATGAGCATGGCGGTTTCCTTAGAGGCCAGAGTACCTTTCTTAGATCACCGGCTGGTGGAGTTCTCAGCCACCATCCCGCCGTCGCTTAAAATGACCTTAATGACGCTTAAAGCCCTGGTTAAAAACGCTATGTGCGAGCTGCTGCCCCGTGAAATTCTAAAACGCCATAAACAGGGTTTCCTGCTGCCGATTGACAGTTGGTTCAGGCATGAGCTAAGGGATTATGCACAGGAATTCTTCTCAGATGCTACACTGCGAGAACAAAACTTTTTTGCTCCAAAATATGTCAAACAGTTGTTGCACGAACATCTGGAGAATAAGAAAAACCATGGCGAGCGCTTATTTATGCTGATCTTATTTCAAATCTGGTATAAGCAAAATTTTAAACGGTGATGCTTTTGTTTAAGTTTTGTACCTTAACCTAACCCACTTAACTAATATTCCTGAGTCGTGGACAGCTTTGCTGTTGTTACTTGCATAAAGCCTGAAAATACAACCGGTTGATATAGGAATGGGGCTTGTCGCCACCCGAATATCGGGAGACCGCGAGGGTAGTCTCCTACAAGGGTTTATGGCTATTATTACTTAAATGTGCTTGACAAACCTAAGCTTGCATTTGACTTTCAAGCTGGAAAACCTTAAACTATAAGTATCTATATGCCAGCATTTGTTGAACATTTTGACTTAGAAGGTGGAAATGAGCTTATGAGAACGTTGTTGGTAGTGCTTGGCGGATATTATGTTTTTGATTATGGCGCCCGTAAGATATCCGCTTATTTGAAATCAAGCGGACATGAGGTTGATTTACTACTCATTCCGTTCGTGCTGTTAGAGAAACGCCGCACATTTCATCCGCATAAGAAATTTTTTGATGAAGAACAGGCCAGGAAAATAATTGCGCCGATTAACCGTTTGGTGGCTGCGCGGGAATATAGTTTGGTGGGGATTTCACTGACCACCAACTTCTTTGAGCATGCCCGCATGATTACCCAGCATATTAAAACAGAATTTGATGTGCCTGTCATCTGGGGTGGAATTCATGCTACCGTGGCCCCCGATGAATGCCTTCAGTATGCGGATATAGTTTGTCGCGGCGAGGGCGAAGAGGTGATGCTGGAACTATGCGAGCGTATTCGGGATAAAAAATCGTGGGAAGATGTTTCCAATCTCTGTTACAAAAAGGATGGAAAGCTGGTGGAGAATCCCTTGCGCCCGCTGGTACAGGACCTGGATCGCTATCCCGCCCAGGACTTCGACATCTCCAACCACTATATATGCCACCAGTTCGATGTGGTCAAGATGACCGATGAGCTGCTCTATAATTTTCTGCCTCACGTCCATGGGCCGGATTCATATGGTTATACAGCCTTGGCCACCCGCGGTTGTCCCTATGGGTGCACTTACTGTCTTAACAGTACCTTGCGGGAGACCTATGCCGGGAAAGGCAAACTCCTGAGAAGGCGTTCGGTGGAAAAGGTGATTGAGGAACTGGCTGATATAAAACACCGCTTTCCCAAAATTTCGTATGTGGTTTTTTCCGATGAAACATTACTGATGGGACAGGATATTTCCTGGATTGCCAACTTTACTAAAATGTACCGGGAAAGAGTGGGGATTCCATTTTCAGCCTGCGTCAGCCCGGAAAATGTTTCCCCTGAGGGCTTAAGGCTGTTGGCCGAGGGGGGGCTTTTTAATTTGCAGATGGGGATTCAAAGCGGCAGCCGGCGCACCTTAAAGGAAATCTACCACCGGCGGGATAATATCGATAAATTGCTGGAAGCCACCAAAATTATCAACAGGTTTCCAGAGATTGTCCCGCTGTATGATGTAATCCTGGATAATCCTTATGAGACGGATGAGGATTATAAAGAGACTATCCGGCTACTGACTAAAATTCCCAAACCATATGAGCTTCAACTCTTCTCGCTGACCATGTATCCCGGGGCCAAGCTTACCGAACGCGCCATCAAAGACGGTATAATTAAAGATGCGCGGGAAGAGGTTTACCGGAAGCATTATCAAGCTTATAAAAAGAGTAATTATTATAACTTGCTGATGTCGATGATACAATTTTTTCCGGCCGATACCATACTTGCACTGATGGAAAAGAACGATTTTCTGCATCGTTGGGGGTTGCGCTTTCTGCTCTGGTTGTGGCAATCCACCAGCTACGTTTCCGGAACGGCCCCCTATAAATTACTCAAGAAAATCCTGGTGGAGCGCTTCAAGGTTCCGGCTCCGGTGTATGCCAGGATTCCAACCTGTAATGATACTAAAGAAGCATCTTCCGATAAGGAGAAAACCCAGGCTGCAAACTAATTAAGGGGCAATTCCAAATTGAGCTTAAGCTGCCGTTGGTTATAATTGGAAGCGGTAATAGAGGCTGGTTATATTGATATGAAGCGAAAGTTGAAAGTTGATCTACATATGCACACCCTCGATGGGAAAAAACCAGAGGCGGCTGAGTGCACCGCCCAACAACTTATTGATGCCGCCCACCAGCAGGGGTTTGATGTACTCTCCATTACCAATCATGATTTGGTTACTTATGATAAGTATCTGGCCGATTATGCCGCTTGCCGGGGGATATTGCTGATTGCCGGGATGGAGGCCACAATTAGGCATAAGCATGTGTTGTTATACAACTTCGATTTTTCAAATAATCATATAAACAGCTTTTACGATATTGAAAAACTTAAAGCAGAAGATAACCTCTGCCTGGCGCCACATCCCTTCTACCCGAGTTCCGCTTCCATACAGGGGAAATTTGACCGTTATCGGCACATATTCGATGGTTTGGAGTTTTGCCATTTTTATTGTAAGCAGATAAATTTTAATAAAAAAGCGGCTGAAAAAGCATTGGAATATGGCTTGCCACTGGTGGGGATGTCCGATACTCATATGCTTTATCAGTTGGGAGCCACCTATTCACTGGTTGAAGCGGAGAAAGATGTGGGATCGGTAATCGGAGCCATAAAACAGGGGAAGCTGGAGATAGTAAGCCAGCCGCTGGGAATATTGGACTTGAGCAAAATAAGCCTCAAAATGTTGAAAAACGATTTTTTGAGCTTTTTTGTCTGACCCGGAGGGTGCGGGTTATTTAGGAGGTGCACATGATAAACGTTTATTTGATGTTGATAGGGGTGGCGGCGGGGGTACTGTGTGGCATGCTTGGTATCGGTGGCGGTACGGTAATCATCCCGGCGCTGCTGTTTTTATTTGATTTTGGGGATTGTCGCTTAATTCAGTTTTAAAAAAAAGGGGGGGGAAAGCCCATCGCAAACAATTTGCATTCCTATAACAACTCAAATTTTCGCTTGAGTTATGTTT
>JAJRUS010000034.1 GCA_024277675.1 bacterium | reverse complement strand
GGGGCAGCCCTCTGCCAGACTACGTTCTACCTCCATACCCAAATATCTGATCGTGCTCAACTTGACCCACCTTGTTAAATATGGTTAAACTTAACATAACAACAAGATGGTATATTACACGAAATAGTGATGGGTGGCAAGGGTCTCCCGACAGGGCGGTTCATTTCTGGTGTTAAGATAAATTTATTTGCTGTATAATAATTACTAACTATATTATACAGCAAATAAATTATTAAGGAGCTATCTTCAGCAGGTGAAGTAGCCTGTTACATTTCTACTACTGAATTAACCGCTGAAAATTATAATTGGGTCATCCGTAATCACTGGGGTATTGAAAATCGCAACAATAATATTCGGGATAATGCTCTGGGCGAAGATGCTTCCAGGGCAAGAAAAAAACTGGACTCATTTGATAGGAAGCTTGTCGGACTTTGGATTTTGTGGCGAGTAAAGTAAAGCGACAATAGTCCCCTTTTTTCTTGAAAAGGTCATTGAAATGCTATATATTCAGCTTATCCTTTTAATCAATTATTGGGAGAGAATATGCCAACTAAATATATTTTCGTTACCGGAGGGGTGGTTTCTTCGTTAGGCAAGGGGTTAGCCTCGGCTTCCATCGGCTGTCTGCTGGAAAGCCGGGGGCTGAAGGTAAGCATGATTAAATTCGATCCATATATTAATGTAGACCCCGGCACCATGAGTCCTTATCAGCATGGCGAGGTATATGTTACCGATGACGGGGCGGAGACCGATCTGGATTTGGGTCATTATGCGCGCTTTACCAATGTAAAGTTAAGCCAGTTGAATAATTTGACCACCGGGGCTATATATAATTCGGTAATTATCAAAGAGCGCAGGGGGGATTACTTAGGTAAAACGGTGCAGGTAGTGCCCCATATTACTAATGAAATAAAAGAGGGTATATTGCGATTATCTAAAGGGGTGGATGTAGTTATCGCCGAAATCGGCGGTACTATCGGGGATATTGAAAGCCTGCCCTTTCTGGAGGCCATTCGCCAGTTCAAATACGATATGGGTAAAGAGCATATAATATATGTACACTTAACCCTGGTGCCTTATATTGCCGCCGCCGGCGAGCTTAAAACAAAACCCACCCAACATAGCGTCAAGGAGCTTATGCAGATCGGGATTCAACCAGATATTCTATTGTGCCGTACCGATCGCTTCCTGCCCAGAGAGATTAAGTCCAAGATCGCCCTGTTTTGCAATGTGGAGGAGCAGGCGGTAATTACCGCCAAGGATGTGGAATCTATCTACCAGGTACCGGTAGTGTTCAGGAAAGAGGGCCTGGACCGGATTATCATAAATCTGCTGGGGCTGGAGCAGCAGGGGGGCCAGAGCGATCTCAGAGAGTGGGAAAAGCTGGTGCAGCAACTACAAAGCCCTAAATATGCTACTACTGTGGCGGTAGTTGGGAAATACGTGGATTTGCAGGATTCCTATAAAAGCTTGAATTAGGCGCTCATCCATGGTGGGGTGGCTAACCGGGCAGCGGTTAATTTAAACTGGGTGGAAGCTGAGGACATTGAAAAAAATGGCGCCGCCGACTATCTTTCCCAGGTGGATGGTATCTTGGTTCCGGGAGGCTTCGGCGACCGCGGGATTGAGGGTAAGATAGAAGCGGTACGCTATGCCCGGGAGAATAACATTCCATACTTCGGCATTTGCCTGGGGATGCATTGCGCCACCATCGAGTTCGCCCGTAATGTGTGCGGTTTGAGCGGGGCTAACAGCGCTGAATTTGATAAAAAATCACCCCACCCGGTCATTGATCTTTTGCTCACTCAAAAAGATGTGAAAAATAAAGGGGGCAGCATGCGCTTAGGGAACTACCCCTGTCGGCTGGATAAAAACTCGCTGGCTTATCGGGCATATGGTGAGCAGTCTATAGGGGAACGCCATCGGCATCGCTATGAATTCAATAACCGCTACCGTGAGGAGTTTGCCGCCCGGGGATTAAAGTTCAGTGGGCTGTCTCCCGACGGTAACCTGGTGGAACTGGTGGAGGTGGAGCAGCATCCCTGGTTTGTGGCTTGCCAGTTTCATCCTGAATTTAAATCAAACCTGCGCAATCCCCATCCCCTGTTCAGGGATTTTATCGCCGCCAGTCTGAGGTGCGGGCAGGGGAAGCAAGTAAAAGATTAACATAGATACTTTTCCGTTTTAGCGAAAAGATAATCTCTGCATTGCACATAGTATGTGACTATAGTAACCAGGAATTAATAGATATTGTAACAGCTTACATTCCCCAAAAACCGTGGTGGATTTCACCTATAAAAAGGGGTAAATAAAGATGGATGACTTATTCTTGAAAAAATGTTCTGATTGTGGAGGAAGTACCTCATATAAGACAATTTCTCAGAAATTTGAAAGAGAGGGAATGCGCATAAGTATCTCCGGGATAAAGGCAATTGTATGTGAAAATTGTGGCGAAATATATTTCCCTCCTGGTGGAGCTGATAAGTTAACTGCCGCTGCCAATTCGATGTTTGAATTAGCCAAAGTGGAAAATCAGCATAAGGGACTGATAAAGGCGGGGATTGGCTAGTGTCATGTCAACCTTGTCAGCAGGGACGATTTCCCTTTCCGAAACATCAGCCATGACATAGAAAATGGGGGTGTCGCCAATAAGGGGACATTATGCAAAAAGTCGTTAATATATAGTTGTAATAACACGATATGCCTGATATAGTAAGCATGTAACTAACACACACAACCCAGGAGGAGTTACATGCTAAAGAAAGAGACCGGGCAGCAAGATTTTCATAGTCAATTGTTGGAAGATTTGGTACGAGCGAATCATCCATATAGAAGGATAAAAGAGATAATCAATTTC
>JAJRUS010000033.1 GCA_024277675.1 bacterium | reverse complement strand
TCAGGGAACGGAATCGTAAGGAAAATTTACAAAACCACCCCTGAAAAATGTAAAAACCCATCGCAAAAGGCTATACTTGGGGTATGCAGTTTTCTATGTCTATTTTTGGGTTTATACTTGACACTGTAAGTTTAAAAAGCTATGCTTATACTATGTATAGGTAGCAATAATTCCAGCTTATTCATGGGAGAAAGTATTTGCGGGTATGTGGCTGGAGGCGTAGTCTCTTTTGAAATGAGAAGCCTGCCTGCTATAGCTATACAGGGAGATTTGTTTAAGCTGGTTGGCCTTAGTTTATAAATATAGCCGCTGAATTAACTGTTAACCATTAATTTAAAGAGGAAACAATGAACCCAAAGGAGTTATATTATTCGCAGGAGCACACCTGGGCCAAGCTGGATGGCGATGTAGCCGTGGTGGGTATTACTGATTATGCTCAGAGTGAATTGGGCGATGTAGTTTTTGTGGAACTGCCGGAAACGGGCAAAGAGGTTAAGCAGGGAGAAGCCTTTGGAGTAATAGAGTCAGTAAAGGCGGTTTCCGATTTACATGCTCCGCTTAGCTGAGAGGTGGTTAAGGTTAATCAGGAATTGGAGGATACTCCGGAAGTAGTGAATGAATATCCTTATGAGAAGGGTTGGATAGTTCAAATTAAGTTGGCTGATACCGCTGAGTTGGATAAGCTGCTCAATGTGGAAAAATATGAGGCGTCTTTGGGGTAACCTTATAAAATGTCTCAGCAGTGGCGGTTTATCGATAGCGGTTATGGGAATGCGTATAGCAATATGGCCCTGGATGAGGCGTTATTGCAGGCCGGTATTGAAGGTCATGGGCCGCCTACTCTCAGGTTTTACGGTTGGAAGCCGGCAGCGGTATCCATCGGCTATGCTCAGGAGGTAGCGGCGGCGGTAAATTTAACGGCTTGCCGTGAGCGGGGGCTGACCTTGGTGCGCCGGCTGACCGGCGGGCGGGGAGTGTTGCATCAAGCGGAGCTGACCTATGCCCTTATCGCCCCGCAGGAATTTTTTCCTGAGGCTGGGGTATTGGCTACTTACCGCATTATTGCCGAAGGGTTGGTTCAGGGTCTGCGTAATTTAGGCATAGCCGGCTGTCTGGCAACCCCCAGAACCAGGGGACAGCATAGGACGGCAGCTTGTTTTATGGCCTCTTCGTGGTATGAGATAACCGTAGCCGGAAAAAAGCTTATCGGCAGCGCTCAACGGCGGCTTAAAGGCTATATTTTACAGCATGGTTCCATATTGCAGGCCACGCACCATGAAGCCATACTGGATTTGTTTCCGGCACCTGATGGTAGTTCAAAGACGCAGCTTAGGGAACAGATTCGGGCCAAAATAACCTCTCTGGGAGAATTGCTTGGCCGGGAGTTACAGCTTGAATATCTAAAGCAGCAGTTTAAAGCAGGTTTTGCCCAGGCGCTGGCGGTAGAATTTGTCGAGGATGAGCCTGCCGATTATGAACAGCGGTTGGCCCGGCGGCTTTATAAGCAGAAATATAATACGCCGGGATGGAATTTAAGACGAGGTTAAAGGAAATGAAGCCCCCCAGCTTAAATCTTAAGTATATTCTTGGGGCAGTGTTATTCTCAATTTCTACGTTCTGCATGATTTCAGAAGCGCCGGCGCCTCCATTACCCAGTGGTTTTACTCCCAGAGAAATGTTTTCCAGGGGCGCAATAAAGGGGCAGGAGTATAGAAGAAGATCAAGATTGAGGCAGTTGCGAATACAGGAAAGCCGTATGCCTCAGGATGTCAGGTCCATGGTGGTCACGCCTTTAGAAAGACCTGGAGAGGTTCGACCGGAAATAATTGATTCTCTTTCGCGTGATAATACACAATTCATTGCCGGCGGCTGGATGTGGAATAGCGGGGCTGTGCCGCTTTACGCCGGGGTTACGGGCCCCAGCAAAGGTTTTTCAGACCCACAGGGCGGGATAGTTGAATATGCCGGTACCGACCCGGAAGGACTTGCTATTACTAAGGAAACACCCATTACGGAATGGTGGGAGTTCAGTGCGCGGGAAAAGCGGGCGGAGTTCTTTCGTAGTAGATTCGGGGCGGCCCAGCAAATGCAAGCTGTGCCGGGAGTTTCAGAGTCCAGTATGGGTAGAACCGGACAAACGGAATTTACCCCACCCAGCGGCGGGATGACGCCAGGCGGCACCAGCGCCCCGGGGGGGGGATTTTAGCCTGTCAAGGAGAAATGCTCTCAAAACGTGAATATTCTGCTGCACTATAAGAAAATAATTTGAATAATCAGTAAGTGATTCTTTATCTTTCCTTATAAAGCCCGACTTAATAAAGTCGGGCTTTTTCACAACCAGGCGGGAGTCATGACTTCAGGTCCGACAGACTCCTAGAACAAACTGAGTAAAATATGACCCAACCGATAGTCGTTATTGTGGGACGTCCCAATGTAGGCAAGTCAACGCTGTTCAACCGGCTGGCCGGTTCTCGCCAAGCCATAGTCCGCAACGAGCCAGGGGTAACCAGGGATCGCATGTATGCTGCCTGCCAGTGGGGTGGGCGGCAGTTTTCCCTGATAGATACCGGCGGTCTGGATTTATTTACCAGTGAGCAACTGGGACAGCAGGTAAGAAAGCAGGCTGAGGTCGCCCTGGAGGAATCCCAGGCCATTATTTTAATGTTAGATGCCCGTGAGGGTTTAACCCCCCTGGATAAAGAAATAGTTCGACAATTGTGGAAGCGGGGTAAGCCGATAGTGGTGGCTTTAAATAAGCTGGATAACCCCAAAAACCAACAGCCGTCGGCTGATTTTCATGGTTTGGGATTACCCCGGATGTTTTCTATTTCGGCTGAACATGGTTTGGGCGTGGGCGACTTGATAGAGGAGGTGGTGAAGCTGTTGCCGGCTGCTGTCCGGGAGGAATCTCCGGCAATGGAGCAACATGCCTTACGGATAGCGGTAGTAGGGCGGCCAAATGTAGGCAAGTCCACCCTGATTAATTGCCTGCTGGGTGAAGAGCGCATTTTGGTGAGCGATGTAGCGGGGACTACCCGCGATGCCATTGATACGATGGTAGAGTTCCAGGGAAATGAATATGTACTTATTGACACTGCCGGTATCAGGAAAAAGGCCAAAGTGAAAGCGGCATTAGAAAAATATAGTGTAATTAAAGCCTTAGCCGCCATTGAGCGTAGCGAGGTGGTGCTGCTGTTGATGGATGCCTCCCAGGGGGTTTCAGAGCAGGATGTAAAGATTGCCGGTTACGCTCATAAAGCCGGTAAAGCTACCATTGTTGTTATGAATAAATGGGATCTGGCGCCTAAAGACAGCACCACTATAAAAGAATATATCCCGCTGATTAACGAGCGGCTTAAAACCATGAACTATGCCCCCATAATTTTTGTGTCGGCCTTAAACGGACAGCGGGTGCTGGATATTTTGAAACTGGCGAAAGATGTGGGAGAGCAGTATTACAGGCGACTTGCTACGCCTCAGTTGAATGATCTATTGCAAGCAGCGATAAACCGGCACCATCCGCCAGCCTATAAAGGAAAGCCGGTAAGATTTTATTACATTACTCAGGTGGCTGCCAGACCGCCGACATTTCTCATATTTACCAACTATCCCAAAGGGATAACTACCGCCTACCGGCGTTATCTGATGAACCAAATCCGGCAGGCCTTTGGTCTGTCGGGTACTCCATTGGTGATAAAATTTCGTAAGCGACATTGAATGGCGCCTTAAACCTTAACAATAACAGGCCAGCATAATGAATCCCAGCGAGCAATTTGAATTAATCAAAAACGGTACCGAAGAGATTATCCTGGAGCGGGAATTATTTAAAAAACTAAAGCAGGCCGAGGATACCGGTCGTCCGCTTAATATCAAAGCCGGCTTCGACCCCACCGCCCCGGATTTACACCTGGGGCACATGGTGTTGATTAATAAGCTAAAAACCTTTCAACGCCTGGGGCACAATGTTTTATTTTTAATCGGTGATTTCACCGCCATGATCGGCGACCCCAGCGGCAAGGGCCGGACGCGGCCGGCCTTAAGCCGGGAACAGGTGCTGGAGAATGCCCGGACGTATAAGCAGCAAATATTCAAGGTGCTGGATGAGGCTAAAACTAAAATTGTGTTTAACAGCAGTTGGATACAGCCCATGCAGACCGAAGAGTTGATACAGCTATGCTCACGCTATACCGTAGCCCGCATGCTGGAGCGCAATGATTTTCAGCAGCGTTATGCTAACCGGCAACCGATCAGTATCCATGAGTTTATCTATCCCCTGATTCAGGGCTATGACTCTGTAGAACTCAAAGCGGATGTGGAACTGGGGGGCACTGACCAGAAATTCAACCTGCTGGTGGGGCGCGAGTTGCAGCGGGATTATGGCCAGCAGCCCCAGGTGATCATCACCCTGCCTATATTAGAGGGCTTAGCCGGGGTGGAGAAGATGAGTAAATCCCTGGGTAACTATATCGGCATAACCGAACCGGCCAATGATATGTTCGCCAAGTTGATGTCCATTCCCGATGCATTAATGCTAAGATACTACAGACTATTGACCGGGCTTACTCCTGGCGAAATTGATAAACTGGAGCGGGAACTGGCCGACTGCAGCCTGCATCCCCGCAAGGCCAAAGCCGACTTAGCTGCTATAATCGTAAGCACCTATCATGACCAGGCCGCCGCCAGGGCAGCCGAGGAAGAATTCGAGCGGGTACATAAGTTAAAAAAACTACCGGCGGAGATTGAAGATAAAGGGATTATCAAATGGGACAAATCGAAAATCTGGGTGGTTCATTTGATAACCAATGCCGGTCTGGTTAAAAGTTCCAGTGAGGCCCGGCGTATGATAAAGCAGCAGGCGGTGAGCATAAATCAAGCATTGATAACCGATGTAAACCTGGAATTACCTGCCGGTGAATATATAATTCAAGTGGGGCGGCGAAAATTCTGCCGGGTGCAGATTGAGTGCGCCTAAAGTATTCAATCGGTGTTTCGGTCGGTGCCCCAGGCCGGAACATATAGTGATTACAATGCCCTCGAAGTTTTTGGCTTTCAGGATACGCCGGAATATCGATAACCGCTCCATCACGATTAGTCCAGGCCAGGGGTCATTGACTCCTACCTCTTGACCTTAATGACTATCTCCAAACAAAAATCATTATACCTGACCCTGTTCTTTACCAGTACCGCCCTGCTAAGCTATGAGATATTCTTAACCCGGATTATCTCGGCCATGTTTTTGAAATATTTCTCGGTGCTGGCTATATCGGTAGCCATGGCCGGGTTGGGACTGAGCGGCCTGGTGGTGCAGTTGTATCTTAAGCAAAAAGATGCCGCATACCGGGCTTTTTATTATTATTTATCCGCCTTATGTCTCTGCCTCAGTTTAATTACTATCCCCATTTTCTGTAGTTACGTCAGAATCCCCAGTTTCGTTATCCAAAGCTCAGACCTGTTTATGATAGCCATGTTCATCGGGTTATGCAGTATGCCCTTTTTCTGGGGCGGCATGATTTTAGTGCTGACTTATCAATATAACGCCGATCAAGTACACCGCATCTATTTCTTCGACTTATTGGGCGCCGGCAGCGGTTGTTTGTTAGCCTTTTTTATGCTCAACCAGACGGATGGTTTCAGCGCTGTTTTATTTTCGGCAGTAGTGGGAATTGTGGTTTTACTCATCACTTCAACGAATATGGGAGCCAGGCAAAGAAGGCTGGCCTGGGGAATGAGCCTGCTGGTACTGGGGCTTTTCTTCTTTAATCATATAACCGGCACCTGGAAGCTGCCGCATCCATCCGGGGAAAAAGATGCGGTTTCATTTGAGAAGTGGAGTGAATTCGGGCTGACTACCATTGCCAGGGAGTCACGCTTTGAAGGAGCGGGGATCAGTAAAGAATTCAAACCATTAAATCCCTATACATTCAAGGTAATCAGCCAGGATTATAATTCCTCCACCCATGTGGTTAATGCAAATATGGCGGCGGCTGAGCTGGAAAAGCTAAAGCGGCAGATTGCCTGTTTTCCGCTGTTGTTTAAGGTGGCGCCCCGGGTGTTGGTTTTGGGCGCCGGTGGGGGTAAGGATGTATTTGCCGCTCTCTTAGCCGGCAGTCCGCAGGTTACCGCAGTTGAATTTAACCGCACTATCGTAAATAACATAATGTTGGGGCGGCTCTATGATTTTTCCGGCGGGCTTTATGCCCGGCCGCGGGTTGAGGTAATAGTGGATGAGGCGCGTAATTACTTAACCCGTACCCCACGTAAATTTGATGTGATTCTGCCGGTTACCGGCACTACCCCGCGCCTGTTGGCGGCCGGTTGCTATGGTTTTTCCACCGAGTACTTACAAACCAAGCAGGCTTATCGGGCTTATCTCAATCACTTAAAGCCTGAAGGAGTATTCGGTACCACCTTTGCTTTTGATTCCAAAACCGTTAGCCATTGTTTTCAGCCGCCATATCGCATTCTGGCTACTATCAAAGAGATGTTGTGGAATAGCGGTCGGCAGCCTAAAGATCATATCATGGTAATCGGCGGGAAGACCAACTCTAAGCTGGCCGGCTTTGACTATTCTATCTGCGTTATATTCTCGCCCGCCCGGTTTTCTAAAGCCGATGTGAGCCGGGCCGCTCAAATTGCCAGAGATATGGGATTCGGGTTAATATTTTCTCCTTATTATCAATCGCCGGGGCTACTGTCACGCTTTTTGCTGGGTAAGAGCAATGAACTGTTTTATCGGCGCTCACCGATGAATATTCGACCGGTCAGTGACGATAATCCATTTTACTATAACCAGTTAAAGCCTGAAGATTGGGCAAACTGGAGCAGGATGCCGGCTTATATTAAGTTTATAGCGGCCATCGGATTAATCTTTTTAGCTTACCTGCTGTTGCTCATCATATTGCCCCTGTCATTTTCTGCCAAACGACGGGCGGTTACCAAAACCCGTACCCCGGTTTGTTATTTTATTTATTTTGCTTTTCTGGGTTCGGGATTTATCAGCCTGGAATTAACCCTTATGCAGCGGGTTAGCGCTTTTATCGGCATCCCCACTTACGGTTTTTTTGCCACTGTTTGTGCATTCACCTTATCCATGGGGCTGGGGAGTTTAGTGGCCGGTAAATTACCCAAAGGCTGGATTAAGCGGGGAATATGCTTAATAGTCATGCTAATGGGTACAATTTTGATTGCTTATCATCAACTCTGGCCCGGTATAATTAAAAATTTAGCTCATTGGGAGACGGCGCACAAAATCATTTTAAGCCTGATCATGCTGAGCCCGATTGGCTTTCTGGCGGGCATGCCGTTTGTATTCGGCATCCGGCTGCTTAATAGGAGTGATGATGGTACAGTAGCCTGGATGTGGGCGATTAACGCCACTACTTCTACTATGGGTTCGGTTTTGGTAGCCATGGCCTGGCTGTTATGGGGTTATACCAAAACCACTACGCTGGGGTGGAGTTTTTATCTGGTGGCCGGCATAGCCGGGCTGTGGTTTTAACCCGTATAATTCCGGCCGGTGGCCTTGACACTTAAAGCAAAAAACGCTATATGAGTAGGTAATGAATATAGAAGATTACATCCAACTTTACCTGAAGCATTTAGAATATGAGCGCAATGCCTCGCCGCATACGTTAAAAGCTTATGCTAAGGATTTAGCCCAATTCCAGCAATATTTTGATCAACTATCAGCCCCGGTCGATATTCGAGAATTGGATTTAATGGATTTGCGCGGGTATCTGAGCCACTTACAGCAGCGGCGCTTAGAACGCTCATCCATTGCCCGGAAACTGGGGGCTATCCGCTCATTTTATAAATTCCTGTGCCGCCGGGGGTATCTGGCCGATAATACCGCCCGCTTTATCTCCACCCCCAAGCTGGAACAGCGGCTCACTCTGCCGCCCACCGTGGATGAAACCTTTTGTCTGCTGGATGTAGTGGAGACTAAAGATAAATTCGGCTTACGCGATAAAGCGCTGCTGGAGCTGCTGTATGCTACCGGAATGAGGGCCGCTGAGTTGCACAGTTTATGTATCAGCAATATTAATTGGGAAACGGATTGCCTGACAGTAAAGGGTAAGGGCAGAAAGGAACGACTGGTGCCCATGGGAGAAAAAGCGCATAAAGCATTGGAAGCCTATCTAACCGCAAGAAAAACAGATAAACCGGCCGCTACCCTGCCGTTATTTATTAATAAATACGATAAACGCTTGTCTATAAGGGGTATCGGACGTATTGTGCATAAATATGTAAACTTAGCCGCCATAAACAAAAACATCAGCCCCCACACCTTAAGACACGCCTTCGCCAGCCACCTGCTGGATAGCGGCGCCAATATCAGGGATATACAAGAACTGCTGGGGCATGTCAGCCTGTCCACCACCCAGAAATATACCCACGTGAGTATGGCTAAGCTTTTGGAAGTCTACGATAAATCCCATCCCCGCGCCTGATTGCTAATGATAATTAAAAATGATAGAATATAAATTAAGCTGACTTTGCATCGAATTCAGGTTGATTTATATTTTAAACTTTTCTTTAAGGGAGTGTGAGTTATGTTGAGCATCGGAAATAAAGTCAGGTTTTTCTTGAGCTTAGGGACATTGGTTATTTCCGTGGGATATTGTCTGGTGGCATCGGCTGAAACCCCCGTAACTGCCCAGGATGCCAGTATTAAACAATATGAAGCCAGCATCAAACAACAGGAAGCCCTGATTAAACAACAAGAAGCTGTAATTAAACAACATGAAGCCATAATTAAACAACGCAAAACCAGCGATGAGCAGGCGCTTCAACCGGCACCGGCGGGCAAAAAGCAGGAATTATATCAAGCCTCTGCAAGCCAGGGAAAGGCGCTATTCGAGAAATGGTGTGTGGGATGCCATGATCCAAACAGCATGTCCACCAAAATAGGCCCCGGGATAAAAGGAATATTGAAGAGAAAAACACTTCCGGTAAGTGGTCAGGAATCCACCCCGGATAATATCCGTCGCCAGATGCGCGACCCCTATAAATTCATGCCCTCACAATTCGGCCTTACCGACGAGGAAATGGAACAGATTATCAAGTATCTGGAAATCTTATAAAACAAGAGAAAAAAGAAACACGGAAATATACGCTATAGTTATCATGCAGAAAATTCAGGATCAGGTTCGTCTACAACAAGATCGAGGGTGTTCAAATAACTGTGTGAGAGCTCTGAAAAAGTAGCTGGTCAGGAGAGCAGAAAAAGCCCGATTAAAAACGCAAGCAATCATAATATAAACGCATAATTACAAGGGATTGGTCTCTTATGTTGTGATATAATATGCACTATCGTTGGAATAACAAGGAGAGGCTGAAAGCTTAAACCCTGAAAAGCAAGGGGGTGGTATGTAGGAGACGGGCTATTTTAATACCCAGCGGTACTGTTTGACCCTGTCAGGCAGTCAGCTGATGATAAATTGAGGCACAACCCTTATTTTCTCCTGCCAAAATCAGCATAAAGTGCTTGAAAGAAAGATGCAGAAAAACCAATGTCTATTTTTGGGTGGCTTTTACTTGACAATTTACCAATGGTTATGATAGCGTCCAGCATGAATCCAGCTAAAGCTTTTACTGTTTTTCAAAATCCAGCCTTTATAAAAATCAAATGGTTCAGCAAATAATATTCGGCACAGTCGGCGGCCTGGGGCTACTCATCTATGGTATTCAACTCATGGGTGATGGCTTACAGCAAGTGGCCGGAGACCGGATGCGCAAGATATTAAGCGCCCTTACCAATAATTCGCTGATGGGCGTGTTTGTGGGCGCCGTCGTAACCTCCATTATTCAAAGCAGTAGCGCCACCACTGTATTGCTGGTGGGATTTATAAATGCCGGTTTAATCACCTTAGAGCAGGCAGTAGGCGTAATCATGGGCGCCAACATCGGCACCACCATTACCGCCCAGATAATCGCCTTAAAGCTCACCGACTACGCCATGCCGGCTATCGGCCTGGGTTTTGGGCTGACTTTTTTCTGCAAAAGAAATCTATACAAAAATATCGGTCGCATCATATTGGGGCTTGGGCTATTGTTTCTGGGCCTGAACACCATGAGCGGGGCGGTTAAATTCTTAAGGAAGCACGAGGCCATAAGGGCTTTACTGCTATCCTTGAGTAGCAACCCCTTTCTGGGGGTGTTGGCCGGCATATTAGTTACCGTCACCATACAAAGCAGCAGCGCCAGCATTGGCCTACTGTTATCTTTAGCTGCCGGCGGGATGATAGATTTATCGGCTGCTATCCCCATCCTTCTGGGAGATAATATCGGTACCTGTATTACCGCCCTTTTTGCCAGTATCGGCACTTCAGTTTCGGCCAAAAGGGCAGCGGTGGCCCATACTGTCTTTAATATAATCGGTACTGCTATTGTACTGCTGTTACTCCCCTATTATGAAACCATAATTAAATATACGGCCGGCGACATTGCACATCAAATCGCCAATGCCCATACCCTGTTTAACGTGATGAATACCATCATTCTGTTTCCCTTCATTTCACTATTAATCAAACTGGTAACCAAGATAGTCCCCGGAGAAGCAGATGAACGACCCAACTATTTGGATGAAAGGCTGTTGAACACGCCGGTAGTTGCTATGGGCCAGGTTAAGAATGAAATAGTCTATATGGGAAATACGGTACATGAAATGCTGGAGACGGCAATCAATGGTTTCTTTAATAACGACCATAAACTATTTCAGAAAGTAGTTAGAAAGGAAGGGGTGGTGGATGTGCTGGAGAAGGATATTTCCCATTACCTGGTGAAAATATCACAACACCGCATTACCCCGCAGACATCCCAACAATTATCATCATATATGAATATAATAAATGATTTAGAGAGAATAGGCGATCACTCGGAAAATTTGACTAAACTAGCTCAACTGCTGCTGGACGGCAAAGCCAGGTTTACCCCAACTGCCATGGAAGAAATCAAAAAGCTGTATGAAAAAAACAGCCACTTTGTGAGGGGCACGGTAGATGCCATCAAGAATGATGACAAAAACCTGGCCCGGGAGATATATAAAGATGAAGATGATGTTGATCAGATGGTGGCGCTATACCGGAAAAATCATATAAGCCGGCTAAACGACGGCAGTTGCGGGGTGATTCCGGGATTAATCTTTGTGGATATGCTTAATAACTTTGAGAAGATCGGCGACCACGCCTATAATATATGCGAGGCGGTGTTAGGTAAGAAGTAAGAAATGGCTGACACTAACTCAGGACCGCGCAGATACGTTGCTTCCATTATACCTGTTTTAAAGCAATTCCAAAAAGCTTTCCACTGTAATACCTGAATTGCGAATCAAGGCCCGAAGCGTACCGACTGACAACTCCTTATGTTGAGGCACCGAAAGGTTTACCCGAACACCGGGCTTGACCAGCACCAGATGACTCCCCACTTGACCAAGTACCTGCCAACCGGCCTTTTGGAAGACCCCGGCTGTTTTCATTCCCGGAAATATTACCTAATCTACCCATCCGGCTACACCGCCACTACAATGGGCGGCTGTCCCGGTTTTTTGGGGCAAGGCGGAAATCGCTTTCTGATCTTCAGCCCACAGCCAGGCCGTAATCGCCTCCTTGATGTTTTCTAACGCCTCTTCTTCGTCTCTGCCCTGAGAGACACAACCTGGAAGCGCCGGGCACTCAGCCACAATCCAGCCGTCCTCCGCCTGCCCCAAGGTAATATGAAAAATCATTATTCTTGCCCTCCTATACCGTGTCAAACATATATTTACAGCTTAAATCTCCAACTGGTGCCCCCCGGGCGATCTTCCAGTACAATCCCCAACTCCAACAGCTTATCCCTGACAGCATCCGCCCCGGCCCAATCCTTTTTGGCCCTGGCTTCGTTGCGTTTCTTTATGAGCGCGGTTACTTCTTCTCCCGTAATTGACAATTCCTTCATTCTTCCTGGACATTCAAACAACCCGAGCACACCCCCCAATTCTTTAATCAGATCAACATTGGCAAACAGGTTTTGGGAGGAAGCATTATCTCTAAGTAGCCGGTTTGTATGACGCACCAGATCAAATAACACTCCTATAGCTACGGCGGTATTGAAATCATCATCCATGGCTGCTTCAAATTTCTTGCGGTAGCCATCTGTTTCAAGAATGGGAGTTGTTTCTCCGGCTTGATCTTTAAACGCTAATTCAACCTCATGGAAAGTATTATAAAACCGCCCCAACCCCCGATTGGCTTCATCCAGCCGTTTATCAGAAAAATCTATCGGACTGCGGTAATGGGTGGAAAGTAGAAAGAAGCGCACCACCTCAGCCGGGTATTTCGCCAGAATATCCTTTATAGTAAAGAAATTACCCAGCGATTTACTCATCTTCTCCTTATCTACCTGGACAAAGCCGTTATGCAGCCAGTACTTAACAAAGGGCTGGCCTGAGGCGGCTTCCGATTGGGCAATTTCATTCTCATGGTGCGGAAAGATAAGGTCTTTGCCGCCGCCGTGAATATCGAAGCTATCCCCCAAATAGCGGGTGGACATAGCTGAGCACTCAATATGCCAGCCCGGTCTGCCTCCTCCCCAGGGGCTGTCCCATGAAGGCTCACCCGGTTTGGAAGACTTCCACAGGGCGAAATCCAGCGGATCACGCTTGCGCTCATCCACCTCGATACGGGCGCCGGAACGCATATCATCCGGATTGCGTCCTGAGAGTTTGCCATAAGCCGTAAACTTTCGCACCTCAAAATACACATCGCCATCCACTTCATAAGCATAACTACTATCCATTAGTTGCTGAACCAGCTTTATTATATCGGCTATATGCTTAGTGGCAAAGGGTTCGATGTCCGCTTTAGCAATTCCCAGGGCTTGCATATCCTGATAATATCTTTTAGCATATTTCCCGGCCAGCTCATTCCAGGGGGTACCCAGTTCATTGGCGCGCTGGATGATTTTATCGTCAATGTCGGTGATATTACGCACATAAGTAAGCTCATAGCCTTTATACTTTAGATAACGCCGGATAATATCAAAGGTAAGCGCCCCGCGGGCATGCCCGATATGACAGTCGTCATATACCGTTACCCCGCAGACATACATCCCCACTTGGGGGGGATTTAAGGGTCTGAACTCCTCTTTTTGACCGGTCAGTGTATTATAAACTTTAAGGGGCATAAAATATCCTCATTTCAAAGTTGCCGGCAAATTCAAACCCGCTCGACAAAAGTCAGATGCCGGCACTTTAGCTGATTACTACTGTGTAAAGTGACAAACCATAGCCCGACAGATTCTTAGGTGTGTAGAAGCTGTGTATTTAGCTTTACGCGCCAATTCCTGCCGGCAGTCAGTTTTAACCGCCAGTGAAACAGGATGCTGGAGCCTTGATAAACCCGCTCATAGCCTGATTCAGCCTGGGATACGGTATAGATAGGAAAGCACCACACCCCGGCGGGTTTGCTGCTGGACATATTCAGTTTCAGCCCCAAATCCCGAACCACTAGCTTCCAGCGGGTTTGTTTATCCGCCTGAAGCGCATCCTGCCAGCCGCCCCGGATAGCATCCCCCTCGAAAAAAGTTCCATCCAGACACAGGGGGTTTAAGTTAAACTCCACCCCGAACCATAACTCCTGCGGCTCATGAGACAGGTTATGCAGTTGATACTCAATCTCGGCCAATCCAGCGCCGGCAGCTAATCTCAGCACCTTATCTATCCGCACCGGCTGTCCGTTTACTGCTCCTTCACGAAACAGGGTAAGCTTAAGCTGTGCCCCTTTTTGGCTTTTACTGTAATCATAAGTTTGATTTATAAAATCCCCTTGTTCTGCATACTTACATTCCATAAAAGCCTTAATATCCGTTTCCGGCGCCAGGAAATGATCCAACAGGCTGCTGCGGCGATAGCGGTCATAGCTCAGGAAATGATTTAATCCCTGCTCCTTTAAATTCCGGATGTTATGGATACTTTTGGGGCCTTCGGTATTGACCTCCTCATGACCCACCAGTTGCTTAATCTCTTCATGATAAGCTTCATGTTGGCGGCTGAAGTTATCCAGCAGGTTTATCGCCTTTGGTTTATAGTCCCACTCGAATATACTGCCCCCGGCATCCAGGTTAAAATAGAGATTAAATATATCGGTATTAATCAGCAAGCTGGTGCTGCCGTCCTTTAATAAATCCAACTGCTCAAATTCCACCCAATGCGGCTGTTCATGGCGTAAGCGATCCAGCTTCAACTCCGATTCAATCAGGTGCCGGTAAATGGCGTGTCGTAAATGAGGCAGGTATAAACCGCCGAACACCCCATGCCAATAAGCGCAATTACACTGTGCCTGCTGTAATTCATCCTTGGCCGGTTCCAGACTGGCGGAGCTATTTCCCTGCCTGGCCAGTTGGGCTACCTGGTGGCTTACGTACAGCATTTTCTTATGCATGTTATTGCTTTCAGGATATTTTACTAAAAAATTACGCCAGAAACCGCCTTTTAAAAAACGCTTACAGGTCGGATTGTGTTCCATTTGCCCCTGAGCATTCATATAATCCAACCGGGCCTTGGTCGGTAACGCCCACTCCATCATTTCAGCATATGAGGCAGTGGGCAGATAGACATTTCCCAGCGGCTTATATTGGTCTATATAGGCTGAATGATTGACCACTGCCAGCCAATCGCTGTTATCTTCCAACCGGCTGAAAAATCGCTCCAGCCAACCCTCCTCATAGACGGTTTGGTAGGTATGGGGCCAACTGCCGAACTTCTCGCCATCATCCCCTACCTGAACCAGCAAGCCGTCACCGTTTGCTGCAATCTGTCTTAAATATTCAATTGTTTCTTCCGGCGGGGCAAACGGCATGGTATACCTCAGGCGCATACTGCTGGGAAACACATTAAGACAATAGCCTTCATCTTCGGTGATATAATAACCATGCAGTTGGTCGTCCTCCAGCCCGGTCTCCTTTAAGTGCGAATCATCCAAAATAATATATTCCAGCCCGCATTTGGTAATCGGAGCCACCAGATGGGGTTCCCAAACCCGCTCCGCCAGCCATAATCCCCGTGGTTGGTAATCAAAATGGGTGTTAATATACTCCACCATTTTTTTTATTTGATCCAGTTTGTCTTGATGGGACAGGATAGGCAGTATAGGCTCATAAAAACCACCCGCCATAAGCTCTACCTGCCCTTTTTTAACCATTGCCTTAAGCTGAATGAAGAATTCAGGATGATGGCGCTCAATCCACTTAAGCAATGGCCCGGAATAATGCAGGCTAACCTTAATAGCCGGATGACGTTTAAGGACATTTAAAAAAGGTAGATAGGCCTGACGATAGCAATGCTCAATCACATGGTCAAAATTACCTACTGGCTGGTGCTGGTGGAAAGCCATGCTGAAATAGATCATCTCCGACTCCTGATTAGCGGTAAGCTTAAGCGCAATGCTAGCTCTAACTGTTTGATATTATGTGTGAATATAAGTTTGGTATAGCTTAGAAAATCACGCAAGGTGATGTTAGTATAATAACTTGAGATTGTCAACCACTCCTTTTTAATAAAAAATTTTCCGTTTTTTAGATAGATATAGGGGGTTGGTAGATATGGTTTGATAAAAAAACTTAATAAAAAAATGTTATAGCCGAATCAAGATGTCACCCCAACTGCCGGATGATAAGTGTCACCCACTGTGGGGTATAAGTGTCAACCATTTCAGCAGGCGCCGTTCCCCTGTGCCGTTTTGAATCATAGATCAGGGTATCCTGATAATATATAGATTTGCCATGAACCAGCCAGCAAGTGATTCACTTCCACTTTACTTATAGGATTTTGGTCTGGGGACAGACCGAAATATCAGAAACATCAAAAAGCCCCAAATTATTCGGGCCTCAGCACCCCGGCCATCAATTGTTCCAGATTTTCTTCAGCCTGGGGTAGTTGGGTGATGCCAATTTTTAATTGCAGTGATTTATTGAGTTGGCCGGTCAACTGTTTACTGATACGTTGCATGGCTAGCTCGGCTTTTTCCCGGTCGGTTTCCAGTGAAAGAATCACAAATTGTGCTTCATTAAGCTGGCAGATTAAATCATTACCCCTTAAGTTCTGTCGCAACCGGCCGCCGATGGGGGAGCCATTCCCGGCCTGCTTAACCGTTATGCCGATCAGACATAGCGGGCGTTGCAGGCGCTTACTGATCCAGTGTTGTACCCGGAACAGCTCCTCAAAGGTTGTATGATTCAATATTTCTGAAGGGGTACTTGCTGTCATATGGGGGGAGACTTCCCGAATCATACCGGTTTCAGCGGCCCGCATACCGGCCAGGGTAAGCCGGTATTCCTTGACCTCAAATATTTGCGCCTGTGGGGGTGAAAAGATGTTTCCGCAATTAATACACAGGCAGTTAACCACTGCTTCCGGGAAAAGGTGCCGGCACTGTAGGCACTTATAGCTGGTGGATGGCTTATCATAGTCCACCCCGATATGGCGCAACGGCTTTTTACACTTGGGGCAGGTTAGCTGATGCGTCTTTATAAATTCACTCTCCGGAGCGATATAGCTACAGGCGTAATGGTGGATATTGCCCTCGCGCTTAATGTGCGGCAGTTGACACTGGGGGCAGACCTCTCTGAAATTGAGCTGGTAATGCTTACAATCGGGGCATAGGTGCAGGCGGTCATAGCCGCCACCCTGGAGTAATCCCCCGTGCGCAAGCTCTGCCAACCGGGCAAATTCTTCGCCTGGTGAAGTATCTAAAAATGCCGCTGCCAGTGGGTAGGCATAGCCCAGTTTGGAATTTAGTGACCGGGTGGGAGTTAAAACATCGATCTTGCGGCTGCTCAAATAGCGCAGCAGATTAACCTGCTGCCCTTCATGCGGGGTGAACTGCTCTACCAGCGGGGAGAAGGCCTTTATTTGACGACTTAATTCAGTAAGCTGCTTAATCCTGGGCTCAAGTTGTGCCGGGGATACCGGAAAATCAATTACCGCATCCGCCAGTATATGATGAGAGTCAGCATGATTCTCTGCCGTCACCGCCATTACCGGCAGCAGGCATACATCCGATTGTCGGCGGATTTGGGATAACCATTGTTTAATGATAGCGCCATTGGTGGCGGATAAAATAATTAATTGGCTTTTTGAGAGTTGTTCCTGAAGAATGTCGGTTGAGGTAAGCAGAGATAAACCGGAGATGGAATGAAGCGAAGTCAAATGCTTCCAATCCTCTTCCGGGGCTATGGCTAAGACATTAAGCTCAGGGTCCATGATTATATCACCAGGCAGAGCGCTAAAAATATGAACACTATCATACCTTTTTTGACCGGCACACAGCTTGAATGATATAAATAATAACAGAAATGGAACGAATTGTCACTAAAAATATCAGGGCATTTATCCGATAATCAGCCGCCCGATATGCATGACATACTATTTACGGACATTTATCCCATGTAACAAAACAACCACCTGTATTGTTATATTAGGAAATCCGGTTGGTTTGATTTAGAAGGTTAGATTGTAGCGGAGATCTGTATCCATTTAACGAAAATGAGTGGGAAAATGGATATGTTTATCACTTTACGCAGTAGAATCATCTAAAGTCCGACAGGCTCCTAGGAGTCTGTCGGACTTAGGCAGTGCGAGTATGGTATAATGGTGTAGTAAATAACATATACCATAAGGGGGTGGAATGGGCGCAAAGTTT
>JAJRUS010000032.1 GCA_024277675.1 bacterium | reverse complement strand
CCAAACCAGATAGCGCCCGCTATCAATTGCCAGGTATCCGCCAATTGCAGCAGCAGCACCGGCAGCAGCAGCACACCGCAAAATATGGCCAGCCCGAACACCCTGGCCAGCTCCCGGTAAGGAAAAATCCGGCGCCGGGAAATCCCGGTAAGCCGGCTGATACTCAGGGTGTAAACAAAGACAATGGCATAGTTACAAACCACTGTGCTCAGGGCCGGACCGGCCATGCCCAACCATTTAAACAATAGCAGGCTGATCAATAAATTAGCGGCTATAGATAACAAGGTATATTTCAGGATCAATCCGGTGCGGTTCACTGCCCGTAACACGGTGCCGTAGCTGGTAAAGTAAAGCGGCAGGCCAAACAAATATATGCGGAAGATATTTATACTGGCCGCATATTTGGCCGAATATAGCATTCGGATCAGCGGGGCGGCCATGATAAATGAAAAAATGAACAGCGGGAAAATGATCCGGGCTATTTTACCCATGGCCTTATGCCACAAACAGCGGAATTCATCCGTCTGGCCCTGGTTGAGTAAAGTGACATACCTGGGTTGAAGTACATTGTTTATAGTATAGGTTATCGAGTTGATGAACGGTAAGCCGGCGGCCCCGATACTATAAATAGCGAAGTGCTCGGTGGAGAGGAAGAAGGAAATAAGCAGCCGGTCAATATTTTTGGCCCAGCTGCCCGCCAACCTGGAAAATGACAATGGCAGGGCATGTGCGAGTTGCTGTCTGATAAGAGCTAAATCCGGTTTAAGCCTGCCCAGCAAACCCCGGCGTCGGCAGTAGCCCAGCATAAATATGCATTGAGCCGCCCCCAGGGCTACCAGATACCACAAGGCCATATCCAGCCGCCGGCTGAAAAAGTATACCGCTACTACCCCCAGACTTCTGGCAAGTGAACCGACCAGCGAAACGCCGGCGGCCAACTCTTGCCTGTCGGAAGATAACAGAACAGGGGTAAAAATACTGTAGGCCAGAAAACAGGGCATCCACCAGGCGATTATTTTCAGATAGCGGGAAAGCTCAGGCTGGTGGAAATATCCATTGGCGATACTGCCGGAGAAAAAATATAATCCCAGCCATACTATAATCCCGGAGCCAAACAGCAAGCTCAGACTCTGGCTGACAAATTGCCGGCGGGGCGCACCTGCCAGAGAGGGAAAAAAATAATACACGCTTTTAGGCAGACCACCTCTAAAAAAAGAAGCCGCTATGTCGACCACCAGCATCAGCTCACGATATAGACCGTATACCGCCAGGCTGGCAATGCGCACGAACACTATTTTGGCCAGAAAACCGGCGCCGTTCGTCAGCAGGTTGCTGCCAACCACCAACTTTATTTTATCGGTCAAGCTGCGACTCATATTTAGCTCATTTCCAACTGCTGTTCCATAAAATACCGAATACGCCCGGCCCGGCTTTCCCAGGAGAAATCTTTCGCCTTTCGCACTCCAGCCTGAGCCAGTCTTTGAGCCAGCGCTTCATCTCCGGTTACCCTGAGCACTCGCTGAGCCAGTGATTGGGGGTCATCCGGTACAAACATAAGGGCCTCTGTTCCGGCCTGGATTACTTCCCGTAAAGCGGGCACATCCGCCGCCACTAAGGGCCGTTTTGCAGCCAGATATTCAAATAACTTAAGCGGAGAGGTCAAACGGCTCGAACGCTCATCCTTCCCTGAATTAGGCAACACCAGCACATCCGCCGCCGCCAGATATGCAGGCACTTCCCCCGGCGGCACATAATCCCAGAATTGTACCCGGCTGAGACCCTCCCGGCGGCAATAGTTATCCAGTTTGATTCTGTCCTCCGGGGTACCGCCCAAAAAAACAACCCGGTAACCCGACGGCAAATGGCGACTGGCAGCCGCCAGGGTGTAAACTCCTTTCCAGGGATATAGATGCCCGGCATAAAGCACCAGTTGTTCATCCTTATTAAGACCTAATTTATGGCGGGCCTGCGGCTTGGATACCCCCGGTTGAAAAGCGGTCAGATCAACCCCATCCTGAGCCACCAGTATTTTGTCCGCCGGAAATCCCAGTTCAATCCATTTTGCTTTAAGCCACAGGTTAAGCACTATCAGTCCATCCAGGCTGCGGTTCAGCCGGCGCGCCTGCCAGCGGGCAAAACGCTTCGGATAACCGTGAGCCTCGAACACCAGCGCTAATTGAGGCCCGACGGTATACTTAAACAGCCACAGGCTGGAGTAAATATCCCTGGAATACACTATCCCCGGTAGCGCCTGTTGCTTCATATACCGCCTTACTTGCAGCATGAAACTCAACGCCTGGATCCGGAAGCGTAACCACCGGCCGGCAAATCCCAGCCAGGGCCAATCCAGGCTCCCCAGCCGTTGGACGGCAAACTCCCGGCCGACCTGATAGTAATCCCAGACATCAGCCACCGCCGACATCCGCTGATTGTTACAGCGGCGGGGATGGATCAGAGTCACTTCAAACCCTTGTCGTGCAAAGGCCTGACACATTTTGAATATCTGGAGTACATGCGCCTTCTCACTCGGTACCCGGGCGTTAGCCACATACCATAATCTTGGGGCTTGTTTCAGCTTAGTACCTAAAGACACTTCTCAAATACCTCCCGCCGATACCGTTGGGCGATACCCTCCCAGCTATAGTCAGCGGCATAGCGGCGGCCTTTATCTCCCAGCCTGCGGCGGAGTTGGGGATCGACGGCCAGCTTCAGGATGGCTTCGGCAAATCCGGTCTTATCCACTACCAACCCGCCACCGGCTTCCTGCACCAGGAAGGCTTCAGCCACCGAATTAGCCACCACTGGTATCCCGCAGCCTAAATACTCGATGAGCTTGATACTGAAGCGTCCGCCATAGTCGACCGTCCGCGGATAGACCGCAATATCGAAGCCGGATACAAATTGCAATAGCTGCCGATGCGGCTTATATCCCAACAATTTTATCTCAGAATACTGTTCCAGGTAATCATTCAGCCAGGGGCCGGCCTGGCCGATCAACCATATTTCAAAGTCCGAAAGCCGCTGCTTTATTATTCCCAGGGAATCCAGTAACAGTTTTATATCCAGCGGCTTAAGGTAAGGCGCACAACAGCCGATAACCAGCCGCCCGGCAGGCTTGCCAGCTTGCTGGTCGGCTGGCGAGCTTAAAGCCAGGTTTTCAGGGTTCCAGCCGGAGGGAATTACGGCTATCGGTTTTTGGCAACCGGCCCGGCCCAGTTGCCGGCGTAACTGCCGGGTAGTGGTCACCACCAGTTGTACATTTGCCTGGTTCAGTAATTTAATTTCGGCGGCGGTAAAAGTAGGATCATCTATATCGACAATTACCGGTCCGCGGAAGTATTCTATCTGACGCACCCCCCAGCACCAGAGACAATCATATTGCTTTGCCAGCCGACCCACTATCCAGGGGAAGAAAATCCGGCGTTGCATTCCGCGTAGCAGCCGTCTGCGGCTGTAGAGATACTGCCGGTCTGCCACATCTTTAAGTCGATTATATAGCTCCATGGCGCGTATATTGGTGTGTCCCCCCGGCCGGTCCGCCGCTAAGACTATTGATTTAGCCATTTTTGAAAACCCCCAGTAGCCTGTCTAAGAAAACCTCCATATTATGCTCATCGACCACCAGTTGGCGCACCCGCATCTCAAGCGCCCGGCGTTTGTCGGGTTCAAGCTTTATTAAGCGGGTTATGCCGTCGGCTAAGGTCTGGGGATTATTATCGTGAGTGTTGAGCATCCGGAGATGATGTCCGGTTGTCCAGGCGACGTAGGCCTGATTACAACTTAGCGGCAGGCAGCCACAGGCCATGGCTTCCAGGATGGCTTTATCCAGGCTGCCGGTATTGCTCTGATTTATGAAAATATGGGCCGATTGATAAAAATCGACCGTCTTCCGGTAATTTACCGGGCCGATAAAACTGACCCTTTCATTTAATCCCAGTTCGGTAACCATATCCTGAAGCATCCTTGAATAATCGGCTTGTTCCGGGGTAGCCGGGCTACCTGCAATCTGCAGGTGTACGTGGCTGATATTCCATTTATGGATGAGAATGTACATAGCTTGGAGAATGCATTCGACATTCTTGACCGGCGAAAGGCGGCCTAAGCTTAGCAGGTTTATTCGTTCTTGCGGCCGCCGCTCCGCCGCCGGATGGAACAGTTGGGTATCAATGCATTGACCAATTATCCGTAGCTTACGGCTTGGCAGCCGGAATCCCTCCGGGGTGGATGTGGCTACCTCATCGGCCAGAAAATGCGCCAACCGTAGCCGGTGGCTTACACTGCCATGAGCGTACCACATCACCAATTTGCGACGCATAAGCTTGGACCAGGGGGCCGCCAGGATAGTATATATCGGATTCATATGTCCGAAAATAACCTCTGCCCGGGGAAGCATGGCCGCCAATGCGCGTTGGTAGTTCATGAACTCGGTAAAGCGGCGGTTACCCTTTTCCTTGCCCATGGAAAAAACCCGTACCCTGGCCGGCAACTCTATCCGGCCGCATTCCAGGCAGATGACCCCCAACTCATCCACCCGCTCAGCCAGGCGCTCAATAAGCCGATGCACAAAACCGACCCGCTCATCATCAATATCAACCCGCCGGGTAACCATCAGCAGATTCATTTGCTCATCCTCAGTCCGGCAGTGTTATACCAGGTGGCCACAATATTTGCTAAGCTCCGTTGCCGGTCGAATTTTTTACTGACCAGGGACTGGGCGGCGGCCCCCATCCGTCGACCAAGCTCAGGCTGCTCCAGTAGTCGCAAAACATTATCCGCCAAAGCCTGGGGCTGCGCCTCAGAGATGATGCCGGTCTTCTCCGGCAGCACCACCTCTAAACCCCCGGCGGTGGGGGTAGTTACCACCGGGCAACCAGCGGCTCCGGCCTCCACCAATACCTTACCCAAGCCCTCATAAACCGAAGTATGTAAATATACATCCGCTAAAGCAAAATATGCCGGCAAATGCTCATGCGCCACCCGGCCGGAAAAGATGATTACCCGGCTTAACCCCAGGCTTCGGGCAAGTCCCGGCAGGTTTGGGGCAAAGTTTAAATCACCGACTATTAATCCCCTGACGGCAGCCCGTTGCCGGTGTACCAACTTCAAGGCGTTAAGCCATAACTGTAGATATTTAACAGCCACCGGCCGGCCGACCCATAAAACCACTTGTTCAGCGGGAGCCAACCCCAGTTGCCGGCGTAGCTCAGCCTCTGCTGAAGCCGCCCTGAAGTGCGCCACATTTATGGGGGTAGCCTGTATCTGAACCCGCTCTTTGGGTATACCCAGGGCCAGGTATTTACCGGCCTCCTCACGATTTATGACCCGCAAGGCATCGGCCCGCCTGATAATGAATTTACCTAAGGCATTGAATACCCGGTAGCGGCAGGGTTTCTCAGCAATCCAGGCTCGATTGTCAAAAAAGTCGCTGTGATTCTGCACCTCCAACGGAACGCCAAAACGCCGCTTCAATAGATAGCCGGCTAAGCCGGTGGTAAATGGGTCCTGGGTGGTTACGATATCTGCTCTTGATTGATCCATTATCCGGCAACCCAGCCTGAAGGCATCGTTGATAAAATGCCAGCGACTTAAGGAGCGGCTGGGATAAACGGTTAGCGCCGGGGTCAGCCGGGCAACTTCAAGCCCGCACCGGCGGGGTGAATAGACAATCATATCCAGCCTTCCCACCCGCCGGGCATATTCTATATGTCGCTCCCGCACATCGCCCACGGGATTATGTAAAATGCCGTCGCTTAGCCCAATCATCAGCACTTTCATTCGGAAGCCGCCCCTTCTAATACTGCTAAAGTTTTTTCAAACACCATTTGTGGTGAAAAATCCAGTCCCAGCATTTTAGCCCCGGCAGCCAGCCGCTGACGCAAAGCTTCGTCGGCTGTCAATTGACGTAAAGCTCCGGCTAGTTCGGAACGGTTCCCGGAAGCTACCAGCAGCCCATTTTTACGGTCTTCGATTAACTCCGGGATACCCCCCACCCGGGTAGCAATCACCGGCTTACCTAATGCCATGGCCTCCAAAACCACGTGTGGCAGACCCTCATGGGTTGAATTCAATATCAGCGCATCGGCGTCGGCCAGATAAGCCAGGAACTTAGCCCGCTCCAGCTGACCGGTAAAACGCACCCGGTCATCCAATTTGAGGTCGGTCACCAGCGACTCAAGTTGCGGTCGTTCCGGACCCTCCCCGATTATAAGTAAACCGGGGCCGGGAACCTCGGCTAACGCCCTGAGCAGGTTGGCAATACCCTTTAATTTAATAAGCCGGGCAGCAGTTATTAAAGTCGGTCGGGGAAGTCCCGCAGCCTGACCGGGCAAGCCTTCAGGGATTCCGGCAGGATTGGGGATAACCTGCATTATGTGCTTGGGGATTCCCCAGCTTTGTACCAGCCCGGCCAGGTAATTGCTGGGTATGATTATCCGGTGGGCGCCTTTTAGAAAATAATTGCGGATTGACTTAAGTAACAGCGCTTTAAAACCACAGAACCGATGCTGGAACTCATCTATCCCGATATCACATAGTTTTCGTTGACCGGCTCGCTCCCAGGCCCAATCTCCGACAACCTTATATACTATCGGCTTATGCAGGCCATAACCGGCCAACCTGGCTTCTAACCCCAACCCATTAACATACAACAGATCAGCCCCTTGCGACAGTTGATAAATCTTGTGCGTGGTTTTGACGATACGAATGAGCAATGATCCCTGCCGATAAAGCCTGGTTACCGGATAAGGATAGCCTGCCGAGCTTTCAGGATCATCAGCCAGGCAAATAACCTGTACCTGATGCCCCCGGCGCAACAACTCTTCAGCCAACCAGGGAACATAGGTAGCCGGCCCACCGATATCGGGCGGGAAAATACCGCTGATCATGCAGACATTCATCTTGCCCTGGATTTAGATATTATCCGTTGGATGAGCCGTTTAAAATGGGCGGCCTGGGTAGTTTGCAGGCCTTGCCGATATAGCTTACGGGCGCTGTTGTACTCTCCCCTGGCCTCATATAGTCCCCCCAACCAATAGATCAGCTGCGCATCATCCCCTCCGGCAGCTAACCGCTGTTGCCAAAATCTTTCTACTACTATATCTAAAGCTTCCTGCCGCGGCTTCCAGGCCAGATAATAGCGACCTACGGCTATGGGATATCCCTGCCAGGCCCGGGCGAAAAAAGCTTCCGCCGCTACCCGGTTTCCGCCCCTGGCATAATAAGCTGCCGCTGAAATCAAATAATATATATTGTAAGGGTCCAGCGCTATGGCCCGTCGGAAACACTCCCCGGCAGAGGGTGTCTCCTGGGGCAACCGGCTATCTGTAAACAGCGGTCTTAATTTTTTGATTTTTTCGGCCACTCTTGCCCGTTGGAGCCAGTGATCACCAGCCAGTCGGTTCAATTCCAAGGCCCGATCCAGCGCTTCAGCAGCTTCTACGAGAAATTCTAATTGATTCAGGCCATTAGCGGCTGCCCGCAGTTCCAGCGCCAAAGCCAGCAGGCTGTGGTAGTCCGCATTGCCCGGCTGGTTATCGACTGCCGACCAGGCACAGGCTACCGCCGCTATCCAGTTTCCGGCGGATAACTTCTGGGGAACCTGCTCAGCATAGCCAGCTGCGGTGTAGGCCCGCAGGCTGAGGTTAACCGCACTACCAACCGCAAATATGAGGATCAAAAGGATAAATATCTTAACTAAAGGCTGACTGACACGAAGACTATAGACTGGATTTGAGCCTCGGCTTGCTTTCCGGCGGAGAGACCGGCTAATTTTGCCTTGAGTTGGAGCCATAGTAGTATCTTTGATAATATCGGTAGTAGCAATGATCGCTTTCCAAGTTTATATCGTTCAGCACTACTCCCAGGATATTGGCTTCCATGCTTTGCAGTTTTTCAATAGTACTGATCGCAAGCTGGCGATCCACCTTCTTGCTGCGTAATACGAAGATTACTCCGTCCAGATAAGAACTCATTAGTGAGGCATCTGTCACCGGGGCTGCCGGTGGGCTGTCCAACAACACGATGTCGAAACAATTACCCAGAATCCGGGAAAGCTCGCGCATTGCCAGTGAGCCTAACAATTCGACCGGGTTTTCCGTTACTCGATCGTTGGGAAGAATCCAGAGTCCATCAAAATCGGTGGGCTGGGCGTAGGTTTTTATTTTGTCTGCAATACCAACCGTTTGGCGAAGGATCGATACTTTGTCGAGCAGCATTTTCCAGTGGATGTGGTTGTCCAGACTGTTAATGGTTACCATCTTGGTATTGCTGAAATGGTAACTCGTATCGGTGCCGGCATAAGTTAAAAAGCGCCCCCATTCGGGAAGGTCGGCCGCCGGACTATCTCCCACCGGGTAGTCACCGGCATTGGCCAGCCGGCTGATGACTGTTTGTTGCAGATTACAACAAAAGCCTACTATTTCACCGGAGTGAAAACGGGCTTCCAGCCGGCCGGTTTTATTTTCCATGGTCAAAATGCCGGTACGCTCCTGTAAACGCAGCAGGCAGAAAATATCAGCTAAAGACTGTCCCTTTAAAACACCCTGGTCCACCGGTTGCTCCAGGAGATCCGCCAACAGGCCGGTAATTCCCCGGCGGGGTTTAATTCCCATCATCTTATGCAATACCGGATTACGCAGATCAGTATCCATCAGCAACACTTGCTTGTTGGCCTGAGCCAAAGCTGTCCCAAGGTTCATCAGGGTGGTGGTTTTACCTTCCCTGGGCAAGGTGCTGGTGACCAACAACGTACGACAGGGATTTCTGGCCAGCTTGGCCAGAATGTTGGTGCGCAGCGACCGGTAGCTCTCGGCTACCTCTGAATTAATATTGCCTTTTAAGAACGAGTTGTTTTTATTCATATTTTATATCCCTTGTCAAAAGAAGGTATGACACCTAATACCGGCAGTCCCAGGCAGCCTTTAACATCTTCGACTCCCTTAATGGTGCGGTCCAGATAATCCAGGAAGAAAGCCAGGCCGATTCCCAAAGTCAGGCCCAACAGGAAGCTTATTAATAAATTAAGCGCCTTATTAAGTCGGGTTGGGCTATCCGGCAGCTTGGCTTCTTCTATAAATCTGATGGACCGGTTCTGTATGCCCTCGGATATATTGACCGATTTCAGTTGCATCATAAGGATGTTATATAATTCGTGGTTGGCTCTGGCCTCGCGTTCTAAGAGGTTGTATTGAGTCTTCTGCTGGTCGCCCCGGATTACCTGCTCGGTATATTGATTTAATGTTTTTTCAAGTTGCCGCTCCTTACTGAGCAGTACCAGATACTCCGAGTTGATGCTGGCGAAGGATTTCTTTATCTCCTCAACAAACTGTTGCGCCAACATATTGATTTTAGAACGAATGCTGACGATTTTCGGATGCTTTGACTTGTATCTTTTAAGCAGCTTCTCCAATTCCAGCTTGGCGGCCGCCCGCTGGGAGGTGATATTATCCAGCAAATCGCTTTTGATGAAGGCCGGTATATAGTTGCTGCCCTGGTTAATAACCTTGCGCAATTCGGCCAGTTGGGCCTCAATCTCAATATGCTTGGTTTTGGCTTGATTATAGTCACGCCGCAACTGCGCCAGTTCGCCCGCCTGGAGAGAGTCTTCCTGGTCGGCTTCCAGCAGATTGCCCTTTTCGCGATACTGAAGTAAAGCCTGTTCCGATTCCTCCATGTTGGTTCTGAGCTTGGAAAGCTCCCTGGTCATCCAGCTAAGGTTACCTTTTACTGTATCCAGTTGTTGCTGCACAATATATTCCTGGTAGGCCTTGGCCAGGGTATTGGATACATTTACCGCCACCACAGGATCAAAGTAACGGACATTGATTTTCACCAAATTCGTTTCAGGGATGGGAACTATTTCAATTGCCGACTGTAAGGACAATATCAGCGGATCCGGTTTAGATATTCCCTCAGCGCCCGCCATTTTTCCTGGAGAATCTTTTTCGACCAGGAAAAGCCGCTTAAAAAAAAGACTGATGGAACCTAGTTGCTGCTGGAGCTTAAGCCATAAACGCTGAAAATATGTGGGTGGAGGCTGCGGGTTGTCCTGCAAATAGCTGTGCAGGTCGAGCCGCTGAACTACCATCTGCACTAAGGGGTAACTCTTGATAACCTTGAAATGAGTTTCGAAGGCCCGCTGCTTTTGATAATAATCCTCATAGGCGAAAGGCTGGTTCGGGAGGGTAAATGAACCACGATTCTCATCAATCAGGATGGTAGCGGTAGCCTGGTATATCGGCTGTTTCAGGCTGTTGGCAATGAGAGTAGTGGCCATAGAGATAATAATACACGCCAATACTGTCCAGCGATATTTACGAATAATCCGCCAATAATCAAAGAGATGGGTTCTGGTTATATTGTCTGGCTCGGTCTGGCCCATGTGATTGGTATTAAACATTAGAAATAGCTTTCGGGTATAAAGATACGGTCCCCAGGCTCAAGTTGCAAGTCCATGAGTTCACCGTCTTTGACCTTTTCCAGGTTAAGCTTGATGCTGCTGCGTTTACGATTGCCAAGCAGCCGGCTGATTACCGCCCGGTTGGGAGCCGCCACAATAGTGAACCCTCCGGCAATGATACAGGCATTAAGCGCGGTAAGCCCTTCCTTATATTCATAAGCCCCGGGCCGCTTCAAGGCTCCCATAACATAGATGTTATCCTCGGTAGCCGCTTCACGGGAGGGAATAAAAAGGACATCTTCCGGTTGCAGAATCCGGTTGTATGACAGGTCGCCCTCAACCAACAAAGCGCGCAAATCGATTTTATCGGCTTCGTACTTCTTAAGAAGTTCATCCAGTTTCTTTCCACTTTTTATATCGTTGGCGCCAGCCCGGATAATCAGCAGGCGGTTGCCCGCATTCCCGGTAATCCCGCCGGCCTGGGAGATCATCTCCAACAACGTGGTCACCCCTTTCAGGTAGTATAGCCCCGGCCTGTCTACCTGACCCAACACATAAACCTTCTGGCTGAGATATTTTCGAACCTCTACAATAACCTGCGGCTTGACAAGATAATCCCGGCCAAGCAGTTGGGTTATTTTCCCGGCTAATTGGTTGGCGGTAAGCCCGGCAACCTTTATCCGGCCTATCAGGGGGTAGTTGATTACCCCCTCGGGCAAAACCTTGGCGGTGCATTCTAAATCGCTCTCCTGCCAGACCGAGATATGCAATACATCAGCAGGCCCTATGCGATAGTCATTTGCCGATTCAGCAAAGACGTTAGGCCCTGATCCAAGTAGCAAACCAATAGCTGTAATCAGCAGTAGCTTGATTTTAAATGACCCCATAATCCATACTCAAAGCAAGAGAAAAACCGCCTTCGTGGTAGCTATTACCGGAAAAATTGGAACGCCGCTCATGCCGATAATATCCGGCTTCTATATACCAGTCTTTTATAAAGGCAAAGCGGAGCCTGCTCCCCCAACCGATAAGACGCTCATGACGTCCTTTCGGCTGCCGGTAATAGTCCCATTGAACATACTGATCGACTATCAGCCGCAAGCTGGGCAGTAAATAGTACTCAAGACGCAGATCCAGCCGATGGATATTGAAGAATACGAAAGTCCCAATAGTACTGGGCATATATTGATAAGTGAGCCGGCTGTTGAGTTTATTGCCGGTAGTGGCTTCCAGGCCGGCCAAGCCGGTAAATCCCTGCCAGTCATCTATTATACCCTTAACATAATTCCGGTCTTGATAGCCGCCGCCCAGATCAGCCTTCAGGTAGGAGTTGAAAATATGGTGGACCTTCAGCCAGCTCTGATGCAGGCGGTAGTTCTGGGAAATGTCGAAATAGCGCCCCGCATATTGATATTCGGCAGCCAGGGAATTCTTGGAGTTCAGTTTGTATTGGATACTTACTACACCCCGGTGTTCATCACTGTCTTCTATATCGGCAAGCTGATACTCCAGCCTTTCGTAAATGTATTTAAACTTTAATAGTAACTTATCACCCCAAATGTAATGAACTTCGGGCGAGGTGCGGTTTACATAATACTCATTTCGGCCTACCAGAAATCCCCGTTCAACCCGATGGGGATCATCGTTCTGAAAAAAATCCTGGTTTATCTCAAAATATAGCCGCTTGCCAAAAAAGGCCCGCGAAAAAACCCCCGCTTCCAGTTCCAGCTCATGCCAGATAATATAATCATCATTCCTGCCGCGAAATTCGGTGTCGTTGGTAAAATTGTATTCCAGGATACTCAATTTATAATCCATATCCAGGTGACTTTTAGGAGTACTCCAACTTAAGTCAAAGCTGGGAGAAAAACGGCTGGTAAAATCATCTGCTTCAGATCGTTCGGATAAGTAGATATTACTGCTGTATTCTTCCTGCGCCTCCATTTGGGTATAGACCGTTAAGTCGGCAGCTTGAGCCACCGAGATAAATCCCCAAAAGGTCAAGGCGGTAACTCCTAAAATTATTCCTGTTAAAGTGTCCTCAGGATTCAAGATTAACCCTGGCAAGCGCCGGCAAGTTTATATTATCCCTTTGAATATACTCCAAAAATGATAAGGCATCCCGCTTATCTTATTTGACTAATCGGATCCTCATAAAGATTTGGAAAAGGGGCTACGTAAGGATCGACAAGCACCGACCCTGTCTCTTCAGCCATCGGCGGTATGTTTAAAAACGCATCCCACAGCATACCCAAGGCTTCAGGCCGGCAAATACATTCCTCATCAGCCCAAAGCGGATTCAGATAACCCCGCGCCAACATTGCTTTTTGCTTGTCTTCTCTAAGCGCAATCTCCGGCCAGCCGAATCTTTCACCCAACAGGGCATAAAAATAGTCCACATAAAAATTTCGCTTTAAACAGTCAACGGGAATATTGCTGGGAAATGGCAAAAGATCGTTTTCTTCCAGTAGCTTATTCATTTGTATGTAAAATTCGTGTATTGGGAGTCTAAGCAGGTCTTGGGTCAGCTTATCTTCCAGGCCCTCAGCCATTATAAACAGCTTAAGAAAATCATGGAGCATGATCTTATGGCAGGTGCCGTCCAGCATCAACTTGAAATACGCGGGCCACAGATAGATGGATAATTGTTCACCCTCCGCGATCGGTAGCTTTTCACCCTGCAACAGAGTTAGCTCCCCCTGGCCGCTGATCATCATGATCTTTCCCTGGGGCGAAAACTCAACTACCGTTCCGCTTGACAACTCAAGCAGATTACCATTTACAAATTTAAGCCGGGTTATACCCCCGGCTTTGAGCCGGTCGCCGGTAGATATATGCATACGCTCTGTGGCCGGCCGCGTTGAACCGTCCCTTGCTACAAACCAGGCAGTACCGGCGGTGTATTCTACTTCTCCCAGTATTATCCGGTTTATGGTAGACCGGGGTACTTGCGCATCTACCGCTACCGGCAATACCCACCCCAAACATATTGCCAATATTAGCAACTTCGTCCGATCGCTCATAATTAACATTTAAGAGAGCCTTACATATAGTTTTAATCCCTCAAATAAATCGCTTTCATAGCACTAGTTTATCGTCGTATAAGTAACTCCTTGAATTTTACCTGACTTATCACGTATTTTTAATTTAAAAAGCTATTGCAAAATGTATTCAATTGTATTTAAAGTCATGTATATTGTGACACCACTTCTACATATACCATATATTGTATATGTTACTCACTCAAGCCTGGGGTGTCAAGGGTAAAATGAGAAAAGTACAGAAAAAATGAAGGAAAACAGGATGGACAGACTTTTTTAACTTAACTTAAAGTCGGTGACCGCCACCGGAACACAAACCTGCGGCTTTTTCCAACATCTGCCGCAGCCTGAACCGTTTGATAATGTTTCTTACCTCCCCCTCTTCACTGAGGGGTTACGTTATTTACGTATAATATTTTTGCCCTGAATAGAAGAATATGTTATAGTAAGCGGGTTTACCGGTGCTTTTAGTAGTCTGGATAAATTTAACATACAGGCTTAATTATCTTGGTATAAGGCGAAGAAAAATGACCTTTCAGCAATTAATCATGTCGTTAAATAATTTTTGGGCCAACAAGGGGTGTATCATTCAGCAACCATATGACGTGGAGGTCGGTGCAGGCACCTTTCATCCGGCTACCTTTTTGCGGGCGTTGGGGCCGGAGCCTTGGCGGGTGGCTTATGTGCAGCCCTCGCGCCGTCCCACTGACGGGCGTTATGGAGAAAACCCCAACCGCTTGCAGCATTATTATCAATACCAGGTAATTATAAAACCCTCCCCGCTTGATATTCAGGATATGTACTTAAACAGCCTGATTGAACTGGGCATTGACCCTAAAGCGCATGATATCCGCTTTGTGGAGGATGACTGGGAATCGCCTACCCTGGGGGCCTGGGGACTGGGCTGGGAGGTGTGGCTGGACGGTATGGAGATTACCCAGTTTACCTATTTCCAGCAAGCCGGGGGTATTGACTTAAAACCGGTATCGGTGGAGCTGACCTATGGTTTAGAGCGGATTGCCATGTATCTGCAAGGGGTGGATAATGTGTATGAGCTGGTGTGGCAGGCGGGAATAAGGTATGGGGATGTACATCATCAGGGAGAGGTGGAATTCTCCCGCTACAACTTCGAGCAAGCCGATATAGACATGCAGTTAAAATTGTTTGATATGTATGAGGCTGAAGGCCGGCAGTTATTGGATAAAGGGGCGGTGTTACCGGCTTATGATTATTGTTTAAAGTGCTCGCATAGCTTTAATATATTAGAGGCGCGCGGGGCTATCAGCGTAACTGAACGCACCCGTTACATCGCCCGGGTGCGGGCCTTGTCCAGGGGTTGCGCCGAAGCATATCTTAAACAACGGGAAAAGCTGAAATTCCCACTACTAAGAGAAGCATAATAATGGCTAAGGATTTATTACTTGAGATTGGGACTGAGGAGCTACCGGCCGGTTTTATTAAACTTGCGCTTTTGCAGCTTAAAAAGCTGGCTTCCGGGATATTGGAAGATAGTCGTATTGCTCAGGCAGAGATTAAAACCTGGGGTACTCCCCGGCGCTTGAGTCTGTATATAATGGAAGTTGAAGAACACCAGCCCGATGAGACCCAGACGGTTATGGGGCCTGGTAAAAATGCTCCCGTTGAGCATCAACAAGGCTTTGCTCAGAAACATGGAAAAAACATTGAAGATTTATTGACTATAAAAACCGAAAAGGGGGAACGTTTAGGCGTAGAGGTATACACCCCCGGTAAACCGACCGGCGAGTTGTTGCCCCAAATTCTACCGCAGATAATCCAGTCGCTCTCATTCCCCAAGTCCATGCGCTGGGGAGAGGGCGATTTTCGTTTTGCCCGTCCCATTCATTGGATAATGGCGCTTTATGGTACTAAAAAGATAGTGTTTGAGCTAAATGATATTATGAGCGGTAACTACTCTTATGGACATCGTTTTTTATCAGATGGGAAAATAGTTATTGCCTCACCTGATAAGTATCTGAGTTTGCTTGCCGAAAATCATATTCTAGTTGATCAAAGTAAGCGCAAAGCCACAATAGCAAAACAGTTGGAGGATATTAACCGACAACTGGCCAAGGTTTATCCCGGTGCCCATGTAATAGCAGATAACGAATTATTGGAAGAGGTAACCAACTTGGTGGAGTATCCGCAAGCCATCGTAGGTTACTTTGATGATGAGTTCCTGCAATTACCGCCTGAGGTGCTGATTTGCGCCATGCGGGAGCACCAGCGTTATTTTGCGGTTGAAGATGCCGCCGGTGACTTATGCCCGGCTTTTGTGACCATTGCTAATATGCCGGATAATGAACAATGCTTAATCCGCAAAGGTAACGAGCGGGTACTGCGGGCTAGATTAGCCGATGCCCAGTTTTTTTATCAGGAAGACTTAAAGAAACCATTGGCTGAGCGAGTAGAAGACCTAAAAGGTATGACTTACCAGCGGGATTTAGGTACTTATTATGATAAAGCCCAGCGGATAGAAAAGCTGTCGAAATACATTGCCCGAAAACTAAGCTTTAACAATAAAATTGAGTTGGTTAGCCGGGCAGCATTGCTATGCAAGTGCGATCTGCTAACTGAAATGGTGGGGGAATTCCACAAGTTGCAAGGGATTATGGGAAAAGAATATGCCTGGCATTCCGATGAGGATGAGGAAACAGCTCAGGCAATTTATGAACATTATTTGCCCTGCTTTGTGGGTGATAAATTGCCTAATAGCACCATAGGGGCAATAGTTAGTATTGCCGATAAGTTGGATACTATTGTAGGTTGTTTCGGGGTGGGCTTGCTGCCCAGTGGTTCTCAGGATCCTTATGCCTTAAGACGCCAAACAGTTGGGGTTATTAATATATTGTTAGCCAAAACATGGCACTTGTCATTAGAAGAATTGGTGGGTCAGGCTTTAAGGCTAATTCAAGACAGGTTAACCAAACCCGCTGATAAGGTTAAAGAAGAGGTTATGGACTATTTTGAGTCTCGCATTTTCCTTATGTTAGAAGGCAGTTTTCATTTGACAGATGCCGTAATTTCTAGAGAAGAAGGTTGTCCTGGGTTTGACGATGTGGTAGATACCAAGGCCAGGCTTGAGGCGTTAAATTCATTGAGTAAGGAAGCTGCCTTCGATACGCTGATGATTGCCGCACGAAGGGTAGCCCGGATTATCCCCGCAGACTATAAACCAGCTAACGTAGCTCCCGATTTATTTCAGGAAGAGGCTGAAGGTTTGTTATATAATCAATTCCAGCAAATTAAAGCGCAGCTTGCGCAACTATTGGGTAAGCGGGATTACCCCGGCGCCCTGGCTCAATTGGTAAAACTCAAACCCTATGTAGATCGCTTCTTTGATGAGGTGTTGGTGATGGCCGATGATAAGGCCCTGCAAAATAACCGGCTGGCCCTGTTATCCGAAATTAAAGTCCCCTTCTCCCAGATTGCCGATTTCTCCAAAATTGTAATTAAGTAAGGCAATGCCCAATATACTATTAAATAACTATTGTAACCGCCGGTGTCCCTATTGCTTCGCCCAACAGAGATTAAAGCAGCCTGAGAGCCAATCCCAAAATTTATCATTAGCAAATCTAGGGCGCATTATCCGTTTTCTTAAGCAATCAGATATTAAGGGAGTTTCCCTGCTGGGAGGGGAGCCAACCCTGCACCCTGAGTTTGGGCTGCTGGTTGATAAAATATTAGCGGCAGGATTCGGCCTCTCGCTGTTCACCAATGGATTAATGCCGCTTAAGGCATTGGACTATTTAACGCAGATGGATAATCAAAAGCTGCATATGGTGGTTAATATTAACCAGCCTGATGACTGTAAGCCGGCCGAATCCGAACAGTTGGCTCATACCTTGGCAAAGCTGGGCCACCGGGCCGGGCTGGGTTTTAATATTTACAAGCCCCAACCCGCATTTGAATTCCTGTTGGAGGCAATAGATAAATACAAGCTCTATAAGTATATCCGGCTCAGCATGGCCCAGCCTATTTTAAAGGCAGACAATGACTATCTGCCGCTTCAGGAATACTCTAAACTGGCCCCACAGTTGGTGAAATTTGCTTCACAGTGCGATAAATCTGATATAAAACTGGCTTTCGATTGTGGTTTTATCTTATGCATGTTTAGTGAAGAGCAGTTGGGCCGGCTATATCTTTATAACGTATCGCTGGGTTTTTACTGTGCGCCGGCAATTGATATTGGTCCGGACTTAGACCTCTGGCGCTGCTTTCCGCTTTCTAAGGTATATAACCGGAACCTGGACGAATTTGAAAATTACCGGCAGATTATCGATTTTTATCAGCAGAAGTTTGAGCCGTTCAGCCTGTTTGGCGGCTTGCCGGAATGCAGCCAATGCAAATACCGCCGCCGCCGCCAATGTAGCGGCGGTTGTCTCTCTTATAAGATAAAGGCCTTTCACCTATAACCCGACCAGCCGGGAACCCGACCGGTTTAAAATTATAACCGGTCAGGCCAGCCTTCTCAGAGTCCTTTTTACTTTCTTGATTTTCTTGCGGACTTGTATTAATTGTGCCTTAGCTTTATTCTCCAGCGCCTCAATTCGTTGGGCTTTAAGCTTTCCCAGCCTGGTTTTTAATTCCTCATAGTTTATCTTTTTCGCTAGGTTGGCACGATGGTGTTCCACATCTATATGTATCCCCATCAATTTACACATGGCCGCCAGCAATTCTTCCTTGCGCATGCCATGTACTCCTTTAAGCCGGTCATGGAATTTTTCCATAGCTTCTTCCCGAAGCCTGGTAACCGTCAGCTTATGCAGCCTATTGTACTCGGCATTTTGTTGCTCTTCGGTCAGCCCCGGCTTGGCCTCGGTTTGTTCAGCTTTTTCTTCCGCCATCACAGTCTCCCTTAGTTATACGTTTATTGCAGGCCGATATATTTTATCCGCCGGTCTTCTTAGCGCCAGTCCCACCCCTGTAGCAAGTAACGGCGCCATATTATTTATTTCGGTGAGGGAATGTTTTTTTCTGTCCCAACTGATTTCTTTTAACGGGTTGGCCAGTTTTACCGGCAGGTTTAATCGACGTGCCAGAAAGTTGGCAAATCCCCTTAACAATGATCCTCCCCCGCTTAACACCACTACATCGATGGCTTTACCTGAATTATTAATGGTAAAACAGTTAAACAAATGCTCAATTTGAGCGGCAATCAATGCCGACGTCTGTTGAACCACTTTGCGTAACCGGGGAAGTTCTATATCGATTAACCGTTTGCCGTGCTTAATTCGTTCGGCCTGTTCATAGTCGACGTTAAATTCCTCCTGGATGGCCTGGGTCAAATCATTTCCTCCCCCCAGGGCTGCACTGACAAATGCGGAAGAGCCATCCACCAAGATATTTACAGTTATAATGTCGGCCCCGATATCCACCAGCGCCATTACATTTTTTTTCGACGTGCTATGGCTTATTTCATACTGGTTTTCAAGCGCCATTGCTCCACTATCTATAATAACCGGTTTTAACCCCGCTGCTTGAACCACCTGAATCAATTTTTGAACCCGCGCTTTTTTTGCTCCTACCAGTAATAAATCCAATGTCCTGGTTTCAGCGACAGTCGGCAGAAGTTGAAAGTCTATATAAGCATCTTCCAGGGCAAAGGGTAAATATTGGTCGGCTTCCCAGCGTACCATATCCGCCAACTCATCTGCCGGGGCAACCGGAAGGGTGATCTTTTTTACGCAAACCGAGGGGCCGGCCAGGCTTAAGGCTACTTTTTTACCTTTAATTTTATACTTTTGAAACAGATGCATGATCGCATTGACTACCGGGTCCGGATATACTATTTCCTCCTGCTGGATTGCCAGCGGGGGTAAGTTCTCTATGCCCACACCAGTCAAGAAAAAACCGGGCTGAGTGTTCGTTAGCTGAACCGCCTTGATACAGCTACTGCCAATGTCTAAACCAATAATCTCATCCCTAGAGAACATCCATCAATACCTTCCTGGAATTAAACCTTGCCGGGCCTGGATTAATTACTCATATTACGCAAAATCGGTTTTGGGTACGAAAAAAACCTTAAATCCAAATGTCAAAATTAAAGTTCAAATGAAACCTAAATGCCAAAAGAATTTTTGACAGGATTAACAAGATTAACAGGATTTTTTAAATCTTTTTTATCCTGTATATCCTGTCTAAAAAAGGTTTTATCATTTGAATTTTGACATTCATTTGATATTCCAGGCTCCGCCCTGACGAGTGAGCTTTGACATTTGTCATTTTATGAAATTTTAAATTTCTTGTGCGTAACATCAGTTAATTATATAATAGCTTATTATGCTAAACCGCTGCTTCCTGTCGGCTGCCATGTAAGCCAACCTTATGCTAAGGTAAACGCCGGTTTACTTCTTATCTTCTTTGGCGGCTTTTAATTGCTCGATAATCTTTTCACTTAAGTGGCTGGGCACCTCCTCATAGTGGGAAAACTCCATACTGAATACCCCGCGGCCGCCGGTTATCGATCTTAAATCAGGGGCATATTTCAGCACTTCGGCCATCGGCACTTGAGCGCTGATACTCTGGCTGTTGGCCCGCGGCTCCACCCCCAGTACCTTTCCCCGCCGGGAGTTCAGGTCGCCGATTACATCCCCCATACAATCATCAGGTACCGCCACCTCCATATTCATTATAGGCTCAATCAACACCGGGCCGGCATCCACCACCGCTTTTTTAAAGCCCATGGAACCGGCGATTTTAAACGCCATCTCTGAAGAATCCACCGTATGATACGAGCCGTCATACAGGGTTGCCTTTATGTCTACCACCGGATAACCGGCAATCACCCCGCCTTCCATGGCTTCCTGGATGCCTTTCTCCACTGCCGGTATATACTGGCGCGGAATCACCCCGCCCACGATTTTATCCACAAACTCAAAACCCTGCCCCCTGGACAAGGGTTCGATCTCGATCCAGGTGTCGCCATACTGCCCGCGGCCGCCGGACTGCTTCTTATACTTACCCTGAGCCTTGGCCGCAGAGCGGATAGTTTCCTTATAGGGCACCTTGGGGGATTTCATGCTTACCTCCACCCCGAACTTGCGTTTCAGCCGGTCTATCATTACCTCCAGATGCACCTGCCCCATACCGGATACAATCAACTCCCGCGTCTCATCATTACGCTTGATTTTAAGCGAAGGGTCCTCTTCGCATAAACGGTGCAGCGCCTGGCTTACCTTCTCCTCATCCCCCTTACTTTTGGGGTCAATGGCGAAAGAGATTACCGGCTTGGGAAACTCCAGCGTATCAAAGATAATCGGTTTTTTCTCATCGCAAAGCGTATCCCCGGTAACGGTAACCTTCAGCTTGGACACTGCGGCAATATCACCCGCCTTCACCGAATCAACCGCCTGCTGTTGTTTGCCTTGTAATATATAGACATGCCCCACTCGTTCTTTGATGTTTTGAGTGGAATTATAAGTGGTTGAATCGGCATTCAGCTTGCCTGAAAATACCCTGAACAGGCTGAGCTTGCCGATATGCTGATCCACGATGGTTTTAAAAACCTGGGCGGCAAACGGCTCACCGGCGGTTGGGTTACGCGTCTCCTGATTTTTACCTAAAAGCGCATGTCGGTCGGTGGGTGAGGGCAGGTAATTTACGATGGCATCCAATAACGGCTGCACCCCCATATTTAAAGTGGCCGAACCGCATAGTACCGGTACAACCTGCGAGGTTACTACCGCCTCCCGCAGGGCCTGCTCCAATTGCGGCTGGGTTACCTCCTCCCCCTCCAGGTAACTGGTCATTAAATCATCATTGGTTTCCACCACCGCTTCAACCAACTTCTCGCGATATTTATCCGCCTCTGGGCGAATTTCTGCCGGAATATCGGCCAGCTCAAACTTACCGCTGCCGTCATTCTTGTATATATAGGCTTTCTGCTTAATAAGATCGACCACCCCTTTAAAATTATGTTCAGCGCCGATGGGCAATTGCAGCGGCAACGGGGTCACCCCCAACGCCTTTTCTATATCTCCCAGGGCGTTCACAAAGCTGGCCCGCTCGCGATCCATTTTGTTTACAAAAATAAGCCGCGGCAGTTCGTAGTCAAGTGCGAATTGCCACACCTTCCGGGTCTGCACCTTAACCCCGGAGATGGCGCTGGCAATGACCACCGCCGCATCGACCGCCCGCAGACAGGCCTTGGTATCGGCGATAAAGTTGGCATAACCCGGCGTATCCACAATATTTATCTTATGCTTATTCCATTCGGCATAACCGATACTGGAGCTTATTGAAATCTTGCGCCTTATCTCATCCGGATCGAAATCCAGGCTGGAAGTGCCGTTATTTACCTCGCCCAGACGGTTTGTGCTTTCGGCGTCAAACAACATCGCCTCGGACAAAGAGGTCTTACCCGCACCCCCATGAGCGATAACCCCTATATTGCGCAACTCCTTGGTGTCATACTGCTTCATGTTAAGCTCCTTTCAACCGGCTATATAATTAATTCAAGGATTCTCATTAAGCTTTATCAGTCTTACCCCGCTATTAAACTCAACCAATCTCTCCCAGCAAATTGAGCCATCGGTATTGCAGAAATCCCTAATAAATTCGGCGGTAAAAAGATTAATCGCTGCCGCCCAGGATTTTTTATAAATGATTCGGTGACGGGCAGGTTCATCCTGCATTAATCTGATCAGTTTTAGGTAAAAATCCGGATCGCCGGTAATCTCTGTCCAAAATGCCTGTCCTGACCGATCTCTGTAAATTTTTGTTTTAGACGGTTCACTTTTTAATCTTCCATAAGCATGACCTAATAAGGCATCAAATTGCTTATGCAGTTTCATAAGCCTGCTTCTTAGTGAACTGAACTCATCATTTTGTCTTTTTTTCTGGCTGGAGTTAAAAATATTTGGGCCGGATTTTACCGCAACAGCTAAGTATTTATTATCAGTTTCAATTGCTATGTTTACTCCCTCGATGGGAGAGATTGTTCCCCCTGAAGCCAGCTTTGCTATTGGTTCAAAAAAGGCATTACCAAAAATCCCTTCATCGGAGGCAATCATATAAGCTGTTAAAATTTCTTCTACTATTTCGGAGGCTTTTTCCGTTCCGATTGCTTTATATAAATAAGGGTTTTTCCTTCTTAGAAAATCCTTCAGTTTTAGAGTGGTTAATCTTTGTAGTCTTCTATTATAAAACTGATTCAGACATTTTCTGATTAATTTTTCCAATTCCCGTGTGTTCACTTGTCACCCCTGATATTTTACCAAATCCCATAATGTCGGTTCATATTTTTACTTTAACCTTGATTCGGCTAACTCACAATATTCTTTTTTTATTTCTATGCCAATATAATATCTGTTTAATTCCATACAGGCTAAAGCGGTAGCTCCTGAACCTACAAATGGGTCAAGCACAACATCTCTTTCTCTGGTAAAAAGTTGGACAAACCACATCGGCAGGGCTATTGGAAATGCGGCGCTGTGGTTTTTATTAGAACATTCGGTAGCTAAGTGCAAGACATTGGTAGGATATACCATTTCTCGACCTACCCAATTGGAAACATTTTTGCCAAAACCGCTTAATGATTTTGATTCATCGCGAATAAAATCCGTATGACTTAAACCACTCAACCTTTTTTCAGCCCAATTTCCAACCGGCACCATTACCTGCTCTTGAAACATTTTAAACTTCTTTTGTTTAGTAAAATGCAGACACCGCTCCCAGGCATCTCTAAATCTATTAGGCCATTTCCCCGGATAGCAATTCTTTTTATGCCAAATATATTCCTCAGTCCATAACCAGCCTTGCTTCCTCATCTCCAAAATTAATTCAATCACATAAGTGTGGCGTTCTCCATTAACTGCTTTTTCTTTTATGTTCAATATAAACGAACCTTCCGGCTTTAACACTCTTTTAAGTTCCAGAGAGATAGGTAAAAACCATTCTACATATTTATTAACCGAAATACCGCCATAGGTTTTTTTCTGCTATCGGCATATGGGGGAGATGTTACAATCAGATCAATGCTGTTCTCAGGAAGCGTGGGCAAAATATTCAGCAGTCTCCACAGATTATTTCATTTTTCCTTAACATATTTATACAATCCACCTCTTCTTATCGTCTCAGCAAATATATTTTAACCCTCGTTTGTATCTTCCGGGTTACAGTCTATATCAGCAACTACCTCATCCGGCGGTAACAGTTCCTGTAACTCTTCCAGTTTGGGCAGGCTGCTTAAATCCTCCAGCCCGAAGTGTAATAAAAATTCCTGAGTGGTACCGTACATAATCGGTCGCCCCGGAACTTTTTTGCGCCCCACAATCCTGATCAGCGATTTCTCCAGCAGCATCCTCAGGATACCGCTTACATCCACCCCGCGCACCGCTTCGATCTCAGCCCGGATAATGGGTTGACGATAGGCCACTATGGCCAGCGTTTCAAGCGCAGGCTGCGAGAGTCGCAGCAGTTGTCTTGAAGTATAAAACCGCTTTATCCAGGGGGCGACCTCCGGCCGGGTACAAAGCTGATAACCGCCGGCAATTTTTATCAGTTGCAGCCCGCTGTTTCTAACGTCATATTCAGCTATAAGCTCATCCAGGCAACTGGCTAGATCTTTTTTTTCTTTATCGGTGATTTGCTTTAGCTGATTAATTGACAGGGGCTTATCGGCTACAAAAAGCAAGGCCTCGATAATATTTATAAGCTTAATTTCCAATATTATACATCCCGGTTACTACTATTGCCAGCTATATTATGGAACTGTCACCAAAAGAGCCAATTTACTCGAATTTCAAAAGATAGTTTTCCTGCCCTGTTAGATAAAGGGGTGGGGCGACCAACGGGAGCGAAGGGGGAATCCCCCCTGAAATGGCTTTGGGCAACATGCCCATTATTTTAGCCCATGCGCTGGTAAATATAAACCATTTTTGTGTTATATGTCAAGCACATTTAAAGTCCCAAAAAATAGACATTGGTTTTGCTGCATCTTTCTTTCAAGCACTTTATGCTGATTTTGGCAGGAGAAAATAAGGGTTGTGCCTCAATTATCAGAGTATAGCCTTTCCGCTTGTCCCGCTTCAGTAACTTTCGGTTACCTATCGGTTGACCTTCTCCAGCCCGATTATGCCGCCGTTTACT
>JAJRUS010000031.1 GCA_024277675.1 bacterium | reverse complement strand
CTTTTAAATCCTTTTTGGTTAATTTTCCCGGCTGATAGCGAACCAATCCAGGAGCAAGAGTCACTACTTTTGCTCTGACCCAGGAGGGGGCAAGCAGGTTGGCTTTTTGCCAGTCTTTAATTTTATAATCATAGGCTGTGAGGCGTGGCACAGAGGTAATCATAGCCACGGTAAAATCGCCGATTTCCCTTTGGAAGCCTTCAATACTGATTACCACCGCCGGTCGGGTTTTAGTGCTGGTTAAGTCAGTAAAAGGAAAGGGGATTAAAACCACATCACCCTTTTGATATATGGTATTGTGCTTCCCAATTGTCATAGATAGCGTCTTTTTCGTTTTCCCAGTCTAAAGTAAAGCTGGTGGCGGCTAAAGCGGGCCACTCCTTTTCTTTAGCTGTCTCCTCTTTGGCAACCTCAACTGCCGCTGACTGTTTTCCGCTGCGGTGAGTCTTTTTATCCAGCAGTATTTTTGGCTTAAGCAGTATGCCGTTGTTTTCTGCTACGACTTCCAGCACATCCCCTTCTTTAATACCCAAAATTTTTCTGAGTGGTTTTGGAACAGTTACCTGCCCATGCCTTAGAACCTTAACAAAGGGCATAGTTGCTTCTCCTATAAATGGTGGAAATATGGGCTCCCAGGAGCCCATATGCTTGGCACAGGTTTTTACATTTTACGTGATTCTGTAATTTATTATAGCGGTTGAACTGGGGGGGTGTCAAGCGATTCTGTGCTTTGTTTCTAAAGATAGGAAGCTATATAATCTGTTCTATAGTAAAGTAAGCCTCCGCTTTCGTCTGCAAGACGGCAGGCGGCTAACTATAACATCATTTACCTCTCCATATCAATTTACCGACAATTGGTATAAGATTCATTCCTCCAAAGGCAGCCATAAGCTGAAGCTGGCGCCTTCACCCGGAGAGCTTTCTACCCCAATCTTACCGGCATGTTGTTCTATGATTCGATAGCAGATGGAAAGCCCCAGGCCGGTTCCCTCCTGTTTGGTGGTAAAGAAGGGATTAAACAAATTGGGTAAGTCCTCAGCTTTTATGCCTGCTCCGGTATCGGAGAAGTAAAACTTCAACATGGGTTTATTATCTTTAACAACCTGCTGTATGTCAATAGTAAGCTCTCCGCCTTCAGACATGGACTGGATGGCGTTTAGCAGCAGGTTTAAAAACACCTGCCCCAGTTGCTCCTCATCCATGTTTATCGGCGGCAGCTTTGCCGGGTATTGACGTACTATCTTTATGTCGGCATTATTGGCTTGCGCTTCAATCAGCCCCACCACTTTTTCCAGCCGGTTTATTATATCACCGGACTTAAACTGCATTGATTGGGGTTTGGCGAATGATAAGAAGCTGGATAGCACCTTGTTTAAACGATCGGCTTCCCGATCCAGTACTAAAAGCATGCGGTGTTTTTTGTGCTGGGGGGGGAAATCGGCGGCCAGGATTTCTGCCGCCCCCTTGATGGAGCTTAGGGGGTTACGAATTTCATGGGCCAACCCGGCGCTTAATTGACCAATAGCCGAAAGCTTCTCGGCCCGCAACAGTTCCCCCTCCACCTGTTTTAGCTCCGCCAGCGATTTCTCCAGATTCAAGGCGGTATGGCGATGTTTTTCTTTTTCAGCCTTTCCCCTGGCGGCCAGGGTACCGGTGACTATAGCCACTAGATTATATAATAATATCTCCAACCCCTTCTCTACGGTGCCGGCCGGGTCACGATGGGCTGTATACCAGAAGAAAGCATGCGGGATATAGATCAGGCTTATGCATACCGAACAAATTAAAGCCCCCCGCACGCCGTATAAAAAGGCAGCGAAAATTATCGGTATGTAATATAACCGCCGATAAATGTCATGAAAATAATGGTGGCCGGTACTGGTATAATAATGGAAACCGGATATTATAATAATGGAGCCGTAAATGAGTAGTAAATTTAGCCATTTGCGTTGCATAAGCTGCCTTTTTTGCCGATAGATTAAATTAGGCTATATAACATTACGATTCAGATTATAGCGATTTTCTTTCCGTAGCAACAGTTTTTTTTTGGTCAGTTTATCTAAGTCCCTGCGGGCGGTACGCTCACTTACCGGATTATAAATAGTGGATAACGCCGGTATTTTCCACAAATCATTAAGTGCAAATTCCGGGAGATTATGTTCCAGCAGGATTCTCAAAAAATCATACTGACGTTGTGTAATCCCGCGATTATTCTTCAGGTATTCATAAAATTCTTTTAACGCCAGCCGGCGGATAATGCTCATAACCTTGTCTTTTATTTCCTTTAACGATTCAATCACTCCCCGCAGGAAAAAATCCAGGAAGGGGGTAACCTCGCCGGCTTTGTTTTTCCTTGAAAGAGAAAAGGCCCAGAAATAATCATCGAGGTTGACATAATAGAAATTGGACAGCATGGGAGGCAGAAACTTTATCCCGGCGGTTCTTAATAAAACAGCCTCAACAATACGGGCCGTTCTGCCATTACCATCGCCAAAGGGGTGAATAAGCCCCAGATAATAATGGGCTAATGCCGCCCGGATAACGGGTGGTTCTTTAAGCATTTCAGTAGAGTTAATCCAGACCACAAACTCCTGCATCAATTTTTCTATATCCGCAAGTATTTTGGGCGGGGTATAAATCCCTCCATGCTCCTCATTCCCCACCTTGACAAGATGATTCCGATATGCGCCGGGCTGGTTACCCTTATAGTCAACCCGGGCGGTAATTAATGCATGCAGCGTTTTTATCCAGTCTTCTTTAAGGGTGAGGGGTTCCTGAACGGTTGGTATTTCTTTTTCGATAAAGTCGTAGGCTGCTTTAAGATTGGCGATTTCCTGTTTCGCTTTGTTCTGGTAAGATTCTTTCGTTGTCTCGGTTAAAAGAGTCTCTACTTCTGCCGCTGATAAGGGGTTTCCTTCAATGGCTGCGGTGCCGAAGATAGAGCGTCTTATAATATCTTCTTCCAGTTGGGAAGCCATATCCGGCAAAATCGGCAGATCAGATATAGTACCGTAAAGCATATCTACTTGTGCCAGCTTACTTTCCAGCTTTTGCGCATCATACAACCGGCTGAATACAAACTGCCCGGATTTAAAAGTCATAGCTTTGATTAATTTGTTTTTGTCCATTTACTTGTCACCGAATATGTCACAACTATCATATTAATTTCACGTAACAAATTAGCATATGATCATATTATTTGTCAAGGATTTTGGCTGAATGAAGGGAGAGCGGGAAAAAGTGGGTTTTCCGCTCATTTACGAGGATGTCAGGGGCCAATGGTGAGCGTAATATGCTCGGTGGGTATCTTAAAAGAGGCGCCTATCAGCAGGCGCAGTTTATCTAAGGCCTGCTTTTTCGGCTGTTCGTTTTTCCATAGCTCAAATCCGGCTCTTCCTAAAATAACTGATACTGATACATCTTTTTCTGTTTCTATCTGTTCTTTAAATCCAGGATCGAAAAAGTGCATATCAACATGGGTTATTACGATATTTTTGCTATTTGGAGAAGTAATCCCCTGTAAAAATCGGCTGATTTTGCGATTATAATCTTCCTCGAATTGGCGCACAATTTTTCTGCGGCGTTCAATTAACCCAGGAGAAAACATTTTGTCCAACAGTTCGATTCGTTTTTTACCTACCTCGGTATCTTCTTTATTAATATCGATATCGATCTTATAATCTCGATTCCCGACTTGCTCTCCGGCCAGCCCGTCGCGGGGCAAAAACCCTGACAATATTCCGAAAATTGCCAATGTTATAACCAGTTTAGACATATCCACCCCCTGTGTTTGTATTATTTGGGTCAGCAACGAATTTATTCTACTATATATTAAACAAAAAGGCCAGGAGCCTGTCAATTATAAATTGAGGAGCAATCAAATGGGAGAAGTTCAAATGTCAAAGCTCACTCGTCAGGGCGGAGTACCGATAGTCTGGAATGACAAATGCACGGAACAGGGGGGAGGACACCATGTTCCCTCCCTGTTCCATGAAAAACAAAAGCTATATTGTTAATTTCAATCGATTATGCTAAAATACTCATCAGATTTTCAAAACTTATCAGGTTTTCGAATTTATTTTACAGGTAATTTTTGATGTATAAAAGGACACGTTGTTTATTCAGCGGATTGGTTGCTCATATGAGCAGCCTGTTGATTGTTGTGGGGGTATTTCTGCTGGCTACCGGATTACACAGCCAACCGGTCGAGGCGGCGGTAGAGGGAGAATGCCGATACTACTTCGAAGTTATAAGTACTTGTAATTCAGATGCTATTTTGGCGTTATGGGAAGACGAAAAGGGAGTAAACGAAAGTTGTGTTGAAGATGCGGTTAGATGGTACTACTCCGGATGTTTCAGATCGAAACTGGACAATGCTTTACGGCTTTGCGATTTAAAGTTATTCTTAAAAGAAGAGGCGGTAGTCAATAATTTCAAGGGTCAGTCAATATATCCGGTTATGCGGGAGATGGTTCGCCACAATAAGTGCAACATATTCGTCGGTAAATGTTTGGGGAAAATATTAGATAAGGCTATTGAGCAAGATGACTGGCAGACAATTACTGAAGTAGAAAAATTAATCAACTCCGAAGAACTTAAAAACTGTGGGAGTAACTCCAAGCTGGCTGGGCTGGTCAAAAAAGCCAAAAATGATTATTTTGACCGTTGGGTTTCCCAAAAAATGGTTCAGTTGGTTAAGGTTTATGATTTAGAAGAGATTTACAAACTGGAAACATTTATTTATAAGGAAATACAGGATTCTCCGGATTTCCCGAAAATGCTGGAAAAATTCCTCGACCTGAAATGCCGGAATTTAGATAATATACTGGAACATACTTTAGGCGAAGCTATCACTGACTGTGACCTCAAACAAATTCAGGATGTAGAAGATATATTACTGTTTAAATGGAAGCGGAATTGCCTGGGATATGATTATAAGGCCATGGAAAACTCTATTCTGCAAGCTAAGCAATCGTACATGAATAGCTGTCTGCAGGCGGACTTAAGAAAATATATCGACCGTTGTGATTTAGGCCGGATACTGGAGTTGGCAGAGGTGGCTGAAAGCTATAATGCCCAGGATATTATTCAGGAAATCTCCGCTAAGAAATGTCTTAAGCTGACAAACTGTTGGGAAGGGGATCTTAAATTTGCAGTCGACACCTGTAATGATAATCGCTTCCAGGAGTTGGAAGAGCTGCTTGATTCAAGCTTTAGTGAGTGTGATAATTCCAGCGAGCTTAAAAGTCTGCTAAAACAAAAGCAGCAGACCTTTTCCAGCGTATGCCAGGCTGATGCTGAACCCGGCGGAGTTCAAAAAGATGTAGCTGAGGGCGCCACAGAACCGGTTTATGCCGAAAATAAATGGATAAGCAAAGTAAACAGCTTGATCGATAACTATAAATCTTCCCCCAAGGACACATTTCCGTTAGCCGAAATAAATAAAATAATTTCCAGGGAATTTGAAAAGAATATTTTACTGCCGCCCCTGTTGAATGAAAATCATACTGCTTATAACCGCCAAGCCAAATTCGTAAACTTGATAAAAACCATGCTCGATGTTCGGCAAAAATTAGAATACGACCGGTACCTGGATAATATTTTAGAGATAATAACTGCAAAAATATTCGGCGTAGCTGGAGATAAGAAAAAAATTATCCTTTCAGAAGCTGAACTAAAGCGGGTCGAGAAGCTGTTTGAAGGCATGGATAAAGAGTTGCGGGCGGCATTGTCTGAGCTAAATGACCCGGAAGCAACTTATAAATTTTATACAAAACTTTATTTTCCTTTAATAAAAATAGATGGATTATTGAATTATATCTATGAATATAATGGGCAGCAGCCATTTGTTTATTTTATTGACAGCCTCGACAAAAAAATGCTGGAAGCCTCATTTTCCGAATTCCTGAAATTTACCAAGTCGCTGGATTTCGTGAATGCTGAAACCCCATTCAGCGAATGGTTGGTTCATTATTATACTAAACGGGGTAAAAAAATATGGAGACAGCCCGATCTCTTAATCAGCCGGAACATTAACCTGCCGGTATTCATTAACGTGCTAAAAGCCCAGGAAGGCCGCCTGAGCGAAACTTACGATTTTAAAGCTATATTAAATAACCTGCTGGTGCACATCGATAATAAAAGGTATTTAATAAAAAAGGTGAATTACGAAGATCATAAAGTTGATTATTATGATAACATGTTTTTCTTTGATTTTATTTATAATGATCTGTTGATTCCTCTGGAGATTAAAACTTTTCCATTAAGAGATGAAACCGGCAGACTCATTCCGCTTGGCAGGCTGGTGGATGAGAAAAACAAGATTTTTCTGGGGGCGGAAACCAGGGTCGGCGGTCGGGACAAGGTTGATGGGAAGGTGCGCCAAATGTTTTTAGATAAGATAATCAACTTCCGCTTACCCCAAGTAATGGCCTCCCAGGAAATGACCACTACTGATGCCTTAATGCAGCAAATACGTCAACAAATAAAAGACTATCTGGAGAAAAAGGTATCAGTTGCTATTTTCCTGCCCAATTCCCAATACAACAATGCCGGCCAACCATATGATATAGAAAAAAATAATAAGCTAAAACAAAGTCTTTTCATAAGCTTGAAAAATAGTATTGCCGATGCCGGCTCATCCACCGAAATCGCCGATATATTAATTTCCATGCTGAGACTAAACAAAAGCTATCGTAGCGGAGATTTACAGATATCGTTTTATATCGTCGCCAATGACTTGTACAAAAAGTACTACAGCCTGCTTGATCCGCCGGAAAAGAAAATGGTGCTTATCGAAAAACTTAAACTGGGCCTTTCCAATAAAAAATTAGTCGATGAAAACAGCTTAAAGATATTGTTAAGCCAGGCCGGGATTACAAATACCGATTTAGCTGCGCTGTATCCACTCAAGTTGCCGGGTATTAATAGCTTGAGTGAGGCGGTGGCTTACCGGCTGGCCTCAGTTGATAAGGATGTCATAAACCACCAGCTAATAAATGCAGATGAAGATGAGATGACTTTTTTCCTCATTCGCAACCTGGAGACTTTTATAAATGTTTTAAACGGTGAGGAGAAAATTTCCCTTAAGAATGGTTTGTATGCATATCGGGAGATTGACCGGGCAATTGATTTGTATAATCATCGGCTACCGCTGTTAAGTAATATAAGCCGGACGGCTCCCCTGAAGAATCAAGATATCCTGGCACTAATGATTATAGATGACATAAGGTATCCGCTGGCGGTGTTCAATAATAAGTTTGTCACCTTACATAAAGAGACCAGGGGCGGATTAATGACTAAATATATAAACAAGATAGCCACCAAGTTGATAATATATAATTTCCTGGCCTGGGAGGCGCTGTTTGACGCTACAGATACTTCAGACAAAGATATTTTTAAAGTACAGCGCAGTTTTGAATACAGTTTACTTAATTTTGATTTACTTATTCCAATGACTAAGGAAAAATCATACAGTGCGCATGATTTTACGGAAAAAACCTTTGCTGGATTGGCGCTGAATTTAGGCGTGTTAAAGGGTGCCGGGGATGATCTTATATGGCAATATTTTTTCAGCGATGCTGCGGCTCTGAAAAATATTGAGCGAAGCCAAAAGCGGACTAGAATAAATTCATATGACGATATAATAAGGAAAGCTATAAAATTGACTTATGGAGACTCGCCGCCGGAAGTTAAATCAAAATTTAAAGGGTTTATCCAAAGTCAAAAGCTGCTATTTTTCGAGGTCTATAACAAATTCAGCTCGACGACCGGGATTCAGAAACTGTGGGAGTTGCTGCTTGCCAGATTAGCTACAGAGGCCCGGCAGCCGGATAAAGCCTTCTTCGAGAAATATCACAATTTTTATTTTACCGGAAATTTTATCCGTAACAGCCAGGCTGAGGTTGAATTCAAACCGGATGTTGTTCGGGGATTCAATAAAACCTTTTATGCTGAAGAGAGTAGCCTGCCGCGGCAGTTATCGAATTATTTCAAGTTGTGCAGCGGAGAAGAAGGTGGTAATTTAGGTATAAATGGTGTGCTTGAAACTTACCGGAATACAGATGTCGATTACATCAAGGCATATAAAAAAGCGGCTATTAGTCTTATGCTGCGAGTGTTTGAAGGCAGAGGATTAGAACCGGAACAAGCATATATCGGCCAGATGTTTTACGATAATCAGCAACGGAAAATTAAATCTATCGTAAACAGTGATCTTTATTCTGACGATTTTTATCTGGTTTATGATTTTATCTGGAAAGCTGCTCGAAAATTAGCTGATCGCCCGGAATTAAGACGCCTCTTTGTTGAGGATAATGCATGGAAGATAGCAAACAAAAACTAACAGGAAAAAATGCTGCCTTTGATTAATTATTGTCATAAAATTATTCTCCGCTTAAGACGACTTAAACCGGCCAATAAACCAAAACTTGATCTTCCAGGGTCGAACTACCAACATATTGGCTATAGCTTATGCTTGCTAATCAGCTTAGGGTTTCTCTGCTTTCAACATAATATAGCCGAAGCCGGCTCGCTGATAGACTATTTCAGGGCCTCTATTGAAAAGAATATAGAAGAGCAAGAGAAGCCCCAACTGAATAATCTAAACAAAATAAACGAACAAATCAAAAGAGAAGTTGCCAGGGGCGACCGGATTAGCGATATTCTGAATAATATCGAGCGGAAAGGCTTAGAGAAAAAAGTAATTGAGGAATTTCTGGTCATAGTTGAGTTACGTAAAAAACATAACGACCGGATAAATATCAGAATTAACCAACTGAAATATAATAACGAAAACGAAAGAAGGCAAAACGAGCGGGCTTACCAACCGTTAAAGGTCGATTTAATTCCCAACAGGGTGAGGAATTATGCCTATTTATATCCCATTGTCATCCCCTTTGCAGGTTATGTGCAGCCAGGAGTGGTCGGCATATCGGACATAGATAAAAAATGGCTCAGAGAGGGAAAAAACTTCGAATTCTGTTTTTTCTACTTATTAAGAAAATTTGCCTACTTAAATGAAACCCAGAAGACATATGACCGGTTGTGCAAAAAATCAAACATTTATGTTGAAAACGGCAAAGAAAAGCTGGCGCAATATTTTAATCGTGATATAGGTTTTGGGTTTTTTGAAGAAAAATTTGATACCGGTGTATTTAATAAGGAGAGTAAATTTTTTGGGTTCGACGGCTATATATATAAATACTTGAAGACTGAACATAAAACAAATACCGGTCAGAATTCATTAATTAAAACATTCAAAACTTATTGCGCTTATAAAGCATATTGTAAGGATTGCGATATACTGAAATTTTATAAAGCTAGAAAATTAGTGATGTTTAATGTTATGATGTCTGAAATGGAACAGGCCTTGAAAAATAAACCAGCCGCACTTGAAACTTATATAAAGCCGCTGTATTACCTTAGCCGCACCTTTCCCAACTTAAGCCCTTTCATGCTGACCCACAGAGACGGAAAGTACAAATTTACCAATCGCGAGGAAAACCCTACGGTTATAAATAAACTGAAGTCCTTGTGGAAAAATATCGAGGCTGAAGAAAAAGATGCAGCCAAGGCAATAAATCTGTTAAAATACACCTTGGGGGCGATTTACCTATTGCCCCAGAAAGAGATTAAACCGCTGGATGAAGAATACGATTTCGATAGATCGGGCTATGCCACCTATATGCAGGAATACATTGAGATATATAATAAATACAAGATAAAGAAAAAATGAAAAAAACAAAGCATCTGGCTACGATTATCACCTTTTTTGCGCTTTTTTTGATGCTACCGGCTGGTTTGGCTAATGCCGATACCGGCTATCAGGGGTCATTGCAAAGCTTTTATGACCAGTGTGCTGATCTTATTTACACTGAATATATTCAGCATGGTTACGATGCTATTTTCTGGGGACGGATACAAAATGAAACGGAATACGATTGAGCTGCATTATATAATGAGTCCATCATTAGCCGAATAAAAAACATAAACCAGCAAGGGGCAAACCTGAAATTCGAGCTTGCTGAAAAAAATGACGCCGAAATACGGGAGTTGAAAAATTGGTTTAAAGGCAGCGCTGATTTAAAAAAACCGGCGGCTTCAGCCCCCAAATTCGGGAATATTTCTAAAGATAGTAAGGTTGCCATTGCGGAGATAATAGTAAATAAAGTTGACATAAAGGGAGGGAACTTTTCCATAGAACTTCAGCTCAGGCTAACCACTCCGGAAAATATTAAGCAGCCCTTTAAGCTGGTCCTGCCCTACCGGGGTATAGACCATTCTATTAAAAATTATATTATTAAAAAGAAATTCTCGCCCATTATCACCTTTTTATTTTTAGGATTTACGCTATGCCTTTTCATCTCGCCGCTACTTATCAATAGACTTAAGAAATACGGCATGTTGAAGGAGGAGAATGTTTCGTTCTATTTTATGGGTATTCTGAGCTATATTATCGCCATATCGGGATTCCTTTACCTGACATACTTAAAACATAATATCCTGTCCTCTACCGCCTTTTTTAAGGGAGCGGAAGTACACTTTTTCGTAGACACCAATACCGGCCTGTACTTTGAACCCAAAGAAAAGGGAATGCTGAACTTCACCCAAATAACAACCCGTCTCAGCCAGGAAATATTTGACGATGTATCATCCAAGCTGTACATGGGGCGGTCTTTAAGCGAGAAATTGTCGGATAGCTTATTATATTATCTAAACCGGCTTATTGGTGGGATTGATCCTGATGCTGTTCCCATTAAGGAGTTTGTTGAACTTAAAAAATCAGATTATTTTTATAAATTTTATACCTTTGCCTATGATGAACATGCGGAATTCGATAAGTTAAAGCCATTAAGTGAGGGACGTTTTGGCGAAATAACCATGGATTTTAATAAAAATCTGACGGATATACGCCGAATACACCGCGAGAACCGGGGGCAATCCTCATTAATTAAGCCCCTGATGCAATTGATTAAAATGTTGGAGGAAAAAGAAACCACCGCCGATGATAGAAAGATGAAACGCTTTATAATCATCTTAACCGATGCCGATGAGGGTTATGAAGAAAATATAAAGGAATTACTGAAGCGTATCAGTTACTTTTATAAGAAAAAGGATCAATACTTAAGGGTTTTCGCCATCCTCTATCCAAATCTGCCAAAAGCTGAAGATAAAATCTATTATTCTGAAACCGGGAAGTTGGTATTGCTGTCCAAAATTTATGAGATGATCGTTAATTTAAACGCCAACAAGAGTTTTAATGTGGAAAAATTCAAAGCGGAAAATCAACGCTATTATAAAAACCTGCATATCACCATGGATAAAGATATGGAAGAAAAATACAATAAAAAACTGGATGAACTAAAGATTTTCATGGATAAGGGTTTCGCCCCCAGTATCGATGAAATCGCCAGTCAGCGCACGCTGATGGACTATATCCGGGATAAAGAACGACAATATATGCAGATGATACAAGCCTCCGGCAACAAATCCAGCGCCGCCAATAAAAAAGAATACCAGGATTTCTTTATCTATACTTTTGCCAATAACATGTATTGCTTAGAACACGTGGGCAACAGTATGACCTCGGTTTGCGACAATCAAACCCAGGATTGTAAATGTGACGGCCTGGAATTTAGCCAAAAAGACAAATGGATAAATAACGAAGATTTAAAAATAGACTATAATTTTACCCGATCCAAGTACTTCAGCCTGGCTGATAATAAGAAGAACCTGAAAGCACTTAAGTTGATCAGCGATGTCTTTGTGGATCAGTTTATTTTCATCGGTTATGATAAAGAACAACTGGCTGCTGCGGTTACCCATTGGTTACCTTTGATTACCAGCTTATTGGGGTTGATATTCGCCTGGTTATTGTATCGTTATAAATATCATGTAAATTACAAATTCAGTTGGCACAGACTGGTGGCGGATGGGTTTATTGTTTTGCTGATTGCGGTGACTCAAATATTTTTATATTTATATATCCAATATGACAAGGCAAAGTGGATTATCTATGGGAACTTTCTAACGGCCTTCATTATTTCGCTGGTGTTTGCAATTTGCGTATACATACTCCCGCAGGCAATTAATCTGCTGTTACTGAGCCGGATTAGCGATGAGAAGGATATTCTGTTTTCTTTCGAGCAGCCGGCATGGTTGCGTAACATTGACCGTTATCTCTTTGATTTTATTTTGCTGCCAATTATGACCATCTCTATATTCATAATTATTGGACTTCCGGTTTTAAAAGCGGTACCTACGGATGCGACCGGAATATTCAAGTATTATTTCCTGTTAGATTATCAAAACATGGTGGATACTTTCTTTGTGGTGTGGAGTATTATCGGCATATTTTTTATTATCAGATCGCTTATATATTCTAATAAGTTGTTGAAAAACTACCGCCATTAGGTATATATGTCAACCTTTTCAGCCGGAGAAAAATTTTTAAGTGATCAGGGCTTGTTGATTTAATTGATTATTGTGTAAAATAGATGTATAATAAGAGATAAAATGAAACAAGTGGTCGGCTTCAGACAATAAATGAGGAATTAAGTATGATTAGATTTCTAGAAAATGGGCAAAACCTTAATCAGGAATTGAGTTACGACTATTGTTCCGGCAGGATACGCGAACTATTGGATATTCTAAACGGGAAATACGAGATAAAAATTATTGGCCAGGAAGAAATGAATGAGCGCCTGGTAATGGCGATGATTATCAATGAGCATATCTTGCTTGAAGGATTACCGGGAACGGCTAAGACTACAGCTATAAAAAATTTGGCCGACGAAATAGGACTGAACTTTAACCGGGTACAGTTTATTCCGGATATGCAGCCATCGGATTTGATTGGCAAACGGGATTTGAAATTAGAAAGCGAAAAAGAACACTTTGAAACTCAGTGGGTAGACGGACCGCTGTTTACCAATTTCCTGTTAGCCGACGAAATAAACCGGGCGCCGGCCCGGGTACAGGCGGCTTTGCTGGAATCCATGGGAGAGCGGCAAATCACCCCCTTCGGTCAGGAAACCAAAGCTATCCGGCACCAGATTGAAACCGAATTTCTAAGCTCACAATTTACTCCGCCCTTCGGCCGGGAAAAGATTGATCTCAATAATAAATCGGCCATCCAGTTTAACGTGTTCGCCACTATGAACCCCATAGAGATGGAAGGCACCTATCCTTTGTCCGAGGCCCAGGTGGACAGGTTTTGCTTTAAGACTATAGTATATTATCCAAACCTGGCTACACTGCATGGTATTTCGCAGAAGGTGCTTCAGGATTATAATAAATCTTTCTCTCCGGCTGCCGATACTGCTAAGAAGAAGGTTGATGCGGGGGAGAAGAAGGGCAATCATCTTTTGGGCCTGTACTTTTTGCGGGAATGTCGCCGGAAGATATTCGAAACTGACAAAGACGGCACCTTCAAACACCTGAAACAGGACATGATTGAAAAAATATCCAATATCATCTATTTTTCCAATCTCCAACTGGCGGATAATATACAATCTAAAGCCTATACCACGGATCCGAAACAGTTGGAAATAAGACTGAATATGTTGAAAAAACAAAATGTCAAAGCCAGAAAGTTGATTAACAGCGATGTATTTCGCTATATAGACAGTGGAGCCAGCCCCAGGGGGCAGGAAAACCTGATTAAGGCCTCCCTGTGCCAGGCTTTCCTGGATGGTGAGCAACTGGTAAATGAAAAGCATATTGAGCGGGTTATTCACGATGTATTACGCCATCGTATCCGGGTAAATATTCAGGCTAAAACTTTAAATATTGATTCTACCGATATAATCAATGAGTTGATGGAAATTTTTCTATGAAATTCGCTACCCACCGGGAAAGTAAAGAACAGGCGGTACGGGCCACCTTAGGGGATCAGCTCAGGAAGAGTTCCGATGAGGTCATGTCCGAGATAACCAATGAAATCGTCTTAACCGCCAAAAAGCTTACCCGGATGTTCTTGGGAGACGTGTTTCGGGACATGTCCAGTACGGAGCGGTCCTGTGAATACGCAGCCCCGGTTATCTTCGAAATTGGCGATAGTACAGATCTCATTCTATATGACCGGTTAAGTACGCAACAACTTAAAGAGCTACCCCTTTATATCATGAACGAAGAAGTGCTGGCTAAGAGTTTTAATCCTATGCGGGAGTTAAACTTTGTCATCTTTGCCGATATGAGTCTTTCCATGCTTTATCGCTGGCCGTTGACCAAACTGGCGGCCACTAATCAATTTGTATATGGCGAACACATTAAGGATATCAAAGAAAAATGCCGCCAAACCAAGTTATATGCGCTGAAATACATGACTTATGCCTTTTTGGATTCGGCTATCCAGAGCGGTTTTAAGGCCAGTATGGTTTTTTTCAATAATAGGCAGGAATCTGAAATCCAGGCCGCCAATGACAACCGCTTCCCGGCCTTTGTGTTACACTACATGGATGAACACTTCCAGAAACTCTACACTAAAGCCATCAGTGACGATAAGTATTCTGAACTCGATGGCTGTCTGGATATGCTTACAAACTTTGTGCACAAGCGCAAAAAATGTGTAGTGTTGTTCCTGTCGGATTTTTTAGAAGGGATAGAAGACTTAAAACCTTACCTGCTTGAACTAAGCTATAGATGCCCTATAGTAATGGGAGTTATCAACGATCCGCTGGAAATCGAGTTCCCCCAGCAGAAGCTATTATCACCGGTCACCTTGTCGTATGAGCACTGCAAAAACATGGAAGCGAATCTGGAACAGGAGGTGCGCCTGTCAAATAATCTGATCAAAGAACATAATGCGAAGGCTGCCGCAAGACGGCATGATATGTTTAACTTCTTCAGCCATCACAAAATAAAGTACCTGGATATCCAGACTCAGAATAATCACAAAATTCCTCAAATGTTACAGGAACTTACTATCCTACTGTTGGGTGAGTTGTAACCATGTTTAATTTACTAAGCTTAAATCAATTGTTAGCTGGCAATTTTTATCACAAGCGCCAGCAATGTAATTATGAATTCAAAAAGCCCATAGGGAGTTCCCTCTTATTTAATGAACTCGATCCTGAGAATGTTTATCAGCGGCGTAAACTGCGGGTCACTATGCGGGATTTACTCAACTCACAGGAGCTGGAATTTAAACCGGATAGTGAAAATAATGCTACTTCCGTCTATAATTACTTTGAAAATCAATACAATAGTCTGAAAAGTGGATTAGCTGTAGTAAAGACTTCGAAGGATTTGCAGCAGTTGCTGGCCCAGGTCGATCCCTTCTTGCCGGCAACAAATATACTGAGTAATATCCAGGATGTAAAGTTGTCTAAAAAAGAACTGTTCGATTTATTGGAGGAAGACTGGGCAAATATCATTAAATTAAAAGGGGAGCAAGCGGAAGACTCAAGCCCGCAGGCCGAAAGCTCGCACATGTATTCTTTAAAGGAACTCAAAGAATTAAAATTTAATTTAATAGATTTGGAGAGTACCGCTCAATCGGAATTTACCGATATATTGGATAAAGCCTATTATCGGAGTGAGGTGACCATCCAGCGGGGGGCGAAAGACAATCTATTGCCTTTTTTTGAGCTTTTTGTCTCGGACTACATAAATATCAGGATTTCAGATTTAGCGGCTGAGTTGGGCATCACCAACTATAAAGTGCAATGCCAGATTGAGCCGGTTGATGATGTGAATTGCCTCGGCGCTGACCGCAGCGAGATTTTCAGCTCTCCCAGGGCGGCCGTTGCAAAGCTCAACCAGGATGGAGTTGCGGTTATATTTGTGTTGCTGGGTATCTACAGTAAAATTGACGAACAACAGCTATTGGTTAAAATAAGAATTGAGCTGCCACAGAAAGCGTTGCAGAAACTGGGGGGCTTAATGGAGCGACTGCGACTGCAAAAAAGTCCCATAAGTTTCTTAACGGGTGCAAAGTTATATGGTGAAGTATATGCAGGAATTTACGATTTTTTAAACAACCGTGGATATAAGATAACGACCTCCGCCAGCATAAAATCAACGGTAAAAAAAAAGATTGAAGAGCTGATAAAAAATCCCCAACTGACCCAGGAATATCAAAAGATGTTGCCCGCTCTGGGCCGGCTGGAAATCCAATTGATCTTATCCGCACTGGCGGGAAAAAAGCAAGCCGATTTAAAAGAAATTATACTCATTACTATCCGGTACCTGCTAAAAGAACTGCCAAACAGCAAAAATTTTCATTCCGATTTAAACTTTATAAAAACCATAAAATCCCATGCAGACGATGCCAAAATGGCCTTTTCAGAAGAGGATTGGGAACCGGTCGTAGCTGAGATAAACAGCCTGATGGAGTGTTCCGCCGCCAATAAAAACTTCTTGTTTGTTTTGCTTGAACATTTCTTTGAAGGGTCAGGGTTTTTGTCGGCATACCAAAATTTATCCGGGTTGGAAGCTGACGGCATAGCCTCTGCCGAAGATGAGTTTACCTCTTTAGGCTTAAAGCTGTTTGATTATAAAAACTGGATAAAACAAGGGGCAGGATATACGGAACTCAATCCAGCCACCAGAAACGACTTAATAAACTTTTTGTTCAATGAAGCTCAAGCCCGTTTGAGTAACACTGATGACTTTGAAGCGGTAAAAAGGGTCAAGCACATATTAGATCAACTAAACATTGTGCTGTCGGCTGAGGATTTAAAGCCATTTGCGGTAAATGTAAGAGCTGGAATAACGGCGCCAGGTCAATTGACGGATGATTCATCAGCAAGCATTTCAAACTCGTTTGAAATGCTTGAGTTGTTTTTTGCTGATTTACCCCATTCAACAGTTTACCGGCAATTCTCTCAAATAAATACGGCAAACGAGCGGTTTTCGGATTATGAATATGTAAGCATCGGATTAAGTTTATTCGATGATACGAATTGGCTGAAAGATGATAGTCGGTCTACGGAAGTCAACCGGGCGACCAAGGATATTGTTAAAAAATTTATCATACAACAGGTGATTCGTTTATTACCGGAGAACCAAAGCCGGGATAAAATAACGCAAAACAGGAACATATTGGATAAATTAAATATAGCCCTGGCGCCGGATGATATCGAACCCCTTATAAGGGCGATTGATGCTTCTCCGCTCAGGGATCATGAAAACAAATTGATCAAAAACGGTGAAGGAATTCACCGTTATTTTGAAACCGCAATTGAGTTTTTATGCGAAACTGGAATTATTGATTTTTATAATGAATTCGTAAAAGTGGAAGTGGGACATTATAATTATGCCGATTTTGATTTTGTAACAGTTGCCCTGAATATCCTGGATCATAAAAACTGGAATCACTCGGCTATTAATGAAGCTACCAGCCGTAAGATTAAACGACTTTATTTTAACACTTTTTTAGATCCGAAACTAAACCGGGAAAATAAAATTTCTAATCTTGATATCCTGCACAATAAGTTAAAAATTCCCATTACTGAAAATGAAAAAAACGAATTGAGCCGGCATGTAAAGGATAGAATAGGAGGCCTGGTAGATTTAATAGATGCCATGGAAGAAATGGTAGTGGCAGCCACTGATTAATAAAGAAGGATTTTTCCTTTAACCCATCTTAAAAGAGGATAAGGGGTAATGAATACAGAGGGCCTAGGGCTAAATCATGAAGAAAAAGAAATTGTTAAAGAGTTCGTGATAAAAAAAATGATCGCGTTGCTCACAGACCCTGAATGTGAGCAGAAAATAAAAGAGGACCAGGCAATACTGGAAAAACTTAACATCAAACTAGCTCCCCGCGACATACATCCTTTAATTGAAGCCATCCAGGAGTCTGATCTCTTAGATAAAGAATACGAACAGGTGAGGAATGGACAAAGGGTGGAAAGTTGTTTTTCCATGCTGGCCGACTTATTAAAAGGGACGGATATACTATCTTATTACGATAAGTTTTCAAAAGTGAAATTGGACAGACATAATTATTCAGATTTTCAGTTCGTAAATATGGCCTTAAAAATTCTTGATTATAACAACTGGGCCGACGGGGTGCTTGACGACAAAACCAAGGAAGAGACCAGAAAGTTCTACCTGAATACCACAATGACATCAAGTATCAGCGGAATAGACAAGCTTTCCAATTTGAATATTCTACAGCAGGATCTTAATATCTCCCTGAGCAAACAAGAGGAAGCTTTGCTGATCAAGCATATAAAACATAATATAATGGGATCGGTAGATTTAATAGACCAGTTGAAGCGGACTGCCTTTGGGGTGCGAGAATTAACGTCTGACGAGTCTTATAGTATAGAAGTAGGAGAAGAAACGCCGCCGCCCAAACCTGAAGCGGCGTCCCCTCCCGAAACTGGACAGGAAGAGACCGGCAAAAAGGGCCTTTTGGGAATTTTCGGTAAAAAATAAGCTAAAGGGTAGTATTTGGCTTACCAGTTCTGTTCTATAAGATTAGCAGTCTCTTCAACTATACGGTTACTTACTTCCAGAAAGCCACGTTCAAAGTCTTTGGCCATATATACATCAAGGGGGCGACTCATTTCACTTCTGAATATTTCGCTATTGGTTATTTTTTCTATAATGGAACACTGGATGACAATACGGCCCCCCCACCAGACTCCTTTATCTGTAGTTCCGGGGTTATAATCCACCACAGTCAATTTAAGTTCCAGGGTGCGTCTATCGCCGGAAGCCCTGGTTACTTTTTTAATTCTTTCCACTTTATCGAATAATTCCCGGCTTCTGATTTCTTCGGCTAACCTATCGGGAAGTGTAATTAATACCTCTATGTCTGAAGCATTTACTAAATCGGTTATCTTCAGAATGGAATAATTTCTAAAATCAGATTCTTTGGGCTTTAGAATAGTAGTTTTAAGTGGTACGCTACAGCCCCAACAACCCAGAAAGAGAAGCAAGGCTAAGCAGTAATATATTTTCCTCATAATTATGTGCCTTACTTGACTTAAGGGTAATGATCAATCCGGTATTATGTCGACCAGCCGTTCATTGGCTGACCACCAGTTATTACCGATAGTTCCGTTGCCCAGTGGGTCTAAGAAATATACCAGTTCATCTTCCGCTGCAAATTCACCGCCTCTTCCGGCGGCGAATATACAGGGGCCGGTAGCAGTATAGGTACCGTTGACAATGTCGCAATCCACGTTATAGAAATAGTCGAAATATTCATTGTTATTTCCCACCACCTCTTCCACCCAATCACCATCGACAATGTCAGTCTCTGCATCTGTACCTAACATACCCCAATCGGCATAAGTAGCGGTAGTGGTAATTTCAGGATGGGCCCGCGCATAACCTTCGGCATATTCAATCAGTGCAGTCATGACGTTGGGAGCCTCAGCCGCCTTAGCGTGGTTTATGTATCTGATGTAAGTCGGATATGCAACCGCAGCTAAAATTGCTATTAATACTATAACAATCATAAATTCTATTAAGGTAAAACCAGATTGGGTCAGTAATTTTTTAAGCCTGAAAGTTCCCATTTTCTTCTTAATCCATGTCCGCAACCTTAAACATTCAACCTAAACAAGTCTTTAAAAATGTCACGCTACATTTACATTATACCAAATAATAATAAATTTGTTAAGCAATTTTTTAAAAAATTGAATTTCCCACCCAAGAATTTAGCGTATAGTTTTGTAATAAAGGGAAAATGATACCGGTAGCAGGGGGTATATGCTTGAATTATAAGCATGAATCAATGCCAAGCACCCGGTAATACCTGATAGGCACTGATTGGATTATTGGTTTTTAGGTACCGTGAACCAGCACTATTTATGGTTACTTATGTCACAAATCCAGTAAAAATCACGCTAAGTATTACTATAACAGCGTTGCTATATGTTAAAAACAGCAAATATACTGAAAAATGCTTATTTGTAATTCCATAATTCCCATACATATAAAGTGACGATAGCCAATAATCCTAACAAGATGGTAAATAAATAATTTTGAATCCTTCCGGTTTGAGCCCGCTTAAACAGGTTACTGCTATTATCTACCGACTTTACGGTTCCATTAATAATTCCTTCAATTATATGAGTATCGATGAAGAGTGAAGCCTTACTGATCAGGTGTGTCAGCCGGCTTATTTCATTTACAATTCTATCCAATACCCCGAAATCAAATTTGGCGGCGATATCGGAGAACAGCAGATATATTCCGGCTACGATTAATTGCCAGGGCTGTTCCTTCCTGGTACGGGGACGTTCAAACTTGAAGCTGAATCTGGCATGGACTTTTGTATAAGTCCGGCTGACGGATTCTTCCCCTTGTGCGGTCGAGGTTGTAGCCGGATCCGTGCCGGGCAGGTGATTATTTATGTAATTATTTATTCGGGCGGATAATGAAGAAACTGGATTAGATAATGGCAGCCACATATCGGTTAGTAATGCCGGCACAATACGATCTATCATTTCAGAAAAAGCCGAAACAGGCTTGAGGCAAACCCACTTGAAGCCCCGGAAAATCAGGACATAGTAATATTCGAATTGGAGTTTCAGCGGTACCTGGATGTGGAACCAGCCCAGATAGATTCCGGGTATGAAGTACATGCCTCCCAGGAGTACGGCTGTACCGACTCCTGTCAGGTTGTGCAATACCTGCGACCAGGCGCCCGCCACCTGGCCCACCGTATATAAAAGCGGCAACAAGGACTTTGGCTGGGCGCTTTGCAGGTTATATATCAGTTGGTATCCCTGGGAGTTGGGATTAAAATTGAAGGCCCCCAGGGCCGGCCCGATAAAGTTGTTCAACAGCCAGTTGGGAAACAGCCCGATCAATACTATGCTGACCGACAGCATTATAATGGCCCAGCTGATAAAGCGCGGCGACTTAGGCACCGCATCATGCTCCGGCCGGCGCTTACCCATAAAGATCAGCATAAAAAGCTTGATGTTGGAGGCGAAGGTGCCGGCGGCGGTGAGCATGAAAATAATCTCTACAAATTTGAGTTTGATGTCCTTAACCCCGCCCAATAACTGGGCTGAATGTTCATAAGCTTCCAGAATCGCATGATGCAGCATGGTTTTACTGGCAAAGCCGTTGAAACCGGGAATACCGGAAATGCCACACACGGCGATAAACAGCCCGATTGCCGCTACCGGCATGTTGCGCCATAAACCACCCAGTTTGTACATGTTAAGCTCGCGGGTATGGAAGAAAACCGCCCCCACACACAGAAACAAGCTGGCCTTGAACAAGGCATGGTTCACGATATGATAGAGGGCGCCCGCCAGACCCATGGCCCCATCAGCCCCCATATAGGCGGCGCAACCGATGCCCATCACGATGTAACCCATCTGTGACACACTGTGAAAGCCCAGCATCCGGTTGGAGTTCTCCGAGATTAAAGCACACAAAACCCCCAGAAACATAGTAACCGTGCCTATCCAGATTACGGTATAGCCGATAGTCTCTAAAGGTATCAGTTGCAGCTTATTCCAAATCTGAGGCACAAACAGCATATTCACTACCCGGAAGATGCCATAGGCGCCGGCCTTTATCATGCCCCCCGAAGAGAGCGCACAGGCGGTATTGGGCGCCTTGGGATAAGCGGTGGGCATCCAGATATGAAGCGGAATAATCCCGGCCTTCACCCCGAAACCGGCGATCATCAAAGCCGTAATCCAGTACTTGATGCTGGGCGTCAACTGCTTGCCGGCCACCACCCCCAGGAGCTTGATGTCCACACTGCCGGTATAGTTATAGAGCAGCATAATCCCCAATATCAGCGAAAGCCCTGAAAGCAGCCCTAAGTACAGGTAATTGTTGGCCCCTCGCAACGCCCCCTCATCCTCCCGGTGGGCCAGCAGGACGTAAGGGAAGATTACCAATCCCTCGAAGAAGAAAAACAGGGTCAGGAAATCCCCGGCCAGCAAAACCCCCAGATCGGCCGACAAGGTCAGCAGACTAAAGAAGGCAAAGCGGGCCTCTTTACCCTCGATCTTCATATAATCCATACTGTAGATGGCCGTCACCAGCCACAGGAAGGAAGTCACCAGGGCTACCACCAGGGCCGCCGCATCCACCTTAAAAGTCATCGGGAAACCGGGCAGGAAAGAAAACTCAGCCCCCAACCCCTGATAGAAACGCCCGCCGATATTCACCCCCCTTATCACCGGGTAAAACATATAAAGCAGTATAATGAAACTCAGCCCGCAACCACCCACCAAGAAACCTTTGCGTAAGCCCGGATTCCGGCCGCCAAGCAATATCCCCAGCGCACCCAGCAGCGGCGCCAGAATGGCCAGCATCGGGAACAGCGCCCGAACATTCACCGCGGGCGTCAACAGCGGGGCCTTGGTACCCTCCCCGCCGACATATTCATGGCCCTCTTCCGCCACCGCATGTTCAGTAACCGCCGCCTCTTGCGCCGGCTCATGACTCTGCTCAGCCCAGGCCATACCCAGCCCCCCCAGCCCCAGACTAAACAACATCAGCGCCGCCACCAACGGTATGATTCTAAAACGACTCACACTGCTCTCCTAATGCTCATCATGCCCATGCATGAAACTAAGACCATAAAACATCAATAACACCCCGCCGCCCATTTTAAGCAAAAAGCGCGGCCACGCCAATAAAAACGACTCATGATAACTGCCCATGGCCGATAAACTCTCGGTTAAAAACAAAGCCGCCACCACCAGCATCAACAGCGCCGGCGCCGCCGCCCCTCGATGTACCGCCGGGGCAGATTCCCCTGAGGCAACCTCAGCGGCGGGGCGGGTCTTCTTATACGCCCGCCAGCCAACCGCCAGCACACACAACAACATCAGCCAACCCACTATATAGGAAAAGGGCACCCCATGCCCGGCGGTTTCCCCGCCCCCGCCGCCTTCCCCACCGGAGGCCCACACCGAACCGGCAATCAGCGCCGAGCTTATAACCGGCATACACCAAAACCAGGATTTTCGTATCAACGCAATACCCTTTATCGAAAACATAACAAACTGAACTGCCGCGCCAGTTGCACCGGCAATTGTGGGAAAATCCCGAAAAACAAGGTGCCAAACCCCAAAATCAATAACGGCACCATCATCCAAAGCCCGGGATCTGAACTTGATTGTTCAGCGGTTCCTTTAATTTTTCCCGTATCTGCTTCTGCAAACCAAGCCCTATAAACTATAGGGCCATAATATATCAGATTCATAAAGCTGCTTAAGAGCAACACCAGCAGCGCCAATATTCCAATTCCCATATTATAGGAACCGGCTTTAGCTACCTGTAAGGTTCCCAAAGCCAGAAACCATTTGCTGATAAAACCGTTAAAGGGCGGCAGACCTATCATAGACAAGGCTCCCATAGAAAAACAAAGCGTGGTCAGAGGCATGCGTTTACCGATTCCCTTAAGCTCATCCAGTTGACGCACCCCCAGTTGGTGGATAAAGGCTCCCGCACACAGAAACAGGGTGCCCTTGATAATGGCGTGATTAAAAATATGCACCACCCCGCCAAGCAACCCCAAAGGAGTCAGCAATGTCAGGCCCAGAATAATATACCCGATCTGGGAAATACTGGAATATGCCAGCATACGCTTTATATCTGTCTGTTTCATAGCCATGGCCGAACCGAGAAAGATATTGATCATTCCCATTACCATTATTATTAGAATTATCGGCTGCTGCCCGAGTACCTCCAGGCCTACTATAGTAATAACAGCCCGGATGATGCCATAGGCGCCGGCCTTGATCATGACTCCCGAAAGCAGGGCCGAAGCCGGAGAAGGCGCCACCGGGTGGGCGTCCGGCAGCCAGATATGTACCGGAAAAATACCCGCTTTAGCGCCGAATCCAATTACATACCCAAACAGTATTAAGGGGGTATAAGGATGACCCGCCAGGGCATTCTTCATGCGGGCCAACTCTACCAGATCGCAGGTTCCCGTAATGCTGTAAGTGGCTACTATTGAAAGAAGTAAAATCAGGCCGCCGCCGATACCCATGAAGAGATATTTAACTCCGGCCTTATTTGCCTCCTTAGTCTGCTCATGCACCACCATCACATAAGAAGCCATACTCAACATCTCGAAGAAAATATACAGGGTAAACAGATTGCGGGTAAACACCACTCCCAGGGTTCCCGCCAGGGATAATAGCGAGAACAGATTATAGCGGCGCTGATGATGCTCATGAAGCATATACTCTACTGAATAGAAACTGGCCAGCATCCATAGGCCAATACTCGCCATCCCCACCAGCAGGCTCAAAGAATCCGCCATAAATGATAGTTTCAGCCGCAACCCGGTATCGAATGCCTGCTCTAAAATCAAGCCTTGACTGACGAGCGGGTACATTTTAGCTACTACCAGAAAGGTAACCACCGTACAAAGCACCGTAAAGCGGTTGCTGACCTTATCCGACAAAATACCCGCCAGCGGAGCGGCTACTACCGGAATCAACACAGCTAAAAAAGGTAAATAACTATCCATGAGACTTCCTTAACCCGACAAGGGCGGGCATTATTACCAGCAAAACCATATTTGGTTCAGCGCCTTAAGTTTGTCAGCTTCCACTTGAGTTAGCTGAATTCATGAATAGATCAGACTAAAAACTCTGACCCATAAGTCCGGCTAAGGCCGGTTTAACAAGATAATGGGGAACCGAACCCCACACCCCGAAAACAACCGCCAGAATAGTCACGATTACAATCGGCAGCAACATTGTCCAGGGAGCTTCATTGCCGAACTTGGAGGTATCGCGTTCGAATTGGAAGGCTCCCGGTTCCTCTTCTTTGAAGAAGGCCGCTATTATCGGCGGCGCAAAAAAGCCCAGTTCGATAACCCCGCTCAATATAAGGATGATTGAGAATATAGGCTCTCCCTGATTAAAATAGCCTTCCATCAAGTACCATTTGCTGACCCAACCGCATACCGGAGGCAAACCGATTATGCCAATGGCGGCAATGGCAAAACAAGTCATGGTAATGGGCATATGCTTAGCCAATCCACCCATTTTGGACAAATACTTATTTTTGCTTTGGGTCATAATGGCCCCGGCGCAGTAGAACAGGGTGATTTTCATAATAGCGTGAAAATAAATGTGAAGCAGTCCTCCCAATCGACTGGCCAGGGATACAGATGCTATCCCGATTAACATAAACGAAAGCTGGTTAACCGTAGACATGGCCAGCATCTGCTTGATTTCCTTCTGCCGCAGACCTTTAACCGCTGCATAAATAATGGTAATCGAGGCCAGCACGGCAATAACATGGTGGAAACCCATTTGCTGATAAAGTTGGGCGCCAAATACATTATAAATCACCCGGATAAAACCGAATACGCCTACATTTACCACTGCCACTGCGTGTAACAACGCACTAATCGGCGTAGGGGCGATCATCGCTTCCGGCAGCCAGGTATGCAATGGCACCAACCCGGCTTTAAAGCCAAAACCAACGGTAAACAAGACAAACAGTACGGTAAGCATAAACTTGCTTTGGGAAGCTAATGCCGGAATACCGCCGGGCACAAACTGTATGGTACCGGTAAGGTTATACAAGATAACCGTGCCAAACAACACCGCCGCCCCACCGGACAGCAGATAAACCCCATACATAATGCCGGCTTTATATGCCTTCTCTGTCTCCTCATGGACCACCAGCGGATAAACTGCAATGGTCAACAACTCAAAAAATATGAAGAAGGTTATTAAATTAGTGGCAAATACAATGCCCATGGCGGCGGTTATGTTAAGAGTAAGCGAGGCGTAATAGCTAATTTGGGCGTGTTCATGAGCCATATAACCGAAAGAATAAATGTCGGTGAGTATCCACAGGAAGGTCATGGATAAGGCCATATAGGCTGAGAATGGATCTATACTGAACTTAATGGCAAAATAGGGGAGGTCTACCAGGTTCAGGGAGTAACTGGCGCCGTTGATTACCTGCCGGACTAAGTAGGCTATCAGAATGAAATCCACCACCGCCGGAATCAGTACTAATGTGTTTCTCAGCCAGATGGACTTTCGACCAATGGTACAAATCAGAATGGTACTGATAACAGGTATAAGAATTATAACTAATAATTCCAACTACGCCCCCTTCTCCTACTACAATAAAACTTCTACGCCCTGATAATCTGCAAAAAGCATTAATTAAATATTCTTATATCAAACAGAGAAAACCCTGCCTTCAAAACCAGATTATATCTACCATTTCAACAGGTTGAAATCATCTACATTAGTCATTGCCCGATTGCGATAAAGAGAAATGATGATGGCCAGCCCTACCACCGCTTCGGCCGCAGCTACGGTAATATTAAAAATAGTAAAAATCTGTCCCTGAATATTACCCAGATAATCTGAAAAAGCCACCAGACTGAGGTTGGCTGCATTAAGCATTAATTCCAGGCAGAGGAATACCATTATCACGTTGCGCTTAACCAACACCCCTATTAAGCCGATGCAAAATAATAACGCGCTCACCACTAAGTACCAATTTAATGAAATCATGCCCGCTTCTCCTGAGTAATGGCCAGCACTACCGCTCCGATGATGGCCACTAAAAGGATTATGGATGCCAATTCAAAGGGCAAAATATAATCAGTGTACAGCAGGCGCCCGATTACTTCGGAATTTCCTCCCCATTCAGCCTGCTGGACAGCCAATGGCCCTTTTGCCTGTAAAAACGTAAAACGCTGCAAAAACACCAGCCCCAGCTCAGCAAAGATTACCAGGCCCAACAACTTAGCCAGGCGTCGGTGTTTATGAAAATGGGCCTTTATATCCAAGTCTTTAACATTCACCAACATAATAGCAAATACATATAAAATTATGATGGCGCCCGCATATACCAGAATCTGAATAGCGGCTAAAAACTCGGCTCCCAGCATAACAAATAAACATGCCGTGGAGAAAAAGGTAACCACCAGCCATAAAACAGCATGGATTATGTGCTTTGCCGCTACTACCCGCCATGAAGCAATTACGGCGATCAAGGAAAACATTAAAAAGAATAAATGTATCAAATCCAATTACTCCGGCTTAATATAATGGACACCTTAAAAATTAGGGTCAAAAGACCCCTTGGGGACATGTCCCCTTTTTCAAGGCGCCCTGATATGTTATGTTTTTGCTCCAAATTCCCAGACGAACTTAATCATATCAATAAATTTTTCATCCACCTGACGCAGCAACCGGCAGATACCCAGGCAAATACGGTGCAGTAATTTATAGCCGCTGGAAGCATCTTGCGCCAGCAGCAACTCAAATTGTTCCGAGGTAAGGGTAAAAACAGAACTGTCTTTTAAGGCCACTGCGGTAGCAGAATGGGGTTTACCGTCAAAAAGGGAGATCTCGCCAAAAAACTCTCCATCCCTTAAAACAGCCATGTTCTGTTCTTCCGCCTTATTAATTTTCTTGTTAATACATATCCTGCCTTGTTGGATAATATACAGCTTATGTCCCGCTGTGTTTTCGTTAAAAACAGTGTCTCCCTTAGCATATTCTTTCAGCTCCAGGTACTTAGCCACATTATCCAGCTCCGCCGGGCTTAATCCCTCAAATAGGGGTATATCCTTTAGCTGTTCCCTGGTTACCATCATAATCTCCCTTAATTTATCGCCAGAAAAGGACACGCATCAATACAAGTCTGACATTTGATGCACTTATCCTTCACTATTACCGCTTTAGTCTTAGGTTTCCAGATTACGGCCTCAACCGGACACTGCCTGAGACAAATACCACACATCTTGCACAAATCTTCTATTACCTCAAACTTGAGCAACGCTTTGCAGGCACACGCCGGACAACGTTTTTCTCTTATATGAGCATCATACTCATCGCGGTAATAGCGAATGGTGGAAAGTACCGGATTAGGCGCTGTCTGACCCAAGCCGCACAGGGATGAACCCTTAATATCATTTGCCAGACTCACCAGCAACTCAACATCTCCCTCTTTACCGTTGCCTTCGGTAATTCGCGTAAGAATCTCCAGCATGGTTTTGGTACCGATACGGCAGGGAACGCATTTGCCGCATGATTCCTGCTGAGTAAAGGCCAGAAAAAAGCGAGCCATATCCACCATACAGGCGGTGTTGTCCATAATCACCACCCCGCCTGAACCCATAATCGCACCGGCCTCTACCAGAGAATCATAATCTATGGGTATATCTATTAATTCCTTGGGAATACAACCGCCAGACGGGCCACCCATCTGGGCGGCTTTGAATTCGCGATTACGGCCCGGCACCCCGCCACAAATATCGAATACAATTTCTTTCAGGGTGATGCCCATGGGTACTTCAATCAAGCCGGTGTTCTTTATCCTGCCGGTTAAGGCAAAAACCTTGCTGCCCTTACTCTTATCCGTTCCGTGCGAGGCGTACCAATCCCCGCCATTATTGATAATAAAGGGTATATTGGCAAAGGTTTCCACATTATTTATATTGCTGGGTTTTTTCCATAAACCTTGATGGGCGGGAAAGGGCGGTCGAGGTCTGGGCATCCCCCGTTTCCCCTCGATAGAGGCCATCAGGGCCGTCTCTTCGCCGCACACGAAGGCTCCGGCTCCCTCTTTTATGGCTGCCTGAAAGCTGAAGCCGCTACCCAATATATTTTCACCCAGGCATCCATGCTCATTAGCTTCTTTAATTGCAATTTCCAGCCGCCTCAAGGCCAGCGGATATTCAGCCCGGCAGTAGAAATAACCATTGAGACAGCCAATGGCATAAGCCCCTATAATCAATCCCTCCAGCACTGAATGGGGATTACCCTCCAGTAAACTTCGATCCATGAAAGCTCCCGGATCACCTTCATCGGCATTAACAATAATATACTTCAGGTTACCTGGTGCAGCCCGACAAAATCCCCACTTCATTCCGGTAGGAAAACCGGCTCCGCCCCGGCCACGAATACCGGATTTTTTTACTTCCTCGATAACCTCTTCCGGCTCCATCTTAAGGGCCTTGGCTAATGCCTTATACCCACCCTCAGCTATGTAATCATCGATACTCTCCGGATCTACGATACCGCATTTAAACATTACCATGCGCTGCTGCTTGTCATGAAACTTATGATAATCATCACCGGTCAACCATTTCTCAACCGGCTGTAACTCCAGAATATGCTGATCGATGATTTCCGGGACCATCTCAGATTTTACCTGTTTATAAGTATGTAGCCCTAATTCAGGGATATCTATATCCACCAGCACATCCATGGCACATAAGCCTCGACACCCGGTGCGCTTGACTTTACATGATCGAGGGCCGATGGTAGCCGAAATATTGCGTTGAGCCAGGCCTTCTTCAAAAGCAGCAAAGACTTCCCCGGCGCCGGCCGACATGCCACCCGTACCCATACATATCATGACCTTTGCCATGTCTTTTGGTACCGGTTTTTGTTTGGTCTTTTTAGTTGCTGCTGCTTTAGGCATAGCCTGTCTCTTCCTGACTATCAAAAGTAAACACAGGTTTTTATGCAAAAAAAATTACTTTAACCCGACTAAGTCGGGCTTTATTACCAATAAAATCACAGTTAACTGTAGACTTTAGACTTATCAGCTTCCCGTTAAGGGCTTTTTAGCAAACTAAGTTTTTAAGGACGTTGTGTGCTTAAGCTCCCCTCCGATGAGGGGGCTTGGCAAATCCAAGGGACTATACCCCACTATCGAAATTCCGTATAGCCGCTAATGCCTGGGCTACGGTAAGCGAGCCAAAGGTCTTGCCGCCGGCTACTATAACCGGCGCAATACCGCAAGCGCCGATGCAATTAACTTCCTCGACCGTGAATTTACCGTCCCTGGTCATTTCGCCAGGCTCAACCCCCAGCTCCGCCGCCAACTGTTCCAGAATCCGCAGGGAACCCTTGACGTGGCAGGCTGTACCACGACAGATCTGAATGGTATATTCGCCGCGCGGGCTGGTATAAAACTGGGAGTAAAAACTTACAACTCCGTAGACTTCACTTAAAAACATATTAAGCTCGCGGGCGATATGTTCAACCAATGGCTGGGAAAGCCAGCGATAGTGCTCCTGCACCTTCTGCAAAGCCGGAATCAGCGCACCGGGTTTACCTCGATACTGATCGAGTATCTCATTTGCCGCCGTTAAGTCCACCGCAATTTTGGGCTTACAACACTCTTTATTGCTTTCTGCACACATAGTTACCGATCCAGAGAAACGTATTGAATCATATCCATAAACCTGTTGTTCATCTGACGCATATACTGACACAAGGGATGGACCACCTCTTTTAATATTTTTATACCGCTGGCCGGATTATCCTCCACCAGGCGGTCAAAATCCGTCTTACTCAACACCCATAACTCTGTATCCGCAGTAGCCGTAGCGGTAGCCGAATGCGGCCGGCCGTCGATCAAAGAGATAATGCCGAAATACATCCCGCGGCTAAAGTTATTAAAATTCTTCTTCTCACCTTCATGAATAATCCGGGTAATAGCCACCTGACCCTGTCGAATAATGCAAAGCTGCCCGCCCGGCTCTCCCTCGGCATAAATCTTATCACCCTGTTTATAAGCTTTTCGCTCCAGCAGGGCGCCTATTTTTGCCAGTTCAGGCTCACTTAATGTCGCAAATAAAGCGATAGATTTTAATTCACTTTCCGCCACCATAATTAATCCTCTGGGTACCTGTACCCCTCTGGGTACTTACACCCCTAACTTGTGGATATCCACCAAGGTGTATTTACTGGCCGGCAGATGCGAAACAGTTTCTAATTTCACCTTAATCAGTTTATTCACCGGCATATTGGCAAAATGGTTGGGCATAAATACTATTCCGGGTTGATAGCGATCATCCACTTTAGCCTTAGCCTGAACCCGACCGACACTGGAAACCACCTCCACTAATTCACCTTCTTTAATCCCCAACTTATCAGCATCCTCCGGGTTAATCTCTATATACCCTTCAGGGCAGAGATAAGACAACCCCTTGGTACGACGACTCATGGTACCGGTAGCATGGTGAAATAAAATACCCCCGGTAATCAAAATAAAGGGATAATTCTCCTCACCCGCCGGCGGATGATATTCCGATGTCGAAAAGCGCCCTTTTCCCTCAGCAAAATCCTCAAAAGTAAAATATCTCTGTCCCTCACCCTCACCCTCACCATCCTGAGCGGGCCAGAATACCCCGTCGCCTGCCAGACGTTTATAATTGATGTCTCGGTAATCAGGCAGTAACTGGCTTATTTCAGCCATCACCTCTGCCGGAGATGTATAGTTCATAGCCAAGCCTGTGGCTCGTGAAAGTTCAACCAGAATTTCCCAATCAGCTTTGGCCTCACCCGGCGCTGGCACTGCCGGCCTTACCTGCTGCACCCTACGCTCCATATTGGTGCATGTTCCCAGCTTTTCAGCATAGCTGGCTGCCGGAAGTATTACATCGGCCAACTTAGCCGTATCGGTAGGGAAAATATCCTGAACCACCAAAAAATCCAGCGATTTCAAGGCACTAAGGGCCTGATTATAATCCGGGTAGGCATGGATTAAGTTCTCCCCCATAATATACATAGCGGATAGCTGACCGGCTTGAGCTTTGATGAGCATTTGGGGTAAATATAAGCCCTTATCAGCCGGCAGCTTAACTCCCCATGACTGCTCAAATTTCTGTCGGTGTTCCGCTTGCGCTACACTTTGGTAATCCGGGAGATAATCGGGCAGCACTCCCATATCACAAGCCCCCTGAACATTACAACTGCTGCGTAAAGCATAAATGCCGCAATGTTCCCGGCCTAATTTGCCGGTGAGCAGGCTCAGGTTGATTAAGGCCGAGACATTATCCAGGCCATACGGCTGCTGAGTAATTCCCATACCATAAGCTACCGCACCCGTATCAGCCTGGGCAAAGATTTGAGCTGCCTGCTCTAATTGTGCGGCGGGCACTCCGGTTAATGCCTCAACCCGTTTAGGGGTAAACTTCGCTATGGATTTACTGAATTCGTCAAATCCGAGGGTATACTCCGCTATAAACTGCTGCTGGTGCCAACCTGATTTTAAGATAATGTGCAGGAGTCCATTGATTACCGCCAGGTCGGTACCGGGTTTGGGCCGCAGCCAGACATCGGCAAAACGCGTTATTTCCATAGAGCGCGGGTCAATGACAATAAGCTTAGTGCCGTGATTGCGAACCGCCTGCTTGATGAATATACCGGCAATCACCTGCGAGGCCGTAATATTAGAACCGGCTAATAAGATAGCATCGGTCCGGCATAATTCGGCCAGCGAATTGGTAGTGGCGGCTACTCCCAGGCTGCGCATCAAACCGGTCACCGAGGGAGCATGTTCCAGGCGGGCATAATTATCCACATTATTGGTGCCTATACAAGCGCGCATGAATTTTTGAAACAGATAATTCTCTTCATTGGTACACCGGGAACCGGCGATTCCGGCAATTGCCGCCGCCCCCTGTTCCCGTTTTATCTGATTAAACCGCTTAGCTACAAATTCCAAAGCTTCCGCCCAACCAACCGGCATAAAACCTTTATCAGTCTTTACCAGCGGAGTGGTCAACCTATTATCCGCACTTACAAAATCATAACCGAAGCGTCCTTTAAGACACAACAAGCCGTCATTAGCGCCTATGCCCTCTCTGGAGGAAATCTTAATCAATTTGTCCCGCTTGTGTTCTAAGATAACCGAACAGCCACAACTGCAATAAGCACAAACACTGCGTACCTGATCTACCTCCCAGGGACGGGCCTCGAAGGCCGATAGTTTGCTGATGAGCGCCCCTACCGGACAGACAGACAGACACTGACCACAATACTCACAATTTACTAACTTGTTATAAGGGTAGCCGATTACCGTGCTGAACCCACGCTGAAAAAAACCCAGGGCGCCGACGTTGCGAACCTCATCACAGGCCCGCACGCATTTGCCGCATAACATACATTTCTTGAAATTTCGCTGTATAAACAGATTGCTGTCGTCGACCGGATATTCTTCTACCTTGAAGCCGAAACGATCATCTGAAACCCGCAGATTAAAGGCCAGTTTCTGTAGTTCACAATCCCCGCCACGATCGCAAGTCAAACAATCCAGCGGGTGATGCAGCAGCAGCAACTCCACCACCGTCTTCCGCATAGCGTCGATTTCGGAAGTCCTGGTATGCACTACCATGCCCTCAGTCGCCGGGGTGGTACAGGCGGCTACCAGCTTACGGAAACCCTCTATCTCTACCAGACACAAGCGACAAGCCCCAAAACGGGTCAGCTTGGGCTGATAACAAAGTGTGGGCACATAGATATTCTGTTTGCAGGCCGCATCCAGAATAGTACTCCCCTTTTCAATGCTGACCTGAATGTCATCTATGGTTAAAGTAATAAACTCTTCAGCCATCTGATCCTTCCTTTAAGTGTAACCGGACATAACCCACTAAATATGGTTACCTTTTGATTTTGGCTGCCGTCAGCATGAGCCGGAAAACAGGCTGTGTCTGGGGCCATACCTGTCATCACTTATCACACTCACCCATTACCAAATCATAAGCACCAATAATGGCGCCCAAATCGGCTATCAGCCGTCCCTCAACCAGCTTGGGTACGATTGACAAATTAGTAAATGTAGGGACACGAATAAACATACGGTAGGGTTTGTTGCTACCATCGCTGATAATATAGTACCCCATTTCACCACGGGGGCTTTCGATGCGGGAGTATACCTCTCCCCGGGGGATAGAAATACCTTCCATAGCCAGATAACAATATTGAATAAGGGATTCCACATTATCAAAAATGCATTCCTTGGGCGGCCGGTAGATACGTAAATCACGGTTCATGATGTCGCCTGCGGGCAACTGCTTAATCGCCTGAATAACCATGCCGGCGCTCTGGCGTATCTCTTCTAATCGGACCAGATAACAGTCATAACAATCCCCTTGTTGACCAATGGGCACCTCAAAATCCAATTTATCGTAGATTAGATAAGGCTCATTTTTGCGTAAGTCCCGTTTCACTCCGGTGGCTCGCAAAATAGGTCCGGTAATACCATGATTTATGGCTTCTTCAGCAGATATCCGGCCGACATCTTTGGTGCGAGCCAGAAACACCCGGTTTTGCTTGAGCAGGGTGTCATAATCGGCGATCTTCTCAAAAAAGCCTCCCTCTAAAAAGGCCAGCACTTTATCTGTAAAACCTTCCGGGAAATCCAGTTTTACCCCGCCTACGCGCATATAATTAAAAGTCAACCGGGCGCCAGTCACCAGCTCCAACAAATCTATTATCTGTTCGCGCTCCCGAAAGGTGTACATAACCGGAGTTATCGCACCCAAATCCAGGCCAAAGACCCCCAGCCATATCAAATGGCTGGCAATACGATTGAGCTCCAGCATAATCACCCGTATATATTGTGCACGTTCAGGCGCCTCGATCTCCAGCATTTTTTCCAACGTCATTACATAAGCACACTCATTAAAAAGAGAATTAACATAATCCAACCGATCGGTAATGGGTATAAACTGATCATATGTCTTATGTTCAGCCAGCTTTTCAAATCCCCGGTGCAAATAGCCATAATGCATTTGCGACCACCTGATATATTCGCTGTCCACCGCCAACAGTACTCGCAACACCCCGTGGGTACTGGGATGCTGGGGGCCAAAATTGAGTATCAATTCCCTGCGGGCTAATGTTTCCGGCATATTACTGTCGTCCTTTCAGCGGATAGTCTTTGCGCAAGGGGTGGCCTTGCCAGTTCTCCGGCATATACATACGCAGCAAATCAGGATGTCCCTCAAATTGAATACCGAACATATCAAACACCTCATTCTCATATAATTCAGCATTCTTCCACACCGGAGTAACCGACCCGGCCTTTAGTTCACCATTTTGTTCATCCAGCGGAAGCTTTAACCGCAAAGACTGTTCATGCTTTATGGAAAACAGTTGATATACCAACTCATATCGACAACCATGTTCCGGCGTCGGGGTGGAGCTTGAATTATCTACCGCAGTTAGAAAGGCAAGCAGGTCTAAGCAGATTTCGGGCTGATCATGCAGGAATTGACATAGGGTCAAAAATCCTGAAATGCAATCTTTGTTCAGGGTGACAATAGTCTCCCCCGAAAGAAAATTTACCTGACCGATAAATGATGGAAACTTATCCTGAATTAACCGGATTATCTTATTTTCGCTATTTTTTTCTTTAGCCACCAAAACTCTCTCAATTATTTTTCCGGTGTGGCAGCGGAGGCTTTCAACCGCTTGAAACCCCGTTCAGGAACTTACTACAATAGGTTCACGTACTAAATTATGTTTCCGGCTGATTTTTTCCTGAAGGCGCATAAATGCATAAAGCAATGCCTCCGGGCGGGGAGGACAACCGGGAAGATAAACATCCACCGGAATAATCTTATCTACCCCTTGCAACACGGCATATGTATCGAACACTCCCCCTTAAGAAGCACAGGTACCCATAGCAATGACATAACGAGGCTCGGCCATTTGGTGATACAAAAGCAGCGTGGGCTCCGCCATTTTTAAAGACACGGTCCCCGCAACAATCATAAGATCCGACTGCCGGGGGGTCGGCCGAAATACTTCGGCGCCAAAACGGGCAATATCATGCCTGGGCATAGCCACACTAATCATCTCAATCGCACAACATGCCAGGCCAAAGGTAAATGGCCAGATCGAGGATTTCCTGGCCCAATTAATTACCGCATCTATATTAGTAGTAATGACATTTGGCGCCAGCTTATTCTCTAATAGTCCCATGTTATATTACCTTATGTAATTAATAACGCCAATCCAAAGCCCCTTTGGCCCAGGCATATACCAACCCGATCAACAAAACGATTATAAATAACACCATCTCTATAAAAGCGAACCAGCCTATCTTATCAAACACAATAGCCCAGGGGAATAAAAACAAGGCCTCCACATCAAAAGCCAGGAACAACATAGCATACACATAATAGCGGGGGATCACCCTCTCCCAGGCATCTCCCTCCGGCTCAATCCCGCATTCATAAGGGCTGAGCTTCTCCTTATAGGGATGACTCGGACGCCACAATCGCCCTATTAAAAGCATTAAAAAGCCAATGGCGCCGCTTATGGCCATAAAAACCAAAACAGGGATATAACTGCTCAATCCGGAAAGCAACATCTTCGCTCTCTAATAAAACACGAGTATATTTTATTTAAATTAAAATGGGGGTAAGGTCAACAAAAAACCTTTTAATTTCAATTATTCAATCAATATCAATCGGTTAGTTAACGTGATAATTGTAAACCACCGTTTTAATATTGTCAATATAAATTTGCCAAAAAAATGTATAAACCAAATAACAAATGTATAAACCAAATAACAGTTGACAACAATGGACGCTTTAAGTAAACTTCCGCTCAACCGCTTAAGCTGAAAAGTTAGCTGAATTTATGAGTAGATCGAATTAGAAAGCGGGCATAACTCAGCTGGTAGAGTACGAGCTTCCCAAGCTCGGAGTCGCGGGTTCGAATCCCGTTGCCCGCTCCAATTTACCTCATCACCCTTAATCACAAGCCAGTTGAATAATCCGGTTATGAATTAGTATCGCCAGCATATCCAGTATATTATCCAGTTTCACTTCAACATGTAGCCGGGTCACCTGCCGGTGCAAGTCGCCAACCGGAATTTCTCTGGCTGAATTTAATAGCTTAAGTATTGTCTGTACAAAGGCCGGCAGCTCCATTACCGTTTTTTCTATTTCCAGATAAATGCTCATCGGGGTTGCCGGTTCCCCAACTACCACCCGGCCCGGCAGTTTATTTAACATAAACAATCGATCATCCGCTCGTAACGCATCCCGAATAAGTTTTTTTACGGCCGCCGAGGTCAACAGAGGATTGGTGTTTTGAGCCAGCTCATTTAGCGCCTGAAAGCGTTTGAATGCCTCAGCGGCTGCTACCCCAGCCACCGAAAAAGTAGTCGGCACCTTGTATATAAATTCGGCCAGATCATCATCCAACTTGTGGGTTATGGCAAAATCAGCATAACTCAAACTGACTCCGAAATCGGCCGGCCGATGATAAACCGGACTGCCGGGGCTTACATGAAAGGGATAAACCGAAACACTCAGACCGGGCTTATTAAGACTAGCCTTACTATTGCTGGAATATTTGTCTATTAAGCGCTCAGCATGTTGTAATGTCTCAAGATATGCTTCCCCGGACTCCCCCGGATGGGCCACTATCAGGTTGGCTTTTACTGAAATTCCGGCAGTTAAAAAGGTAGCTATGGCCTGCAAGTTCTCAGCCTTGGAACACCGCTTATGCATGCGCTCCAACACCGGATCGGAGAAGGATTCGACCCCGATGGTTACAAATTCCAAGCCCGACTGCCTTAATTTTCGAGCCAATGCAGGTGTGATATCAGCCCTGAAATAGGCTTGCCATAAAATCTCTGATTTTTCCTTAATCAGCCGCTCAGCCAGCTCCTCCAACCGGGCCGGATGAGAATTCATAAGGCTGTCGGCAAAACGAAAGAAGGCCACCCGGCGCTGCTGCTTTAAATTTTTTATATCTTCTATTACTTTTTCAGGCGAGCGATAACGCATGCGGCTCATAGGCTGCTGGGCGCAATAGCTGCAACTATAGGGACAGCCCCGGCTGGTATAAAGTGGCAAAGTAAACGGCGTGTATTTAGAGAGCTTGAATCTGGAAAAATCGGGAGTCGGCAAATAATCCAAATCGCCGGTTTCTTTCTGGGCGATATAAGTAAAGGTTTTCAACTGATCGTAGGTCATTATCCCTGGAATATGCCGGAAGCCAGTTCCCCGTTCAAGGACTAAAATAAGCTCAGCCAGGCTCTCCTCGCCGGCCCCCCGGATTACCGCATCCGCAATCCCGAACTGTAGCAAGAAGCGACAGCAAAGCTCACTCTGGGTAACCTGGGGCCCGCCGATTGCTATTTTTATGTGGGGCTTTTGCTCCCGCAGCAGCAGTATTATGAGCGCCGTAAAATATAAATTGGAGCGATACAGGGTAAAGCAGACCAGATCATACTCCATGAGCCGGCGGCCACAGGTAAGCGCCAACAGGTTGAAATAATGAATCCGGGAGAAAAAATCCGGGGGAGAAAAACCAAAATCAAGCGCATATTCTAAGAAAAGCGGCTTATATTTTTCCTTATCCATTAACTGCTTACGCAGATTTCCCCGGCGATGCCATTGCACCAGAGTGGCCAGCAAGGGCAAATCCAGCATCTCATCCACATAAAGCTTATCGGAAGTTAAAGCCAGCGGCTCATAAGCATAACCCCGGCACTCGATATTTAAATCCAGCATATCGGCCTGGATGTTCTTTTGGACAAGATATGCGCTCAAAGCCGCCAATCCCAGATGCGGCAGCGGCTGCCTGTCGGCATAAGAAGGGGTGAGGGTTAAGGCAATTTTCATGGTTATCGGCTAACCGGCGGGCTATACGCCTATTATTAATAAGGCAAATTGTATAGACTAAATTCCATTTCCTTTAATATAGGCCATATCAAGCAAAAAAGCAATGCGGTAAGGCAAGCAGCCTATACGCTTAACTTCACCGTTTCCTGAAGGGACAGTTGAGCGCTTAGGGTGATGCTAATTTTTTGATGAGTTTTTTCATTGAGGGAGCTTCGGGCTGACCGGGGTCCAGTTGCAGGCTCTTATGCAGGGACTGCAAGGCCAGACCAGGTTTTTTTAGATTAATCATATACAAAATCGCCAGATTTTTATGGGGTGCGGCATAGTATTTATCGTATTTAATAGCGCGTTGATAGCTGTTAAGCGCATTTTGAAAATCCCCCAGTTTTTTAAAGGCTACTCCCATATTATTATAAATCTGAGCTGAGGTGGGCCGGATGCTTTGAGCGATCTTGTATGCTTTAAGCGCTTCCCGGTAATGCCCTAAGCCCGCCATAGCCAAACCATAATTGTTATGCAATTGATGTTTTGAGGGATCAAGCTCAATTGCCCTTTTAAGATAAGGAATTGCCTCATTAAAGCGTCCTATATCCACCAGTATTTGACCCATATTATTTAGTACGCCTATAGTATCCGGACTCAGCCGGAGGGCGCTTTTTAGCTGGGACAGGGCTTTTTCGTACTTGCCCTGACGGGCATAGAATTTCCCAAGATTACTGTGAATCAGAGCAGATTCGTTATGAGCGGCCAGTTCGGCATTAAAAAGTGTTCCATCATCCCGCCAATCCCGATTACGTAATATCGTCCGGTAGCCCAGGGCGCCAATCATGACCGCTACCAGAAGCACAGTTAGCTTGCTATATGAAGGATAACGCTTTAAAATCAGCTCGTTACCCCAATTCAAAGTAATAGCCATGCTTAAAATAAACCAGCTGGAGGGGATATACATAAACCGCTCCGCCATGGTAAACCCCATGTCAACCGGGCTGGTAATTCGCATAATGTTTAAAAGGGGCGCCATCGAGACCAGAAACAATCCTCCGCTGAGACCTATCAATGCCTTGTGTCTGGCGGCAACTATAAAGATATAACAAAGGGCTGCGAAAACCAGGAAATAGAAAAACCCTTCAGCTTGAGCAGTGCCGGTAAGCATTGGCAATTTTATATAGGCGCTCAGCTGGATTGGTAATAATAGCTTGAACACATAAAGCAAAAAGGCTTTAAAAGCAGTAAGGATAGTAGGATACAGGTTGAGCATATCCAGTTTTAACCGGTTTGCGCTAAAACGGCTGACCTCCATGGAATGCCAGCTTAAATATCCCGCTGTTAGAAGCAAATAAGGGGTGATTCTCTTTATGCGGCCCTGCCGGAAAGCCTCAGCTGGTTTGTTAAAATATAGCCATTCCATGACCAGGAGTATAGGTATTAGTACCAGCCCCATTTCTTTGCTTAACAGGCTCAGGCTGTAGAAGATGAGTGATAGAAAGTAGCACAGGCGAGGCATAATGGGTTGTGTCCGGGGTAAGCTGTGGTTACGGTATGCGATATAGCAGCCCAGCGCAGGCAGCAGGAAAAAGCAGCATAATACATCGGTTCGCCCTGAAATCCAGGCGACAGATTCGGTATGAATCGGGTGAACTCCGAAAATGAGGCTGCCCAAAAAAGCCACCGGACGAGGTACTCCCAACATAATGAAGATAAAGAAAAGGAAGATAGTGCAGGCTATGTGAAGTATTAGATTGGTAAGGTGAAAACCGAATGGGTTTTCCTGCCAGATGGTATAATCCAGCATGTAGGATATGGTTACAATCGGTCTGAAATAACCGTATTTTATATCTTCCTCTTCGGTAAAATCAAAAAAATCGCGCTTAAATGCCTGGGGTACATTATGCAAATCCCTGATCATCCTGTCTGTAAGAATAAGCGGCCGGTCATCCCAGACGAAATCGTTGGATAAGGCATTATAGTAAACGGTCAGGCAAGAAAGCGCTAAAAATAACGATAAACACAACAGCGATCTACTTCCCAGAAATGTTTTTCGTGGGGGGGCTTCGGTTTTGATTTCAGGGGTCGGGGTTTCAGGGAGGGGCAGCTTTTTTTTCGCGATTGATTTTCTGGGGGCTTTATGACTCATAATAATTCACTTCCTTAAGCAGCTTGATGGTTTTCTCCTGCTATCGCTTCTTATTTCTCATTTTCCGGATCCGGTATATTAAGCGGCGCCAGCGGGCTTTTTTTTATGCTAATAATTCCCAAGTCAAACCACTTATATTTTTCCGGATTATGCTCATCAAAATCCTCTTCCTGGGTAAAAGCTACCCTGAGCAGGTACTTTTGGGGCTTAATCTCCGGAGACAGGAAATGTACATGATGCTCCTGGATTATTCGATTAACCGGCCAGTTAAAATAGGTAATCAGGTTATGGGTGGGAATGTGCCTGGAGGATAGCAGGATATTTTGGCGTTTGGCATCAAAGAATGCTAAATGTACCCAATAAATATGATTTAAGGTGGCTTTGGCCTTAAAGAAATAAGAAAAATTTATGATAAATGGAAAAGGGGAAATATATTCGATAGTTCTGTTATCGATGGAATAGCACACAAACTCCAATTGATCATCAACCATTTTGCCTACTTTTTCAAATGCTCTGCCATCATAAGCAAAGAGTTGTAACTTACCTTCCCGGTCCGGAGTAAACCAGCCGCTGACTTTATTTAAATCTGTACGGTAGGACTGGGTAAGGGTGGGCGCCGGATATTGGGGCGCTTCAAAATGTGCAACGTTAAGCTGCTTTAACAGCATAGGCCCTTGATATTCTGCTAAAAATATTCCGGTAATGGCCTCGGTATCCGGATACCTTGAATACATAATATAATCGGCCTTTTTCCGGCGTACGTATTCACCGCATTCGTGCGTTTTAAGATATGGATGAACCGCCGGGTCAACCAGCCCCCCCAAATCTATGGTATATCGGTTTCCAATATAGCGCAGTACCCCGATATCAAAAGCGGCTATTCTAGCTTCAGCAGCAGTATTCTGGCCGATCCATTTACCCATCGAAATATATGCTTTTTCAACCTGATTGAGGTTGTTGATATATAGCTTTTGCCAGTAGGGTAACGACCCGGCGGTTAGCATTAGACTGGTCAGACTCAAAATCAGCCCCCAGTTAATCCTTGGCCTGGCTTTCTGGATTACCATGAAGCCGGTGATGCCCAGCACCGTCAGAATGATATACTCATTGGCCAGATATCGGGTATGGTGAAACAGCGAGCGGAATTTTACGGTATAAACAGTCAGGTGCCCTAAGCCCCAAATAATCAGGATAGATAATTCCTGGTATTTTCCCAAAATCGCTTCCCTCAATTCCGGGCATTTATTTTTATACTTGCGCAAAGCAAAAATCATTAACCAACCTATTCCACCAAGAAATATGATATTTTGCGGCAGGTATTGCTGGTAAATAGTAAAATTCTTTAAAAATCGCAGGATTTGAGCGGCATTCAGCCCGCCGCTGACATAGGTAAGTAATTTTCCTCTGGCGGTAGTGGGAAACCAGCTTCCAGTGAGCCGCAGGTTTAGCCAAATATAGGGAGAGACGACCAGCGCCATGGCTATTAAGCCTTTATAGACTATAGAAAAGCGTTTTTTGGCAAAATCGCAGCAGATAAGAATAAGCCCCAGCAATATTCCGGGGGCACGAGTCAGCACGATTAGGCCGCTTACTGCGCCGGTCAGGCAGCTAAAACCCCATAGGCTGTAAAATCTAATGGCTAAAAAACATAAGCCTAAAAACAGCATAGTCTCCATTCCGCTTGAGGCAAACCAATGCAGATTTCCATTTAAAGCCAGCAATAATCCGGTAAGCAGAAAGTAGCAGCGTGTTTCTTTTTCGGAAAGACCAAGCCGGGCGGCGATGTTTGCGACCATATCGGCCGCCAGCAGGCATAAACCGGCAAAAAAGATAAGCGAAAGTATCTGAGCGGCCCAATAAGGATCTATGCCTGTCAGGGAGAATGCGGCTAACAGTACAACCCACAAAGGGCTGGAGGTGCCCAGACTCGGCTCCCCCGGATTGAAACAGAAGCTTCCGGTTTCAACTAGATTCCGAACGTAGGTGAGATGAATATAGCTGTCATCTATGGGCAGGACGTTATATCTTTTGGGAAAATAAAACCAGACTAAAACAAGAATTATTAAAAACAGAAAAGCTTTCCGGCGGATGCGAGGTTTGTTCTTTCTCACTTATTAAGTCCTATTGAATATAGCCCAATGAACGTAACTGGTTTTTTATTTTATCATCTACCGGTGATTTTTCAGGGATTGTCGGCTTAAGGGGTTGGTTTATCTCATCATAACTTTTAATATAGCGCACCGGATGCGTCAAGAGAAATTCAGGCGTAAAGATAGCCGTTGGTACGGCCCCGGCCATATCGGCGCCCACCGGCAAATTCAGAATCCTTAAAACAGTCGGAGTTACGTCTAACACGCTAAAGCCCTTGATAAGATTATGGGGCCTGATGATAGGCCCCATAATCTTAATAACCCCGTCATGGGTGGCATGCTGCCCCTCATTTAAGGAGTATTCAAAGTAGCGGCTTAGCGGATAGGCTCGATTGTTTATGATAATACGGCTCTCTTCCAGCCTGGGATGTCCTTCGGAAAAAGACTGCTTATAAAAAACCTTATTAATATCAACTTTAATGAGGTATAGACCGGAGCGTTTTTTCGGGTAAAAATCAATCTGCTCAAATAGTGGGGTGTTTTCAACCTTAATTAAAGCCAGTTGGCTTGCTATTTGTTTTAATTTCAGATCATCTTCGGCCGGATTTCGGTTTGGGTATATATGGTTTAAATTAACATGTAATCTACGTTGCCTTACATCCCGCCACCAATAATCCTTCGCATCAAAAATTTTGTCCTTCTTAATTTGTTTTTCAGCCCCATAATCCAGGTAGCCCATGGTGTTTAATATCTTATTTAAATCAAACAGGAGTGCGTTTTGGCGCTTTTTAAATCCATGGTCAGAAAGTAGAATAATAATCGTATCAGAGTCAGCCGCTTGCAGAAAATAGCCCAACACCCGATCTATAAACATATAGTAATTGGGAATAATATCTTTATAATAGCGGATATCTTGCGGATTGGTTTTACTGCCAGGTTCATAATATCCCCAATTATGATGTGAAACGATATCGGGGCCCTTTAAATACAGGGCAAAGAAATCCAGGTCGTTGCGGTACAATTTCTTTGCATATTCAAACCTTACGTGATCGACAAAAGCAGCATCCATGATTGCTTCTGCCACCGAGCGGTGGCTTTTGAAAAATTCCAGGTACTGCTTCCAGCGCACGTTATTGTACGTTTGTTTATTTTTAAGTTGCTGGTAATCGTTGATTAGTTCAGCGCCAAATTTATCAAGTAATTTAAACAGCTTAGGGGTGAAGTACTTGAACTGTTCGGCTGAACTGATTTTTGCGAACTCGTTTAATTTATTAAGATCGTAATTGTAGTAAGGAGCCAGTACATCTTTCATGATGTCTTGAATATAATCAGGATAAAAGCCTTTATTGATGGGGTAGATAGAGGCATCAGAAATCATAAAACCGTTAACCGTCTCTACCGGCCAGGTGGTAAAATAACCGATAGTTCCGACTTGCAGGTTATTTTCCGACAAGATATTCCAGATGGCCTTGGTTTTGCGGTGTGAACTGTTGGCCGCAATGTTATGTCCTGCCTGATCCGGTATCTCAAAGTTAATAATGCCATGCTCTTCCCGCTTTTTCCCGGTAGCCATAGAAGTCCACAGGGCAGGAGAAGCAGTGGGATCAATCGAAGCAATCCGGCCATAGGAACCATGTTCCCGCAGGTATTGGAAGTTTTTCAGTTTTTTTTGGCGTAGAAGCCGGTTGACAACCTTTTCGGTTAAGCCATCTACCCCCAGCAGAATCACTTTGTGTTTGGGAGGCGCTGCTTCTCTTTTAGCAGGTGCAACTTCACCAGAACAGCCAGTAACCAGGACAAACATTAAATAGATCAGGGCCAGAAATAAATACTTGAGCTTTTTCATTGAATATATCCTGGCAAGCTCGATTCTTGTTTTATCTTGTGAGCTACCGGTGCAGGTTATCAGATCATTTGATACGCTTCAGGTCAAAAAACAGGGGGAAATTCGGCTTCATTCCCAAGTTAATCAGAACTTTTCATTAGGCTTTCAGCTTTTTGGGTATACGTGTTTTTTCCAGTATCATCTCATCACAAAGTATACATCATTGGGTATTAAATTGCCAAGTGATTCACGATATCGTTTGTATTATGGGGTTGTCGCTTAATTCAGTTTTTTAAAAAAGGGGCGAAAAAACCCCTTAGCAACCAATTTGCATTTCTACAACATCTCAATTTTTCGCTTGATTTGTGTTTATTATCCCTGTTTTTTATTT
>JAJRUS010000030.1 GCA_024277675.1 bacterium | reverse complement strand
TGTTAGATATGGTGCAGGAACTAAATCGCCTGGGTGGAGAATATGGAGTCGGGCGCAGCGATATGGTTGAGAATCGGCTGGTAGGCATCAAATCGCGTGAGGTGTATGAGGCCCCGGCGCCAACTATCCTGCACTTAGCCAATGCTGAGCTGGAGAAACTGGTGCTGGATAAGGAAACCATTCACTTTAAGCGGCATTTGAGCCAGAAATATACCCAGCTGATCTATGACGGGCTGTGGTTTTCACCCCTTAGAGAGGCCTTGGATGCCTTTTTTGCTCAAATACAACCAGCGATTACCGGAGTCATCAGACTTAAATTGCACAAGGGTAACTGCATGGTGGTTGGCCGAAAATCGGATAACTCGCTGTATGATTTCTCACTTGCTACCTATGATGAGCAGGATGCTTTCGAACATAAGGCTGGGGAAGCATTCTGTAAAATCTGGGGATTGCCGCTTAAAGTAATTGCTGAGAGAAATAGGCGTAACTAGCTATGTATAAATGCATTAATAAAATGCAATACATTCTTGCTGTGCTTTGTTGTGTGATGTTTTTGCTGACCGCTTGCGGTAAAAAAGGCCCACCGACTCCATTGAGTAAAGTTATAGAGCAGGAACAAGAGAAACAGCAAACCAGCAGATCAGAAGTACAGGATGAGAGTGACAGTGGGGAAAAACAAAAACAAACTTACTAAATGGGATGAGTGGCTTGATCAGATTGATAAGGACATAACTGCTCTTTCGGTTGCTCGTCATATATATAGTGAGGTCAAAGAAATTATCGATGCCAATCCCAAGATACAGATAGCAAGCTCATTTTATGACTATATGACCTATACTTATGCAACATATATGGTAATGGGTATTCGTAGGCAAATTGATGCCGACAGAAGAAGCATATCATTTGTAAGCTTGTTGGAAGAAATTATTAGAGACCCCCAAATTCTTACACGGGATTGGTATGTTGCTCGTTATAGGGACACTGTTTTATCTGAAAAGACCGCTCATCGTGGTTTTGATCAATTCTCAGGCGAGGTTAAAACACATGTTGATCCAGCAATAGTTTGTGAAGATATCAGGCAAATTAAAGACAAGGCAGAAAACCTAAGAAAATTTGTTAATAAAAGAGTGGCGCACCATGATCGGTCAGAATTTAAAAGTCTGCCAACTTACAAAGAAATTGATAATTGCCTAAAGTTTATGGAGGAATTACTCAGGAAGTACCGAAGGTTTATTCATGGGTCGTGTCCCTCAAGCTTTCTTCCTACTTGCCAATATGATTGGAAGAAAATATTTAGAGAGCCTTGGATACCTAAAAGCACAAACTGAACAAGGAAAATAAATATGGAAGCAAGGCTAAGCAAGGATGAGCAACTGGCGCTAGGAAAATTCAAAAAAGCGCTTAAGGCTGCCTTGGGTAGAAACCTGTCAGAATTAAAACTGTTTGGTTCCAAGGCCCGTGGAACTGCGCGTAAAGGTTCTGATCTGGATGTATTGGTGATTGTGTCCGGGGCAGACTGGCGGATATGCGATGTGGTTTACGGGATAGCTACAGATATACTAATTGAAACGGAAGTTTGCATATCTCCAAAGGTTTTAAACAGCGATAAATATGATGAACTCTATGAGATGGAGACTTCTTTTATAAAAAATATTGTCCGGGACGGAATTCTATTATGAACCAGCAGGCCTATGAATGGGCTGTCAAGGAAACTCTCCCAGGCTAACTATTTAGGAAGAATAAACAATCCATGAACTTTTTCCAATATCAAGATAACGAATTATACGCTGAGCAGGTGCCCATTAAAGAGATTGCCGATAAGGTGGGCACGCCGGTATATATTTACAGCTATAATACACTATTGCGGCATTTCAGGGCGGTTGACGAGGCTTTTGCCCCGCTTGACCATCTGGTGTGTTTCGCGGTGAAGGCTAACTCCAACCTGGCGATTTTGAGCAGCTTGGCGCAGGCCGGGGCCGGAATGGATATTGTTTCAGGTGGAGAGTTGTATCGGGCTCTTTGTGCCGGGGTTGCGCCGGATAAGATTGTCTATGCCGGGGTAGGTAAGACTGCACTTGAGATGGAGTACGCCCTGAAATCGGGGGTACTGCTTTTTAATGTGGAATCTCAAGCCGAATTACAGGCGCTTAATCAGCTGGCCGGTAGCCTGGGCTTAAAGGCGCGGGTGGCCCTGCGGGTTAATCCTGATGTCGATCCACAGACGCATCCCTATATCTCTACCGGCTTAAAGAAAAATAAATTCGGTATCAGTATCAATCAGGCCATTGAAGAATATAAAGTCGCCGCTGAGCTTAAGAACATTCAAGTGGCAGGGGTGCATAAGCATATCGGCTCTCAGATAACGGAAACAGGGCCGTTTGTGGACGGTTTGAAGAAGATTGTAGAGCTTATAAAACAGCTTCGGGCGATTGGGATTGATATAGAGTACCTCAATCTGGGGGGCGGCCTGGGCATTACTTATAATGGTGAAACGCCGCCCTCGCCCGAAAATTTCGCCCGGGCCATTATGCCGCTGATTAATGAGCTTGGCGGCTGTAAGGTCATTTTAGAACCGGGCCGGGTGGTTGCCGGTAATGCCGGTATTTTGGTAGCCAGGGTAATTTACAAAAAGACCACCCCTGCCAAGGGGTTTGTAATTGTGGATGCGGGCATGAATGATCTTATTCGTCCCAGCCTGTATAATGCCTATCACAAGATTGTTCCGGTGCATAAAGCTGAACGGCCGGAGGTGGAAGTGGATGTAGTGGGGCCGATTTGTGAGTCGGGCGATTTCCTGGCGCAGCAGCGGGTTCTGCCCGAATTTCGTGAAGGAGAACTGCTGGCAATATTAAGCGCCGGTTCTTATGGATTCAGTATGTCTTCAAACTATAACTCCCGACCCAGGGCGGCGGAAGTGCTGGTCAGGGATGATAAATATTATGTTATTCGCCGGCGGGAGAGCTACGAAACCCTGATCCAGGGGGAGAGTATTCCTCCATTTTTGCAATCATAGGCCCGGAGAATAAAGCTGAAAAAAATTAAGTGGACAGCCTATATACTCGTTGCGATTGTTTTTATTGCGCTAAGTACCGAAGGACTGTTCCGTTTATTTTTTCAGTTAGAAGGCTATAATATCAAATATTGGCGGCTGGCGCCGCCTACCGGATTTGCGCCGACTACGCTATCGGGCCATCCGTTTTTACCGTGGAGTCTTAATCCCGGGGTTAAGTCAACGGTTAAATTATCTGGAACGTATTACAAAAGCGATGATCCCATTACGGGTACGTTTACTATAAACCGGTTTGGCTTTCGGGGCAGGGAAAAGCTATCCCAACGCAAACCCAGAGGAACATTCAGGGTAGAATGCTTCGGGGGATCTACTACAATATGCAGGATCGGCGAACCATATACCTGGCCGGAAAAGCTACAGGATATATTGCGCACCCATTATAAAACGGATAAAATCGAAGTCCTGAATTTTGGGGTAAGTTGGGCTTTTTCAGCTTATAGTTTGGTCAATTTTGAGCTGCGGGGGCTGGATTTCGATCCTGATTTAGTGATTGTATATCATGGCATAAATGATTTGGCTCGTTTGGGATATCCCGATTTCAGGGGAGATTATACTCAATCAACCAAAGACCTGGACTATCCATATAAGCTATTACAAAAAATTCCGGCTGGTTTATTTCGCAGTTATGTTTTCAGCGTATTTTCTGGATTAATTGCCAAAAATGTGTTTAATATAACCCAGGGGGATCTCTCTAAAAATGTTTTTGTAGATTCAGTGAAGTCCAGGAATAAACTGGCGGGAATCAGCATTTATAAGCGTAACTTAAGCAATATAGGGCATATTTGTAATGGGCGGGGCATAGACCTGGTATTGGCTTCTTTTGCCTTTTGTTCGTTAACGCATCCCAAGGCGGCCAGGGCTTTAAGTATTATGAACAGTATCGTTAAATCCGTGGCCGAAGAGGGGAATTTTATTTTTGTGGATCAGCGTAAATTGATACCGCCTGAATGTGGTAAATATTTTGCTGATAACTGGCATTTCACCAATGAAGGCACGGCTCGAATGGCTAATAATTTTGCCGAAGCAATTATAAAATCAGGAACAATAGATAAATATTTTAATAAGCAAAACGAGAGCCGGCGCTTGAATTAGATGATACCTGCCGGACGGAGAAAATTTAAAGGGAGAGATTAACATGTTTAAAGGATCTATGGTGGCCATCGTTACTCCATTTAAGGCTAATGGGGAATTAGATGAGGCGGCTTATGAGCGGTTGATTGAGTTTCAAATAGCAAATGGGACTAAAGCCATCGTGCCCTGTGGTACTACCGGTGAGTCGGCCACCCTGTCCCATGCTGAGCATGAGCGGGTAATTGAGCTTGCCATAAATATAGTCGGAAAAAGGGTGCCGGTGGTGGCCGGTACCGGTTCAAACTGCACTGCCGAGGCAATCCGGCTGACCAAGAGCGCACAGGCGGCCGGCGCCGATGGGGCGCTGGTTATTACGCCTTATTATAATAAGCCTACCCAGGCCGGTTTATATGAACACTTCACTCAAATTGCCAACAGTGTGGATATTCCCATCGTATTGTATAATGTACCGGGCCGAACCGGGATTAATATGCTGCCCGCTACTGTAGCCCGTTTGGCTCTGCTTGATAATATCGTAGCCATAAAAGAGGCCAGCGGCTCACTGACCCAGATGACTGAAATCCTGAGCCGGTGCGGGGATAAGATAACCTTACTTGCCGGCGATGATTTTATTATCCTGCCGGTACTGGCTATTGGCGGTAAGGGGGTTATCTCGGTAGTGGCCAATATTGTGCCCGATCGGGTGGCGGGGCTGGTGAATGCTTTTGAAACAGGAGATGTAGCAGCAGCAGCCAAGTTGCAAATAGAGCTATTTTCCCTGTGTGAGGCAATGTTCTATGAGACCAATCCCATTCCGGTAAAGACAGGCTTATCGTTGATGGGCAAGATAGATGGATACTTAAGGCCGCCCCTGTGCCCTATGAGTGCGGATAATCTGGCTAAGCTTAAAAATACCTTGGGGCAATATGGATTGATATAAGAAAAACCACAAACTTTGACCGGATTAACAGGATTGACAGGATAAAACACAAAAAAGACTATAAGGAAACCAGGAAGGGGTCAGCGACCCAAGTTTATGGTAGGCTTGGTAATGGTTTTAGGGGGGATAATTTATGACAGTTAAGGAGCAGGTTTTAAACATTGTTCAGGAGCTTCCACAGGATGCCACCATTGAAGACGCCATGGAGCGCCTGTACCTACTTTACAAAGTTGAACGAGGGATAAGCCAGGCAGATGCTGGTCAAAAGGTGTCCCAGGAAGAGGCAAAAGATCGGATGAAACAGTGGTTAATAAAGTAAGCTGGACTGACCAGGCGCTTGAAGATTTGGATGCCGTTTGTCTGGTTATTGCCCGGGATGTACCCCCCGATATGCAGAAATATTTGCTGACCGAGTATTTGGGGTAGCCGAGCGTCTGGAGAATTTTCCTTTTTCGGGTCGGATTGTACCAGAGATTGGCCGTAAGGCTATCCGAGAGATTATCTTTGGAAATTACCGGATCATTTATCGAGTGCTTCCTGATGAAGTGGAGATTCTGACTGTTCATCATGGGGCAAGACAGCTAGATTCTTTATAATATTACCCGGGAATGCTTAAATACCTACTTAATCCATATCAAGGAGGGGGAAGCGATGGGGAAGATGCGGTGGATCTGGATGTGGGGCTGTGTTTGAGTTTGGTGCTGGTAATTTACGGAGGGTGGGGGTCCGTGAGCCTGGCGCAGGCGGCCACGCTTGATGTACCGTTGGAATATTCCACCATTCAGTCGGCGATTGACGCGGCCAATTCTGGGGATACGGTGTTGGTTGATGATGGGACATATGTGGAGAATATCAATTTTCTAGGAGTTTGTCGGACTTTAGGGTTCGTAGCGAGGAAAGTAAGAAACATATCCATTTTCCCGGTCATTTTCGTTAAATAGATACACTATTCGCCTCAAATGACCGGGAAAATGGATATGTTTCTTACTTTACGCAGTAGAATCATCTAAAGCCCGACAGGCTCCTAGGCAAGATTATCACCGTTCAATCGGTAAACGGAGCAGCCAGCACTATAATTGACGGCAATGCCAGCGGCAACGTGGTAACCTTTAACTCTGGCGATGGGCCGTTGTCGGTGCTGGATGGGTTTACTATCACCAATGGATCGTCTCCAAACGGTGGTGGGATTTATTGCAATGGCTCCTCTCCGACGATTACCAATTGCACTATCAGTGGCAACACGGCTAGTTATGGCAGTGGGATTTATTACAGTAACTCCTCAAGAATGGACACTGGAAAGGTTGCAGGGGCTGAAACAGGATCATGAAAAATGGGTTTCTGACCAATTAAATCAAGGGGGATTTCTATCCATTCGATCGATAACTCAGCCTTTCTTGACCCCAGGAAAACAGAATGGTTTGACTTTGCTAAAGATTATGTGTGGGTTATATCGAGCATAACCCCGCTTGATATTAAGGTTACTTGGTGGAGGGCAGGGCAACTATTTGGTTTGTTTGATGCTGTATGAAAAAATGGGAATTAAAACAAGAAACGAGGTATCATAAATGCTAAAAGTTATAGTATCCGGCGCTGCCGGTCGAATGGGACAGCGCATTGTAAATGCGGTTTGTGATTCGGCGGGGATGACGGTAAGCACTGGGCTGGAGGCCCCCGGTCATCCTGATCTGGGCAAAGATGTGGGACTGGTAGCAGGTCGGGGTCAGTTGGGAATTAATATCCTGGAAGGCTTAGAGGGGGTTATTGATGAAGGGGATGTGGTAATTGAGTTCACTAATCCGGAAGTAAGTCTTAAGCACCTGGAGATAGCCGCCAAAGCCGGCAAACCAATGGTAATCGGCAGCACCGGTTTCTCAGCGGAGCAATTGGAGGCGCTAAACCGGCTGGCACAAAAGACAGCGGTTGTCTTCTCCCCCAATATGAGTGTAGGGGTAAATTTGACGTTTAAGCTTTTAAAGATAATCGCTGAAGTTCTGGGCGATGATTTCGATGTGGAAATAGTCGAGGCGCATCACCGGTTCAAACAGGATGCCCCCAGTGGGACGGCGCTTAAAATGGCGCAGGTTATCGCCCAGGCATTAAAACGGGATTTGGATGAGGTTGGGGTTTATGGCCGTCGGGGGCGAATTGGGGAACGCCGGCCTGATGAAATCGGGGTGCATACAATACGCGGCGGGGATATTGTGGGTACGCATACCGCAATATTTGCCGGTATCGGCGAGTCTGTAGAGCTTACCCATAGAGCCACCAGTCGCGACACCTTTGCCAAGGGTGCGGCCAGAGCGGCCAGGTTTGTGGTTAATGCTTCGCCGGGATTATATGATATGTTGGCGGTATTAGGGATATAGCAATGTGTAGAATTAAGAAAGCGAGCTGGTTGTTAGCAATTATATGCTTAGTTAGCTGTTCGAATTCGGCGGTTTTAGAATTTTTCCAAGAGCCTGAAACCGCTAAGGTTGATTTTAAAGTCGGCGCGGTGAATAAAGCTGCTGAATTTAATTTAAGCCGGCTCCGGAATGTTACAATAGCGCTTTTACCGGTGAGGAGTTCAGTCGGCGGGGGGTTAGGCGAGGAGGTTGTAACTAAATATTTTTACGAAAATATAGCCAAAAAATTTAATAACATCAAGTTTATAAGCGCTGCTCAAGCCAGCGATTTGTTTACCGATGTGGATTTATGGGAGGATTACTTTGCGTATCTGGAGAAATATCATCAAGCTGCCGTAGCGGATAAAAATTTCGATGAACTCAGGGGTTTATATCAGAAACTGGGCGCCGGCTATATTATTAATATAAATTCTGATTATCCGATTATTCCCAAATATCCCGGTGTGTTTGAAACCAATATTCAGGTACAAATATGGGATATAAACAGCGGCAAAAAAATATGGGAGGGCTTTGGCCGGGGCCGGGACATGATATTCTCCGCCGATGATGTGGAAAGCGTCAAACAAAAATTGGTGGACTGGGTATGCCGGCGCATGGCGGAGGAAATGGCCGGCGGCACAACTCAGTCCCAATAACATGTAAAGGAGGTAGGATAAAAATGTTCGATTTATTTAAGCGCTTGATATTAAGTGGATTGGATACTCAGGCTAAGGTAATGGATTTTCTGGATGAAATGGTAAAAAAGGGCAAACTCGATGAAGCTGAGCGGGCTAAGTTTGTCGACGAGTTAGAGGAAAAAATCAGTTGCGGTAAGGAGAAGAGCGAGGAGTTGATTAATGAGTTAATTAGCAGGATTACCGCCAAGAACCCCTTTGTTTCAAAAGCGGAGCTGGCGGCCGTAAATGACCGAATCGATAAATTAGATAAGCAGGTAAAAAAGCTGGCGCAAAAGCAAAAGCAGACCGGGTAATATGCTTGTGTTAAAAAAGACATTCTTTATCTTGCTGATATCCTTGATCGGTAGTGCATCTGTGGTTTGGGGCAAGGCCTTTATCTGGACAGATGACGAAGGGATTCAGTATGCCACCGATAAAGAAGAGTCCATTCCCGAAAAATACAGGGATAAAGTTAAAATCATTCTTGACCCTGTCGGGCGGAACTTTGAGCCGGGTGATTCTCCGGATAGCACGGTGGTCAATTTCGTCCGTAGAAAGAAGACCATTGTAGTATCAGGATTTCTAAATGGGAATTATCCGGTGGAATTTTTACTGGATACAGGCTCAACCGATGTGTTAATAACCGAAGAAGATGCCCGGGTTCTGGGGCTGGATTTGACTCAGGCAGCCACGGTAAAGGTAAGGCTGGCGGATGGAAAAGTGATTGAAGCGCCCAGGATCAGACTTGATTCGGTTAGGATTGGCAATGCAAAAGTCAATAATATTCCAGTGGTGGTCGGAAAAACCCGGCTGCTTGGTTTAAGTTTTTTGAATAAGTTTAAGGTGGTAATCGATCTGGAAAAAGGTAAAATCAGCTTATCCGGTTACTAATCCAACGTCCTTAAAAGCGTAGTTTGCAAAAAAAACCTTGACTGGAAGCTGATAAGTCTAAATTTTACAGTTAGCTGTAGTTTCGCTGGTAACAAAGCCCGACTTAGTCGGGTTAAAAACAGCTTGATTTATTCCTTGCGCTGTGTTAGTTTTACATAAATTGGGCTAAAATAGCTCCTTGCTCTAAAATAACTTTAGGGCTGTATATAGCCAAAAGGGGGATGAGTATGAAAGATTATGAAAGTATGGTTGTCTTAAAACCGGATTTGGAGGAAGAACAGTTTGAGGAAAGCTTAAGCAAGCTTGAAAATGTGATTAAGAAACAGGGCGGAGAAATCACCAATCTGGAAAAATGGGGATTGCGGGATCTGGCATATGAGATTCAGAAATACAAACAGGGTAATTATATCCTGTTGCATTTTCAGTGTGAGCCAAAGGGAATAGCCCCTATTGAACGCCATTATAAGCTGGCGGACCCTATTATCAGGTTCGTTACGCTGAATATACGTCCCGGCCAGATAAAGAAAGCCGATGAGGCGGATAGTTCGCCCAAGGAGGAATAATAATGGCTAGTTTTAATAAGGTTATTTTGATGGGTAATCTGACCCGGGACCCGGAATTACGCTATACTCCCGGGGGAAATTCGCTGTGTAGCTTCGGCCTGGCGGTGAACCGCCGCTATCGCCAGAATGGTGAATTAAAAGATGAGGTGTGTTTCATAGATATCACCGTGTGGGGAAAACAGGCTGAAAATTGTAGTGAATTTTTGAGCAAGGGCAGTGGGGTGATGTTGGAGGGCCGCCTGCGGCAGCATTCCTGGGAGACCGAAGATGGCCAGCGGCGCACTAAGATAGAGGTGGTAGCCAACAGTGTTCAGTTCTTACCTCGAGCCGGCGAAAGGGGTCAGGCAACAGACCGGGCGGGTGAAGATATGCCTGGCGGCAGTGATGAGGGAATTCCATTTTAGTTTTTGCTGTTGTCAAGGGTGCCTTGAAAAAGGGGATATGTCCCCAAGGGAACCTGTTCCCAAGGGGTCAATGACCTCAATTGCAAGGCTCCATTAAGTATAAACATAATTGTGAGCGCAGTTTTAGCGCTTTTCTTGAGTAACCCAAGCAAATAGGTGTTTAGGCGCATGAGGGAAAGAAGATCAAGTTTTTCGCGTAGGAAGGTATGTAAATTTTGTGTAGACAAGGTTGATTATATAGATTATAAGGATACCAGAAGGTTGCGCAATTTTATTACCGATCGGGGTAAAATAATCCCGCGGCGTATTTCGGGGAATTGTGCACCGCACCAGCGCCAGCTAACCACTGCTATTAAAAGGGCGCGCAATATAGCCTTGTTGCCGTTTTCCGTTGAATAGGGGTAGTAATATTGCCCTGTTTGGCATTTGAACATAGGGAAGAAAGCGTTTGTCTGCCGCTAATACCGTTAATCCGGCTAAAGAATTTTTTCTGTTTTTAGCTTTAATCGTAGTTTGTCTATTCATCGGTTTCAACATTCCCCTCCGCATAATAGGTGTATTCCTGATTATATTGACGCCGGTGGCGATAACCGTCTTTAGTCTGCGCCACGGCTTGCTTTCAGGGACAGTGCTTTTGTTTGCCCTGCTGGTTGTGCTCTCTGTCTGGGGAGGGCAATTGTACGGGGTGACTTTTTTCTTTGAGTTTGGTTTTTTAAGTTTAGCCTTGGCGTATGGGTTTAAGCAGAAATTAGCCCAGGAGAAGATTATCTTCTTCGTTTTCCTGGTTAATGTAGCGGCGGCGATACTGCTATTGGGAATAATGGTTACCACCCAGGGGGTTAACCCCAAAGAATATCTAACCGTTGAGGTTGAGCGGCAGGTAGGGGAGGTCAATCGGGCTTATGAGCAGATGGACTTAGATAGTGAGCAAAAAGCGGCCTTAATGGAAGGCTCCCGAAAGCTCAAAGAATTTGTGTTGTTGGCTTATCCCGGTATGTATATCAGTATGTCGCTGTTTTTGGTTATCGCCAATTATCTGCTGGCCAGAATAGTGCTGGTTAAGCTGGGTTATATGGTGGCCGACCGTACCCCGTTTTCGCGATTTTTAGCGCCGGATCTCTGGGTCTGGGGGCTGATAGCTTCTATTTTCCTATGGATGCTGGGGATTTCTACACTGAACGTGTGGGGACTTAATGCAACCTTAGTCTTTTTAGCGGTCTATACATTGCAGGGCCTGGCTATCGGTATATTCTTTTGGACTAACCCACGCATGACCTCGATTCTTAAGCTGCTGGTAGCCGGTACCCTGATAATTCAGCCGGTGTTTATACTGCTGTTGTTTCCCCTGGGGTTGTTTGATGTTTGGTTTGATTTCAGAAAGATAAAACAGGCTAAAGCATAAGGGCGCCATAAGATAAACACTGTCTTATAGTTTTTACAATCTAAAAATTAAGCTGAGGAGAAGCCGTGATGGAGGTAATTTTATTAGATGATGTAGATAAACTGGGTCCCTTCGGGGAGATAGTTAAGGTAGCCGATGGTTATGCCAGGAATTACCTGCTGCCCAAAGGTTTGGCCTTAAAGGCTACCGCTCAGAGCAAAAAACAACTGGAAATAAAGCGCCGGAAGAAACAAATCCAGGCTGAAAAAGAGCGGGAGCGGCTGGAGGAATTTGTTCAACTACTGGCGAAGACGCCCTGTACGGTGAGGAAACAGGTGGGCGAAAACGATAAATTATTCGGTTCGGTAACCGCTATCGATATTGTAAAAGGACTGAAAGCTGAAGGCATAGAGCTTGATAAGAAGCTGATTATGCTGAAAGAGCCTATTAAAGTCCTGGGCATCTATGATATACCGGTAAAGCTGCACCCCGAAATTGAAGCAGTGGTTAAAGTGTGGGTGGTAAAGGATTAAGGACACCTTTAAAAATTGCTCTTTTCTCCGATTTACGGTGTCGCAGCAACTACCAACTTAACGAATAAGCTAGATTTTCATTGCCCCACCACAGGTGGTTGAGGCAACAACCCGCTGGAACCTGACCCCGCATTTCGACCCTATCTTCCACTTCCTGCATTCCTGGGTTCCTTATAGCTATTTCTCTACTGAGATGGATTTAGCGAATATGTAGCTGTAGATGGGGCCCAGGGTGAAGGCTACGCTCATCAGCACTATTCGCAGGAGTCCGGCTACCAGCAGCCCTTCATTAAAGCCCAGCCCGAACAATTGGCTCAAAATAGCGATAACCGATTCCTGAACACCTAAGTTACCGGGGGTTATGCTGGTAAATATGGAGAAGGAGAGGATCACCGCCATAAACAGCGCCGCTTGATAAGGTATTTGATGCGCTATCGCCATATAGCCGAAATAAAGCTGCAAACTAATCATTATAAAATTGGTAAGGAATAGCAGGCTGACTTTGAGCAGCAGCGATTTATCGTCCTTGATATATTGCCAGCCCTGATTCAGGTTGCGCCAGTGTTGAGCGATGCGGCCTTCGCCGGTGGGCGTATAGCTGGAGGCTTTAAGCGCTGCTATAATTACGGCTAAGACTACAAAAAAGAAGGCCACCAGCCGCCAATCGACTAATTGGTGGCTCAAATAGAAGAGCTCCAGGGACAAAAGCCCCAGCAGACTACCCACCAGAAACAATAATATATACGATGAGGTATAGGCCGCCAGGAAGGAGGTATAGGGGAACTGATGCTTTTTCTTAAGGTACAGCGCTTTACCGGCAATCCCACCCCTGAATGGCGCCAGATAATTGCCCATGGCGGTAATCGCCGATAACCCGAACCATTCCCGGGGGGTTAATTCAGTGCCGAATAATTTGACGTATAATTTGGTGATTAAACCGTTTAAGGCGAAGATAGCCAGTACAATCAAGGCCATGGGAAAGAGAAACAGGTAGTCTATTTGCTTAATAAGTTTAAATTCTTCCTGATGCCGGAACACATAAACCACTAAGGCCGGAATGATGATGACCAGGATGATGAGGTCTAATCTCTTCTTTAGTATATTAATATAGCTACCCTCCGTAAGAATCATTAATCCCAGGGTTCACAGACCCCATAGTTCTAATAGCATTGAAAACAGATTTTGTCAATGCTTGGCAAGACTATCCATCGAGTTAAGTCGCAACTTGCTTTTCTGATGGCAACAGGGTAATATATTCCCGTTATTTTTATAAATTGCCGGTTGCTGAATGAGCAACATTATAAGGTTTTAACAGCATGGTTGCACTAAAAATATTAACCATTGTGGGCGCTCGACCACAATTTATCAAAGCGGCGGTGGTAAGCCGTGCAATTGCCGGGCATAACCGGCGACATCCGTCAATGGTCATTGAGGAGCAGTTAATCCATACAGGTCAGCATTATGATTATATGATGAGCCAGGCCTTTTTCGATGAGCTGGAAATTCCGGCTCCGGCAATAAATCTGGAGGTGGGCTCCGGCAAGCATGGCGAGGTTACCGGTACTATGCTGGCTGGAATTGAAAACCAGATCATAGCTCGCCAACCAGACTGGATGCTGGTTTATGGGGATACAAATTCTACCCTGGCCGGCGCACTGGCCGCCACCAAATTACAACTGCGGGTGGCCCATGTTGAAGCCGGTTTGCGCTCTTTTAATCGAAGGATGCCTGAGGAGATAAATCGTATATTGACCGATCATATTGCGGACTGTCTATTCTGTCCTTCCGGCAGGGCAAAAGACCTGTTGGCACAGGAAGGAATCACTGAAGGTGTTTATGTGGTAGGTGATGTGATGTATGATGCGACGCTTTATTATCGGGAAAAAGCCAGCTTGCCGGATAGGGCCGGGGCATATGCCATGGCTTCTCTGCATCGGGCTGAGAACACCAATGATTTGAACCGATTAGGTGGTATTTTATCGGCAATGAATGAGGCTCCGGTACCGGTAATCCTGCCGCTTCATCCCCGGACGCGAAAAGTTTTAGAAAATGAAAATGTTGCAGTGGATGGGCAGTTGGAGATTATGGAGCCTTTATCATATCTGTCGATGCTGGGGTATTTGGAGAATTGTGCATTTGTGATAACGGATTCCGGCGGACTTCAGAAAGAGGCATACTTCTTCGGCAAAAAATGCCTTACTGTGCGTGAAGAAACGGAGTGGAGCGAATTAGTGGAATGTGGGGCTAATCGAGTGGTCGGGGCGGAAAAGGAGGCTATCTGTGCCGGGTTTTCCTGGGCTATGGAACCCTTAACGAATACTTCGGAATTATACGGTAGGGGCGAGGCCGGGAAAGGTATCGTCGAGAGATTACTGAAGAATCACTGAATGAGATTTTTGCCTGAGCTATATTTTTACGGAATTATTTATCCCGCAACTTTTCAGGACATGAGCGGGCCGAAAAGTTTTCCTGGAAAGCGGCTGCCAGGCGAACACTGAGGGTTTACCGAGAGCTTGGTAAAAGGATAATCATGAAAGTAGCCTTAATCCATGACTGGCTTACCGGGATGCGGGGTGGGGAATATGTATTGGAAGAGCTGTGTAAGCTTTATTCGGAGGCTGATATATATACCCTGGTTCATCTGCCGGAAAATATTTCCGAAACGATTAACCGGATGCCCATCAAAACCACATTTATTCAACGACTGCCTTTCGCCCGAAAAAGGCATCAGTTGTATCTGCCTTTATTTCCTATCGCCATTGAGGGGTTTGATATGGCAGGCTACGATCTGGTAATCAGTAGCAGCCACTGTGTGGCCAAGGGGGTAATCACCCGCCCCGGCACTTGTCATATCAGCTATATCCATGCCCCGATGCGTTACGCCTGGGATATGTACCACCAATACTTTGACAAAAAGCGAACAAATGCCGTTTCGCGCTGCTGCATCGCCTGGTTCATGTCGCGGCTGCGTCTTTGGGACAGGATTTCAGCCGACAGAGTAGATTATTTTATTGCTAATTCCGAGCACACCGCCAGGCGAATCGGAAAACACTATCGCCGTCCGGCGGAAGTGGTTTATCCACCAATAGATACTGATTTTTTTACTCCGGTCAATAAACCCCGGCAAGATTATTTTTTGGTGGTATCGGCCCTGGTGCCCTATAAACGGGTTGATATAGCTATTGCCGCCTGTAAACGATTACAACTGCCATTGGTAATTATTGGTGATGGGGTCGAACGTGTCCGTTTGCAAAACATGGCTGCTTCACAAATAAAATTTCTGGGCTATCAAAGCAATGAACAAATCAGGGAACATTACCGTAATTGCCGGGCGCTGCTTTTTACCGGAGAAGAATACTGCGGCATGGTGCCGTTGGAGGCCCAGAGCTGTGGCTGTCCGGTGGTTGCCTATGCTGTGGGAGGGGCGTTGGAAACCGTAGTTGAGCCGGAACGGGGGTTATTCTTTCCAGCGCAAACCGCTGATTCTCTTGTTCCGGCATTGGAACGCCTTGGCCGGCTGCGTTTTGATGCTGAGCTTATTAGAAAAGGCGCTTTGCAATTTGGAAGGCAAGCATTTCGTAAGCGGATGCAAGCCTTGATCGAGCAGAAGTTTTCCCAGTATCAGGCTGGAGGAAACATCCCCCATGCTTAAAAGACACAGTCAGCTGTTTTTAAAGTTATTCATCATAAATGACCTGCTGGTCAACTCTGTTTCTTTTATGCTGGCATATTATCTGCGTTTTACGTTGCCCTTGGTGCCAATAACGAGGGGTGTCCCCCCTATCCAGCCTTATTTGCCCTTTCTTTTATATATCAATTTGATCTGGTTGTTTCTTTTTCGTGAGAATAAGCTTTATGAACCGAAGCGGGGGCTGTCCCGGTTGGATGAGTTTTTCCATCTTTTTAAGGCGGTAAGTTTAGGGGTGGTAATTATTACCGGCTTAATGTTCTTCTATCGCAGTTTTTCTTATTCTCGTATAGTGGTGGTTTATTTTTGGGTGATTAACCTTATTCTGCTACAGCTTTCCCGGACTTTAGTGCGTTCGTATTTGAACCGGCTGCGTCGCCGCGGCTATAATTTGCGCTATTTATTGATTATTGGAGCCGCCAGGTTGGGGCAGCAGATTGCGGCCAAAATAGAGACCCGTCCCGGTTTGGGTTATAAAGTAGTCGGTTTTCTGGATGATGACCCGGCAAAACAGGGGCAGCAGATTGACGGGGTCAAGGTGTTGGGCAAAACGGATGATATGCTGAAAATTTTAGCCGGGAATGGGGTTGATGAAGTAATTATTGCGCTGCCCTTAAGTGCGCACGAACATATGTTGCGTTTAATTAATATTTGTCAAAAAGAGGGCTTGCGGGTGCGTATTGTGCCTGATTTGTTTGCGGTTATCACCCATCAGGCGGAGATTGACGAACTGGACGGTATCCCGCTCATCGGGCTGGACAAAACAGCTATGGAACAAATGGGGAACCGCTTTTTAAAAGGTACGGAAGACCTTATGCTGGCTACGCTTATGCTGGCGCTGCTGGCTCCGCTTTTCATGCTGATTGCAATGCTGATAAAGCTGACCTCAAAGGGGCCGGTTTTCTATAAACAGGAACGCATGGGCCTGGATAACCGGGCCTTTATGATGTATAAATTTCGCACTATGTGGGTAGATGCGGAAGATAAAAACGGGCCGTGCTGGACAGCTAAAGATGACCCGCGCCGTACACGTTTTGGGGCATTTTTGCGCTCTACCAGTCTGGATGAGTTGCCGCAGTTGTTTAATGTTTTAAAAGGAGAAATGAGTCTGGTGGGGCCGCGTCCTGAGCGGCCTCATTTTGTCAAACAATTTAAGGCCGAGGTCGCCCACTATATGCAGCGCCATCGGGTGAAGGCGGGGGTTACCGGTTGGGCGCAGATTAATGGCTGGCGAGGCGATACTTCTATTGAGAAACGAGTGGAATACGATACCTATTATATAGAAAACTGGTCGTTGACATTTGATCTGAAGATAATCTGGCTTACTGTCTGGAAAGGGCTGATAAATAAAAACGCCTATTAGCATCAATTGGCGGCTATCAGGTTTAATTATGCTGCGCTGCCTGTCTTGTGGGTTCGGATAATACTATAAATAGTGCCATAGATATCCAGAATAAATAGACCATCTCGTACCGCAAAAAGAAGGTGACCATTCCCATAATAAAAAACCCACACAGGGTAGCGGTAACCGAGGCCAGACAATCTGCTTCAGGGTAGCGCTTAAGCCCGTGGCGGAATACCAGCCATATACTTCTGAATAGGCTTACTACCAGCCACAAAAACATGATAAAGCCGACCAGACCGGTTTCCAGCCACTCCTGGAGAAAAATATTATGTGCGTGTTCTATTTCCGGGTCAGGTATCTGTAACTTGTATATAGTGCGATAGTCGTTTAATCCGGGACGCACGTTTTTCCAGCCAAAGCCTGAACCCCATAACCAGTTGTCTCTGAGCATAAAAGCCGCCGCTTGCCAAATACCATATCGGCTGTGCATGGTAGATGTTTCATTGGTATATGTGGGGAGCATGACAATACTTTTCATGCGCATGATTGTATTTCGGGGAAGAAAGGGCACTGTCAGCATCAATCCCAACACCATAATCAGTAACAATCGCTTATCCCTCAGCAGGGCAAAGATTATACCTGCTATCAGGGTGGCCACAATCCCTTGTCGGGCCTGCGTCAGAAGAAGGGCTATGCTGGAAACCAGCAGGCAGAGTATAATACCGGCTTTTCCCCGGTGAGATTTGACGGTATACACCAATCCCATACTCAAAATAATCAATATGCTCAAATATCTCCCGGCGATGGTGTGAGAATAAAAGGTCAACAATGCCCGACCGGATAGCACACCCGTACCATTGATATATGCCCATATACCGTATGATGAAATAATTGAGGCTGAGAGCAGGAAGCAGCTAAAAATAATACGTAAATGTTTTTGCCGTATGTTATTTACAATGACCAGATACAGTAATACAGGCGCTATGATATCGCTACGAATCTCTTTGAGGCTGTAATAGACATCTGCCGAGTGGAGTAATGAAAACAGGCAGGCTCCCACATATCCCAATATGGGCCATGACAGCATATCTTTTTTGAGCGATATCTTCTTACGCAGCAACATCTTGGCCGCCCAGGCGACCGGCGGCAGCACCTTGGCGATTGAATGTAAGGTGGTTATGTGGGAAAAGGGCAGCAGCAGTATAAAAATAAAAATATCCCATATTATAATTTTATCCAGCAGTAACAGCCATTTCTCTTTTTCTGCTAACGATAAATTCATTTCAGTTTAACCCGCTAACATTTCTTTATAGACGGTTATTCATGGAGAGCCTCATAAACTGTGGCTGTCTTTTTTACAAAGGTGGTTGAATCAAAATATTGATATACTCTTTTTTGGCCTTCGATCCCCATATGCCTGGCGAGTTCATTATTAGCTAAAAGCCCGGCAATCGCCGAAGCCAACGCCTCGGGATTCTTGGAAGGCACCAATATTCCTGTTCTATGCTGTTCAATAATCTCTCTTGAGCCGCCTACGTTAGTGGTTACCACAGGTTTGGAAAGCGCCATGGCCTCCAGAATGACCCGGCCGAAAGCTTCATTCAATGAGGGCAATACCACTACGTCCATACAGGCTATGATTGCCGGTACATCATGTCTTAAGCCGGTAAAAATTACGCTTTCTGATATCCCCAGGTCAAGGGTTAATTTTTTTAAGCGATCTTTAGCATATCCATCACCTACCACCAGTGTTTTGACGTTCAGTCCATCAGGTAACAAGGGAATGGCTTTAAAAAGGTATTCATGTCCCTTTTGCATATCTAAGCGAGCTACTATGCCTATGTATTTTCCGTCCGGTACGAGTTTGAATTCCTTTATAATAGCTTGCTTGTATTCATCCTGTATCGCCCGAATTTTGTTTAAGTCTATCCCGTTATGTACCGTAACGACCTTTTCCGGGCATACTTTTAACTGGGCTAAGGTATGGGTGCGGGTGGCTTCGGAGACTGTTATTATTTTATGTGGAATGTGAGCCAGTAGCTTATTGTAAGTCCAAAGCGGGAAGTTCATCTTATGATTGCCGTAATCATCAAAATTAATATCCTGGTGTAAGGTAGTAATTATTATAGGCACCCGGCTTAGTTTGGCCGCAATCAGACCTCGCTTATTGGCATAATATTGGTGGCTGTGAACTATTCCCGGCTTTTCCCGCAGTATAAGCTCCCGTAGTTTTTTTATGGCGGGGATATTCCGGCGCAGGCCTATGCGTTCCACCCTCACCCCGGCCTGTTCCATCCGGGTTGCGAAGGGTCCATCCGGGCAGGCCAGAATGGTACGGTAACCCAATTCGGTTAATCCCAGGCAAAGTTGGCGCACATGTTCTTGTGCCCCGCCGCCCAATTTTTTAAAGCCGGCAATGCGCAGGATCGTAGGCTTATGGCTACACATTTTTTTCATTTGACAAGCCTTGATAGAGTGTTATGGTGTTTTCATACATCGCATCCAGGCTGAAGAGCTTTGCCCGTTCACGGGAAGCCCGGCACATGGATGCAGCCAGCGTATCATCCTGCAATATATTAATGATTGCCTGTGCCAGCGCCTGAGGTGAGCGGGGCGGTACGACAAAACCGGTTACCCCATCCAGGATAGCCTCGGCGTTCCCTCCCACATCAGTGACCACCATCGGTACTCCGGCAGCCATAGATTCCAATACCACATTGGAAAATCCCTCTCGTATGGAACTGAGCACCGATACATCCATAATCCCCAACAGCTCGGCGATATTTTTTCGGGTACCGGTGAAAATTACCTGCCTGGTTAATCCCAGTTCAGCGATGGTGATGTTAAGTTTTTCCAGCACCCCGCCACGACCTTCCTCTTCGCCCACAATCAAAAATTTTACCTGGGGAATGACCCTGCATATATGCTGAGCGGCTTGTATAAAGGTTAGATGATCTTTCTGGGGTACCAGTCTGGCGATAATGCCCACCACTTTATCCTGCCGCCCGATGCCCCAGCGTTCCCGTTCATCGACAGCCGGTTTATTTTTATCAAACAGAGAAATGTCTATACCATTATAGAGCACTACGCATTTTTCGGGAGCTGTGCCGGTTTGCTTAATATAGTCTTGTCTTACTGCTTCAGAAACCGCCACCACCCTGTCCCGCCAGCCGCTGAGTCGTGAATCCATGCGGAGTTGGCGTTTATTATCCCAATGTTCCACATTGTGCACCTGGGAGATAACCACCGGTACCCCAGCCAGCCGGGCGGCTATGACACCGGATACATTTGGCCGGTACATATGCGTGTGGACTATGTCGATATGTTCCTGGCGCATGTAAGCCGCCAACTGATAAAGGCTGAACGGGTGCAGTCTGCTCTTGAAATACTTGACGATAACCGGAATACCCGCCCGTTCGAAATCATCGGCCAGCGCTCCCGGCGCCCGGATACAACAAATCCGGACATCATATATGTTTTGCAGCTTGGGCAAGAGAGCCAACAGGCGATTTTCCACCCCCCCCACCGGCAGGTCGGATATTATTCTCATAACTCGGAGTTTGGCTGTCATCAGTCTGTCGCCGCCCGCTTTTTAAGCGCCTTGCGTTTTTGCTTGCGGGTATGTTCATAATCATAAAAGGAACTCAGGTAATAGCCAAATTTCCACATTGGTGTGTCATGCCAGATAAAAACCCGCTTGAGGGTGTAAATATCATCAGGGGTATGCCGGTTGCCATGTTCGGTGGCACAGGCTCCCAGATAGCCGCTATGTTCGACCAGTCCCAGCACCTGGCTGTTATATTCCCCATAGGGATAACAGAAGCTGATAACTTCTTGCTGCAATTCATTTTCCAGCTTTCTTTTAGAGCGCACCAACTCCCGGCTTATCTCATCTACCGACAGCTTATTTAAATTCCAGTGATTGCAGGTATGAGAGCCGAACGACATGCCGTGTTGCGCCATTTCTCTTATATTATCCCAGGACATTAAACGTTCGGGGAGGGTTTCTTTGCTGTGGGGCCAACTGTTATCCCGGCCTGCAAAATCAGTTACCATAAATATGGTGGCGGTGAAATTGTATTTTTTCAATATGGGATAGGCATATTCATAGTTATCCAGATAGCCGTCATCAAAGGTAATGGCTACTGATTTAGGCGCGATGGGCTTGCTCTGCCTGATTTTCTCAATAGCCTGCTTCAGGGAAATGCTTTTATAGCCTCGTTTGTGTAAATAACGCAACTGTTGCTCAAAGCTGGCCGGCGGCACATATAAGTTTATACTGCGTGCACCCGGTCTTGGCTCATGAATTTTATGATAAAAAAGAATGGGGAGTTTAATTTTCATATATTCCCTTTTCCCGGAGTAGTGTTCTATATAAATTGGCGGTTTGCTCAAATACCCGCTGCATGCTGAAAAATTTCTCCACCCGGATTCTACCGGCCTGGCCCATGCTTTTCCTCAATTCAGGAGTATTTAATAACTTGATGATTGCCTCTGCCAGCGCAGCCGCATCTTCAGCAGGCACCAATAATCCGGTAATTCCAGCTTCGACCACTTCCGGTATACCGCCCACCCGGCTGGCTACCACCGCTTTTCCCATAGCCATGGCTTCCAGTGCGGCTATGCCGAAGCCCTCGCTGATGGAAGGAAGTACGGCTATATCGAAGCCGGCTAAAAAAGGGACTACATTATTCTGTCGACCGCTGAATATTACTTTATCCATGATCCCCAGTGTTTGAGCCTTTTGTTTTAACGTTTGCTCTAACTCTCCCCCGCCTACAATAACCAGTTTGAAATTGGGTAGCTGCGAATTAATAATTTTAGCGGCTTCCAACAAATAATTAAAGCCCTTAAAACACACTAAGCGGCCGACAGCTCCGATTACAAACTCAGTCGGCTTTATGCCCAGTTGCCGTTTTTGGCTTGCTGCATCCGTGGTTTCAGTAAACCTGGCCAAATCCACCCCGTTAGCTATAGTTATTAGCTTATTCGCTTCAAGCCCCAGTTTTTGCAGCAGGTCTCGCCGTATACTATCAGAAACCGCCACCACCTTATCCACCGTACTAAACAATCTGGTCGCCATCCGTATACGACTGTCGGATCGCCATTCATGTAATGAGTGCATATTTACAATGCTAACCGGAGCTTTGGCTAACTTAGCCGCCGCTACGCCGGAGATGCTGCTGGCATACATATGTGTATGCACAATTTTTATCTCCTCCCTTTGCATCAGCCGCACCAGTCGATAAATTCCCAGCGGGTCCCAGCGGTTTTTAAGTTTTATCAGCCGTACCGGAATTCCTTGCGCTGCTATTATATCTGCCAGCTTGCCCCGCTTATGAATACAGCACACACTCATGTTGAAAGAATCCCGGTTTAATTGTGGTAGCAGGTCTACTAAGAGTTGCTCCACCCCTCCGCCGGGCAATTGGGTTATTATATGTAAGGCATTTTTCTTATTCATCAGCCCCAATTACAGCTCTTTATCGGTGTATTTCAGTTGTCTTTTCTGCATCCAGCGCACGGCGAATAAGTCTTTTAAGCTGGCAAACAACCGGTTTGATATATTATATTTGGGCTTGCCATGGATTCTGGGGCGGTGGTTTACCGCTACCTCTGTCACCCGGGCGCCTTCCAGCTTGAGCAAGGTGGGCAAGAAGCGGTGCAGGCCGTTATAGAGCTTGAGTTTATCCAGGTATTCCTTCTTATACACTTTTAATGTACAACCAACATCTTTTACTGTTTCATGAGTGGTCAGATTTCTTATGGTATTGGCAATTACAGAAGAAATTTTTCTGACAAGGTTGTCATGGCGGACTTGGCGCCAGCCGATTACTACATCGTATTCGGGAACATGGGTCAGCAGCTTGGGAATGTCGGCCGGGTCGTTCTGCAGGTCGGCGTCCAGGCTTACTATCCAGTCACCCCGCGCCCGTTCGAAGCCGGCGGCCAGGGCGGCGGTTAAGCCGTGATTTTTATCCAGGCAGATAATACGGATATTCAAATCCTGGTACATATCCCGCAAGCGTTGCATTTCCTCCAGGCTGCCGTCGGTGCTGCCGTCGTTAACCATGATAATCTCGGTAGTATAGGTTAAGCCCTGGATAACGTTGTGTAACTCCCGGGTCAGTAAAGGCAGGTTTTCCAGTTCGTTGTAAACCGGCAAGACGATTGAAAGCTCTATCCGGGGGTTACTCTGCTGCATATTCTATCCGCTGAGCCAGAGGGTGATTGACTATCAGATATAAAAATATAATCAGGCTGGATATTCCCATTACCGAATAGGCCAGGGCAGTGGTGGAAAACCGGGCGCCAAACAGTGATTGGTGTTTCATCAGCAGTAGCATGTAGCATATACCCAGCATGCTGATTAAAAACCGGTAGCCTGTGCTCCAGCTAAGTTCCCCTTTTTCCTTTGCCCAGGCCGCCACCGCAATCAACACGCTATAGGGGAAATACAGGGTTAAAAAATGAGCCTCCCGTGCCTCCGGGCTGACCAGCAACATCAGGGTAAATACGATACAAAACTCCCACAGCCATACAGCCATATTGTTATGAGATATGCTCTTTCGGGTAGCCCACAGGGCGAGTACGATCCACAAGGCGCTCAACGACAGGGCGATAGCTTTAGCCCGTGAATGCCCCAGTTCGGTAAGGTTTATATAGTTCGGCCCCTCACGAAAGGCCGGGGTCTTATCTGTCCGGTGTAGCAAGGCATAGGTAAGTACTTGAACTGATTGGCCGTAAACCGTGTTACTGCCGCTCATCTGGCTCACCCGGTTGCTTCCCTCGGCCACATAACGCTGCATCATCTGGTAGTAATAGCTCGGCCCCATGGCAAGTAACGGCAAAATCAGCAAAAAGAAAACTAAACTTACCAGCAGGCCATAAACCACCCGCCACTGGCGCTTCCATAAAAAATATACCCCAAAGAAAATCGGCATAAACTTCAATACCGCCGCCAAACCGATAATAAAGCCCGCCCCAAAATTTCTGCGGCGGGAGAAATGATATAATCCGGCAACCGTAAGGAAAAAAACGACAAAATTTACTTGACCCAATTTCAGGTTTACCCAGATGAAACTGGCAAATAAAATTATGGATATAAACCATCCCCTTGACGAAACCGGGCTTATCATCCGATATACCATATAAAAAAGAATAAACACCATTCCCAGGTTGAAGGTGAACCACAGGCTTTGAGCCACATATACGGGCCAGATGCCAAATACAGTAAAAAGTACCGCATTGGTGGGAAAATATTTGAACTTTAAACCTACTTGCGCCACATTGTAAATATCCCCACCATCCAACAGGACTCTGGTGGCCAGATAATGATACTTGAAATCGGTACGCACCTTGCCCGTTTTCATATGATAGGCTAAATCAATGCTGAAAATCAGGATTAAAAATACTAACCCAGCCAATAACTGTTTTCTACCCAAGCTCAACATAATCTCCTAACCTGCGTGACGGATAAGATACAGATTACGGGCATATATAAAACAGCCGGTGCTCTGACCCAGAATGAACACCGGATCCCGGCGCCAGATAGCATAAGCTAAAAGAGTTAAGCCTCCGGCAATACTTAAGTACCAAAAAGATATCGGAATCACGCTTTTTTTAGACCGTTCGCTGGCAATCCATTGTACCAAAAAGCGCAGGGAAAACAAAAGCTGTCCTCCAAAACCTATTGCCAACCAAATTGTTTTATAGTCCATATGCTATCCTCTCATGAGTGATTTTCCCGCCGAACAAATTAATCCTGTTGGGCCAGTAGTTCATGATAGAGGTTTTCCAGTTTGGATATTCGGGCCGAGACGGTGAATCTTTCTCTGACCATTTTATAACCTACCTCCCCCATGCTGCACCGCTCAGCAGGATTTTCTATAAAATAGCTAACTGCTTCTACCAACGCCTGGGGTCGGTCAGGGGGGATCAGCAGGCCGGTTTGCCGATTTATTATCAACTCGCGATTACCGCCAATATCGGTAGCGACCGCCGGTTTTTTCATAGCCAGCGATTCCCGCAGGGCGCCGGTTAATCCCTCTCCGGAAGTAGAACAATTTACGGTAAAATCCATAGTCGCAAGCAAGCGAGGTATATCCCGGCGATAACCGGCAAATATCACCTTCTTTTCAAGCCCCCACTCCGCTGTCTTTTGCTTTAACTCATCAGCCCAGGCATTATCATCCCTGCCCGCCAGCAGGAAAATCGTATCCGGATACAGGCTCAGCAGTTGGCGGGCGGCTTTAAGCAGGGTAATATGCCCCTTCCATTTGCGAATATCGGCAATAACGCCGATAAGTGTATCGCCGGGCTTGATGCCGAACTCTTCCCGCACTCCGCCAGGCTTGATGCGCCAGTCAAATACGGCTAAATCCGTACCGCCATAGATGACTGCAATCTTTTGAGGGTCAATTTTACCACTTTTAATTAATATTTGCCTGACCTCTTCGGATACGGCCACAATTTTGCTGATCCTCTTCCATTTATATTTGATTCGATTAAACATATCCAGCGGAAAGCTTACCCCCCGGTTGACTATAAATACGGGCACCCTGGCTAAACAGGCCGCCGGGTAAGCCAGCGAATGGGCCAACCCTTTATGTACATGCACTACATCGGTTTTTTCTTTTTTCATTAATTTGTATAATGCCCTAATGGAAGACAGGTCAAACTCATTTCTCATCCCAATTTCGACTAACTTTACCTTGCTGTTAGGTACATCTTCCAGGCTGTGTACCAGTGGCCGACACACAAAGCTCAGCCGGTGTTCCCGTTCAGCCAATTCGTTCGCCAGTTGATACGCCTGTCGAGGCCCGCCGCTGCTTATGCTTGCCTTGGATATTATTTGTAATATACTCAAGTTTCTTGACATAACTTAACATAAACCTGTTCGGTATGTTGCGCCCGCAGTTGATTAGTAAATCGGGCTTCTATTTGTTTCCGGCCGGCTTGCCCCCACTTTTTTGCCTCATTGGGATGAGTGAGTGAGTAACTCACCGCCCCGGCTATAGTCTGGGGTTGCAAATCCTGTATTATCAGCCCCGTTTTTTCGGGCGCTACTATTTCAGGAATAGCGCCCACATCAATAGCTACCACCGGCTTGCCCAGCGCCATAGCCTCCACTACCGCCCGCGCCGAATCCTCAGATCCCGGCGCAAGATACATGACTACATCCAACATGGCTACATGTTCAGGCCATTCATCTGCGTTACCATCCACCACAAACTTAACATCCTGTGTTAATCCCATGTCCTGTACTTGTTTTTTCAGCCGGCTGTAATAAGGCTCATCGGTTTCACCCAAAAATATCAGTTTGGCTTCGGGGGCCAGTTTTTTTATATGGGGAAAGGCAGCCAACGCCTGTTTGTGTCCCCGGTTTTCATGTAGATGGGATACCAGCCCTATCAGGGGAGTATCTTCAACTAATCCCAGCCGCTTACGGATAGCATGTCCCGATATTTTCGGATTAAACCTGACCTCATCCACTCCGCCATAAATGGTGGCCACCTGATTTGTGGATAAACCCACCGCCTGGATTAATTTTTGCCGGGCGGCAGCAGACAGGGTGATGGTAAAATCAGTTAAGTTTTTAAATAAATACTTGTGTATGGGGTCAATGCGCAGCTTGTTAAGCCGGTGCAATGTTCTGACCACCTTAACCCCTGACCCGCTGCATTTTGCCGCCAGGGCGCCCAACCAGTGATCATGCGATAAATGCAGATGCAGGATATCTAATTGTCTGGCGGAAATAAAGCGGTTTAAGTTTTTTATATCCGCTATTACAGTTAAGGGATTATTGGTATTTAACTCAAAATCATACAAAGGCTGTATGCCCAGCTTCATGGCTTGTTTGGACAAAGAGCGGCCGGGGATACAGCCCAGATATACCTCATGCCCCCTAAGCCTTAGTCCTTTAGCCAGATTTACCGCAGGATCGGCGGCCCCGGTCCATTTGGCGCTGCTTATTAGCTGCAAAATGCGCAATTTAAAACTAATTCCTTTTAGTTTAATATTTCCTGATATAGCTTTGCGGTTTTTTCGACCAGCGCCTTGGTGGAAAATTCAGCTTCAACCAGTCGCCTGCCGTTTTCAGCCAACCGGCCAGCCAGTTTCTTATCATGCAGCAAGCTGGTAATAGCTTCTGCTAAACTATCCGCATTCCTGGGCGGCACCAGCAACCCGGTTTCATGATGGCGGACTATCTCAGGCACCCCGCCCACCTGGGTGGCAACTACCGGTTTTTTCATGGCCAGCGCTTCGACAAAGGCCAGCCCCAGCGCCTCTTCCAGGGTGGGCAGCACAAAGATATCCAGTCCGGCCAGCACTGATTTAATGTCTTTACGAAAACCGGTAAATAAGATTCGCCGGGATAATCCCGCCTGCTGTACTTTTTGCTTTAACTCCGCCTCCAGCGCATCATTTCCATCCCCCACAATTACAAATTTGACTTTGGTTTTTTCAGCCTGCAAAATTTTTATGGCTGCCGCTAAAAAATATTCATGCCCTTTACGGGGGATGATAAAGGCTACCATGCCCACCAGTTGTTCATCCCCGGATATACCGAGTTCCGCTCTAAAAACCCGCCCATCTTGTAATGGGTTATATTCAGCTACATCCACTGCACTATATATAAGCGATATTTTTCCTTCAGGGATGAAATTGTCCCTGGTAAAACCGGCTTTAATATATTCAGAAATGGCCACTAATCTATGGGTAAGCCGCCGGTATAACCACTTGTTAAACAGGTGCCGGCTTACCGGATAATGATTATGCCTGGTTCTTGCGACCCGAACATTTCCAACTGCCAGCCGGGCGGCCAACGCCCCGCTCCAGCTATCCTTGGAGCCGTGGGTATGCACAATGTTTATTTTGTCTTGCTCAATCAAGCGCTTCAGGGCCAGCATATCCTTTAAAAAACTTAATGGCCGAAAACCGCTGTTAAATTGCACTTCGGTAAAGGTATGCAGGCCCATCTCTTTAGCTTGCTTAATAACCGCTGATTCGGGCGGTGAAGCCAAGACTACATAATGGCCGCACTGGTGCAGGCCATATACATTGGCCAGTATCCTTTTAGATTCCCCCACCATGTATTTATGGAAATTGGTATGCAGGATGCGCAGTCTGGGCATAATATGCTAATGCTTAAGCAGCTCCTCATAGAGGGTTTCCACTTTTTTTACTTGTTGGTTTAAGTCAAATTTCCGGGCCACTACTTTATACCCCCGTTCGCCCATAAGCTTACGTTTATCTCGGCAAGCCAATAACTCGATGAGCTTCTGGGCCAGGCAGTCTGGGTCGTTAGGAGGTATCAGAAATCCGGTTACCCCGGCTTCCACTACTTCCGGGATGCCACCGATATTGGTGGAGATAACCGGTTTTCTTTGTGCCATGGCTTCTAAATTTGTGCGGCCAAAGCCCTCGCTCAATGAAGGTAATACCGAAATATCCAGGGCGGCGGTAAGTTCTATGGTGTTGCTATAATAGCCGGTAAATACAAAATAAGCATTGAGTCCAGCGCTTTTTACCATAAATTTCAACTGTTGTAAATAGTCGGGGGTTTTATCTTTTGGTTCGCCGGCCAGCAGGAAACGGGTTTGTGGAAATTTACCTACCACCTGCTTAGCCGCCTGGATAAGTGTTTCCTGGCCCTTTAAAGGGTCCAGCCGGCTGATCAGTCCCACCACTATGTTATCCGGGGAAAATCCCAGTTCAGCCCGCACCCGCCGGCTTGCTCCATCCAGTTGACCATAGGCTAAATCAATGCCGTTGTAGATGGTTGATACAGGTACTTTGTTGCACTCGCCCAGGGCGCCTTTGGTATATTCGGATACGGTGATTATGCGGCTTGATTTATGCAAAAAGTATTTTTTTAGCATACCCGGTTTAGGGGTGGAGCGAATATGGCATACTGCCGGGATATTGCAGCAATTAGCCGGCAGGCAGGCATAAGGATTGTCCCACAGGGTGTTGGCATGTACCAGTGAGATGTTTTCCCGCTTAATCAGGCTGTAAATCCTGTATAAAGAAAAAGGTATCAGCGGAAAGGACTTTCCCTTGCGCCACATCCCCATAGGTACTATACGATAGGCTAAGCCGGCCCTGGTTAATTTTTCAGTGAATTGACCCGTCCGGGAGGTTAGGATTAAGGGGTTAAAACGCTTTTTATCTAAGCGGCCGGCCAGCTCAATCAGGCTAAGGGGCGCTCCGCCCATGATGGTTACCCCTTGGATGTATAAAATGTTATGTATCATGATGTTATAGTAACTTTTTTACTGCGGCCAATGCTTCTGTTATTGGAATCGACTCCAGGCAATCGGCATGACCGCAATTTTGGGGTCTGCAATTTTTGCATTCCGGTAATTCGGGCGATAGTACAATGTTACTATTGCCTATCGGCCCCCAGCGCTTAGGTCGGGTGACAATCAGCGGACTGAAAAAGGATACGCTGGGAGTGCCTACCGCAGCGGCTATATGCATGGGGCCGGTGTTGGCGCTTACAAATACCTTGAAGCGTTTGATCAGCTCGGCCAGAAACTGGATGCCGTAATGGTTGGGATAGCTGTAAGCCGGCGCTGTCAGCATATCGGCAAGTCGCTCTACCAATTCCTCTTCGCCGGGGCCGTTGGTTATAAAAACGGTGACCCCCAGTTTGTCTGTCAATTCGTTAGCCAGTTCGGCATATTTTTCAACTGACCAATTACGACTCGATCCGCCGCCGCCTGGATGAATGCCCACTATAGGCTGTTTGGGATCGAGGTTTAGTTTATTAAAGAACTGTTCTGCCTTCTGCTTGACAAAAGCCGAGGTCCATAGCTCGGTTTTGCGCACTATAACGGCGCCCAGCTCGCCGGCCAGTTCCAGGTTGTAATCAGCCTCGTGTTTAATTGATCGTGAGCGGCGCTGCCGGATGCGTCTGGTGTAAAACAATTGAGCCAGCTTAGAAGCCGGGCCGATGCGTTCAGGTATACCGGCCAGCATGCAGAGCCGTCCCATGCGCCAGTCGGAAAACAAAATCAGGGCGCTGTCAAAGTTTCTCTTTTTAACCTCGGCCACCAATTGCTTAAATCCCCGCCGAGCTCGATGTTCTCCTTGTTTATCATCTACCAGCACTTCGTTTAAACGGGGATTATCCTTTACCGCCTCAAAGCCGGCCGGGCTGACCAGGGCGGCTATATGGGCATCGGGGAAGCTATGGCGCAGCGATAAAAAAACCGGGGTGGAGACGACCACATCCCCCAGTTTATCGTTGCGGGTTACCAGAATTCGTTTAGTTGATTTATTCATATTTTAATTGCCAGAATGCAGAGAGCACAAAGAATTTTTCATTAGGAAACCAGGAAGCCAAGAAGGGGCACAGCCCCTTTTTAAAAACAGCTATGCCTGTTCCTGGTTTCATGGTTTGGGTCAATGACCCTTCCTTATAGTTATTTTGTTTTTCCTCTGTGTTCTCTGTGGTTAAAATCTTCTTTTCCCAACTCCCACAGCTTGGCGTATTTTATAAACACGTGATAAGCCGATAATATACAGATAATCAGCCCCGGTATGCCATCCAAAAAACCCATCTGCAAAAAATACATTTTGAGAAAGGTGAGCGGCGGGCGTAGCGCCAACTGTACCGGATTAGCTTTTATTCCCTTTTTATGACGTTCAGCGGCGGCAATGCCGGTGAAACGGTCTATGGTATCCAAGTGGTCGGTTATACCATCAAAAGAATAATGATACAACTTGCCAGTCAATTTAGCGGTTTTTCCCTTACAGATAACGCTGTCATGCGGGTCTTCGCCCCCCCAGTGGGCTACCCGTTTATCAAACAGCCGTAGTTTGTAATCGGGATACCAGCCGCAGTGTTTAATCCAGCGGCCCAGATAGTTGGTTTGGCGGGGGACAAAATAGCCCGCCGCCGCCGCCGGCTGTGCCGGTTGCATTAATTTTTTTATTTGTGTTGCCAACTCCGGTGAGGCTACCTCATCTGCGTCCAGGCTGAAAATCCAGTCATGGCTTGCCTGCGACAGGGCGTAATTTTTCTGCTCGATATGCCCCGGCCATTTGTGCTTGATAACCCGGGCGCCGAATTTCCGGCAGATTTCCGGCGTATTATCGCTGCTGTAAGCGTCGATTACCACTATCTCATCAGCCCAGGCTACACTGGAGAGACAATCAGCAATACGTTTTTCTTCATTATAGGTAATTATGGTTACAGAAATTTCAGGCACCTAGCCTACCTCCGCCAGGATGCGGGTTAACCTGTGCTGAAAAGTATACTCGTTATAGGCCCGCTGCTGAGCCGCCCTGGCTATTTTATCACGCTCTTCAGGGCGCTTCAAATAATGCCTGACCACCGCCGCTACATCATGCTCATCCTGATAACAGGCGATCTCATCTCCAATAGCAAACACTTCCTCCAGGCCCTTGGTTTTATCACACAATTGAAATGCGCCGCTGCCGGCGATCTCATAGGCCTTCATATTGGCCCTCAAGCCTTTATGCCGCATTACCGCCGGGTGGATGTTAATCACAATTTTTGCCGCATTATAGGCCTTAACCATATCTTGATGGTAGATGGCGCTTCCCATATAATGTTTATATAGCTTATTTCCTATAAGCGGGCGATACCAGTGCGGTCCCCAGAACTTTAATTTGAAATCAGCCAGTTGCTTCAAAATACGCTGGCGCTCCGGATAATAGGTGCCCACAAAGCAAATTTCCGATTCATATTGAGTCTGCTCTTCCGGGGTAAGCTCCAACTGCTTATGTATCTCAGGGTCGCAGGCAAACCCCAGCCAATGCACCCGCTTTATACCCAATTCCTTATACCAGGCTACTGCATCGGCGGAACTGGTAAATATTACATCATAGGCATTAGCGTTGTGCCTGGCCACGGCATTAAATAAATGCGGATCATCGGGAAACCAGTTGATGGCTAACGCCCCGGTATGCTGTTTCAAGTACTCAATAGTTTGGGGAAGCACCGACTCTCCCTTGACCACCAGTATCAATTCCGGCTTAAAATCAAGCGCCTGCCGAATAAGCAGCCTGTTTTTAACCGGCAGGCTTCTAAGCAACACCGGATATATCCAGTGGTTGCTGACCAGCGGCCAGCGACCAAGAGCGGTGGGCGGATGCTGCCGATAATCGAAAGCGCAAACCTCATGCCCCATGCCGGTTAAGTATTTTAACATAAAGCTCCCATGTTGATATGGCTTACTGCAGGGAGCGATTAGCAGTATTTTCATTTAGCTACATGTTCCTGAAAGACGTCTAGGTATTGTCGGGCGATTTTCGACCACTCAAAGCGCTTCAGGGTAAAATCACGAACCCGGCGGTTAAATTCCCCGGTCGGCTGATAAGCCTCTATCTGCTTTATATAGCCGGCGGCATCCCCGGCCGGCACTAAAAATCCGTTCTGGCCCTGAGAAACGGCATCCCTGATGCCTTCTAAGTCGGAAGCTATAGCCGGTAAGCCACAGGAACCACCCTCTAAAATCACTATGCCAAAGCCTTCTATATCATTATTTACTTTGATGTTAGGCATAATAAGTAAATCGGCGGTATTATAAGCTACCTTGAGGGTGCGTAAAGACACTTCACCCAACAGAAACACCCGTTGCTGTAAACCCAGTTTATGTATTAAGCTGTTGTATGCCTCCTTTTCGTTACCCGCACTGGCGTTACCATAGCCGCCAATTATAACATAAATTGTGTCTTCGGCCAATTCCGGCATTACCGATTCTATAAACCACTGGAATCCTTTACGTTTTACCAGATGTCCCACACTTAATAAAATTCGTTTGCCGGTTAGCTCAACCCCCAGAAGCCTTGCCAACTCTAACCTTAAATCAGGCTCATCCAGCATAAATTCCTGCCCGTTTACTCCATTGGGAATAAATCCGCAGCGCTCAGGCTTAACCCCTCGCCTAAGGCATTCTTCCCGGGTATGCCGGCTGATACAGATGATTTTATCCATCTTTTGTATACACTTTGGTATCAGCCACTTATACAACTGATGTTGATAGGTTACATCAAGTCCGTGTGTGGTTACTACAATGGGTATTCTGCAAAATAATTTAATGCCCACCCCCAGTAAAGACATAAAGCCGTCACTCAAATGCAGCAATTGAATTTTATGCCGCTTTATTAAGTATACGGCGCGCACCAAGGCGTAAGGCAGAAAAAGGGGTAAGTACCCCTTGCCGCGGCGATTGGCAATGATATGGGCCTCTACCAGGCTTGACATATGAGTGGTCAATTCATAGCTGACTTTCTCCATGCCCCCGATGATGGGGGGATAACAACGCGTGATAAATAATACCTTCATCCCGGTAAACCCCCTAAAGATCAGCCTACTTGCTCCATATATAATCGCCGACTGCTGGCCGATTTTCCCCAATACTATACCATAATCCGGTTAAATTTGTTAACCCGGTCTTGGCGAGTGATTGTTTTATAGGTTAAGGGTATCTTGAAAAATTAGAAATTTTCTTCGAGAACAAGGAGCAGCGAGTCGAAAAAGCGCAGTGTACATGCTGGTACATGAGCATTTTGAGACGATCTGCGACGCCGTCAATCGGAGAGGAGAGCAATTTTTCAAGATACCCTTAAGGTTTACGTTGCCATAACCGGTAAGCCGGCAGCCCGGTCAGGATAACCGCTATACCCCAGGCAGCCTGGATGGGTTCTTGTATCAGGTTACCCAGCGCCACTCCCAGGCAGAATATTATAAATATAAGCGGAGTGAAGGGATAGCCCCATACTTTATAAGGGCGGGGTAAGTCGGGCCTGGCGCTTCTCAATCTAAACAATCCCGCACCGGTAAGCGCCGACAGAATCAGCATTACAAATACAACAAAATTAAGTAATTGGGCGAAGGTGCCGCTGACTATCAACACACAGGCCCACATGCCTTGTCCCAGGGTAGCTGTACCGGGACTGCCGTGGCGGGGATGCACCTCGCCCCAGCCGGCAAAAAACAATCCATCCTGCGCCATGGCGTAGTATATGCGGGCGCCCACAATGATAGTGGCATTCAAACAACCCAGGATGGAGAGGGCCACCACAGCCGATACCAACCCGGCGGCTAAGTTACCGCGCAATAATTCAATAGCCAGTTGCGCTACCCTAATCACCCCGGACATGCCGGATGTAGACATGGCGTAGATATATACTACATTCAGCAGCAGATACAGGATTAAGCTGATCAACACTGCCATGGCGGCCGAGAGGGGGATGTTTCTGCCCGGTGATTTTACCTCCTCGCCCAGGTAGGTAATACTGTTCCAGCCGGAATAAGTAAACCACACCGGCACTAAACCCTGACAGAAGGCCAACAGGCCAAAACCGGCGGTTGTTGTTGCGGCCAGCTTGAAATTACCCCAGTAGCCTAAAGGAGAGCTAAGCCCCAGCCAGATAATCCCCGCAATAAGCGCAATTTTTAATACAGATAAAATATTCTGTAGCCGGCGGCCCGGCTTTAAACCCAGGTAATTAAACAGGCAAAGCACAATTATTGCCGAAATGGCCAGCAGATGTCCGCCGGATATAGTAATTGGCCAATTGATAATAGTGTTTTGCAGCGAGAGGCGGGGAAAGAAAATACTTAAATAATCGGCCAGGGCGATGGCCAGAATAGCGATACTGCCGGAGAAGGTGGCCCAAAAACAGGCCCAACCGTACAAAAACGCCACCTGTGGATGATAGGCTTCCCTTAAGAAAGCATAATCCCCCCCGGCCCGGGGCAGGCAGGCCCCCAGTTCACCAAGGGTCAGCGCACCGGCCAGCGCCACCAACCCGCCTACTGCCCAGGCGCCGAGCATCCAGATGGGATGCTGGATATACTGGGCCACAATGCCGCTGGTGGTAAATATACCCACCCCCACAATATTACCCACCACCATCATAACCGCATCGAATAAATTCAGCTCCCGCCGCAAACCCATGGGGCTGTGCCCCCTTTTTTAGAAGTTGTTCAGATAAAATGACAACTTTTTACCAGGCCCTTGTAATTGATAAAGATTTTACCCCGGCGGATAAATTTGTTCAATACCAAATGATGTTTTTGTTAGACTATTCACTTCGCTCAGGGTGACAGACGTTAAATGGATTATCATATGCATATTATGCAGCAAACCAGGCTCAGTTCTGCTTAAGGCCAGCGGCTCTACTTCCAGGCTTACCTCAAAATATCTATTTTTCTCTCAATTCGCCCAATACTCCAAATTTATGACTAGACCGGCTTAAACGCAGAAAGCACAAATAATTCTTTTTTGGGCTTAATTTGCAATCTATATGTTGACAAATATGTATTAACTGTACTATAGTTTGTATAGAAGTGGGGATTTCTTATGATTAATTCATAAGTGCAAATATGGATACATTTGATTCAGCATCAGCTTTTAAGCATGCCCAGGCGATAGCTTATCCGCGGTTGGTGGGAACTGAGGGAGAGCTTAGGGCGGCGGGTTATATAAAGGAGCAACTGGAGCAATATGGTTATACAGTTGCCGAAGAGGAGTTTAATATTGCTTATACTCCGTGGGGTTTTAGCCGGTTTTTTTTAATGTCGGCGCTTATATTGTTAGGATTTTCCTGGCTGAGTTATGAGTCTTTGCCGTGGCTGGCTTTTGTTTTGTTGTCAATATTGTTGTTTGTGCAGCCGGTGTCTAAAAAAATCTGGCTTAAGCTGGCCCAAAAGGTGTCGGAAGACAAAAGAGAACCTGAAAAGCGCTTAAGCAGCAAGAATATAATTGCCGGTCAGCCTGAGGCTGCTGACAAACCCCGCACAACAGTATATCTGATAGCCCACTATGACTCAAAGAGCCAGACTGTTTCGCTGCCGGTGAGGATTTTTTGTTTAGTACTGGCAATGGGGGCTGTGTTTTTATTGTTGGTAGGATTGGGGTTACAACATTGTAATTTATTTTGTAATTTTTTACTTGACATTAAATATGATTTATGGTTTACTGTCGCCGTTTTGTCGGTTTTGAGGTTATTGATGGTCTCCACCCAGAATAAATCCAGTGGTGGATTGGATAATGCCGGCAGTGTGGGGGTAGTGCTGGAGCTGGCTCGCATGTTCAGTCGGCATTGCCCGGCGGGTATAGAAATAAAGTGTTTATTCACCGGCGCTGAGGAATACGGGCTTTTAGGGGCCAGCCAATATGCAGCCGGACATCTTAATGAGTGGAGGCGAGAGAATACTTATTTTATAAATTTAGACGGGGTGGGAATTGAAAAGAAACTGGTATTGTTGGGTCAAAAAGACCCTGAGTTGACGGATGAAATTGTCAAATTGGCTCACAGGCAGCATATTAAACTTGGACGTCGAGGGCTTTTACCGGGCTTGTTAGTAGATCATATTCCTTTTGCCGAGAATGGTTTTCCCGCTGTAACTCTGGCGTGTGCCGCCAGCAAATCCCTGCTTATTCATACTCGTTACGATAATATCTCCTTGTTAGATAAAGCCGGATTAGAGGAAGTGGGAGCGCTGACCGCAACTTGGATTCAGTCGCTGGCACAGAGAAGTTAATTTGGCATTGTAATACATTGAGCAGTTTTTTTTAGAAATTTGATTGCAGATGGAATAAAGATTGCTTGATATTTATCTTTATATATAAGGAAACATAATAGTGACGAATTTCTCAAGTTTTAAATGGTTAATTTTTTAAATAAACCCCTAATATTTCAAAGGAGTGATGGCTTATGTATCCAGTAGGACAGAAGATCAGAGATATCAGACTTGCCAAGAAGCTCACCCAGGAGCAAATGGAGCACAAAACCGGAATCAAGCGGGAGTATTTGTCCAAGATTGAAACCGGTGGGCTGCCCAATGTTACCATTAAGACGCTGAAGAAGATTACCGATGCGTTAGGTATTCCATTGAGCAAGTTCTTCCGCGAATCTAACAATTAGAAGCTTCAGCAAGCCGAAATACCATGAAGTAAGCCAGAGGGAGGGATAGTAATTATCTCTCCCTTTAGCTTTATGGCGTATAAAATCACTTCAGGCTGGATAGCATCATATGGAGGGCGGCGCCGGCTGCCTGATGTTTTATCTGTGCCCTATTTCCCTTAAAATTATATTTATTGGTGATAATTCCTTCAGGAGTTAAAACGGCAATCCACACTAAGCCGATGGGCTTGGTGGGAGTTCCGCCGCCGGGGCCGGCGATTCCGGATACCGCTATGGCGCATTGGGTGTCAAATACGCAAGCTGCCTGGCGAACCATATGCCAAACGGTAAGGGCGCTCACTGCTCCACAGCGCTTTATTACCCCTTCAGGGACTTTTAATATGTTTATTTTAATTTGATCAGCATAAGCTATTATTCCCCCATGGAAGTAGCGGGAACTTCCGGGGACATTGGTTATTTGGTGAGAAATTAGTCCGGCAGTACAGGATTCGGCTACTGAAAGGCTAAGTTTTTTAGCGATTAAAAGCTGTCCCAACTCTTTTGCATAATAGTCTGTAGCTGGTTTTTCCATGCTTTACTCCTGTTTCGCAGAAAACGGGTAATAATGCCCTGTTCTTGGCTTTTTTATTATTTTAAAGGGTTTTTCTGGTTTTAGGGGGTTGACAAACTAAAAATATGTGGTATTAATATACGTCATCCACAGAAAACATTAAGATGTAAATTACAGCTATTTGGAAAAACCTATAATTATCAATATGATAGTTGTAGGGTGGGTGTCTCATTGCTGTTATTAAGTGAGTTATTATGATGAAAAATCGGTTAAAACAATTAATATTGCCCTTGTTAGCGCTTGGGGTTTTGGGAGCTGAACCTTGGTTTCATCCCGGTTCACATTCCCCAACGGCATATCCTGATAAGTTGAAATTAGTAGCGGATACGCGTGCCCAGGTTGCGCTAAAGCAAAGACAAGAGGTATTTAATTCTCTGTACCAGTTGGCTCCCCGGCTTTCCTATCAGGATAAATGCCGGTTAGTAAAACTTATTTATCGGGAAAGCCAGGAACAAGGGTTCGATCCCCGGTTAATTGTAGCTTTAATAAAAACAGAAAGTGAATTTAAAAATGAAGCCTGTTCTACCGCCGGAGCTCGAGGATTGATGCAACTCAGGCTCCCCACCGCCCAAGAGGTCGCCCGGGAAATGGGTTTCAAGCTTAATGGAATTGCCAGCTTGCACGAACCACGCCTGAACATCAAAATGGGAGCCTATTATCTGGCCAAAATGTTTCGGCGTTTCGAAAATATGGAATTGGCTTTAACCGCTTATAATATGGGCCCCACTGCTGTTGGCCGATTAATCCTCACCCAGGCCAATATACCACAAAAATATAGCCGGCGGGTACTTAAAAATTACAGGCAGGCCCGGCAGAGCGTTAAAAAAGTCTTATAACTATCCTCGCATTGTCCGGTTAGGTAATTGTTCCCCCATGTTTCGGCCTGAGGACAGGCCGAAACATCGAATATTGTTCCCCCAAGTCCGACAAGCCTCCTAGAAAAACTTATTCCCCGGCTAAACCAGTTAGTTTCCCCCATATTTATCCTTAGTAAGAATATTGATCAAGCGCCTATCATAGGAAAATGGGGTAGCTTGTCTTGCCATTGCGGTTTTAAAATGCTATATTAGGCCGCAAATGAATACCCGTATTTATTTGGATATAGTTGCCGGCGAATTGAAGCGGTTGTTTTTAGGGAAAAACTTCATCATGGAGGTTGATGCTACCAATCGCTGTAATTTGCGCTGTACGCATTGTTATCATTATAAAAACGATCCGCTGCCGGAAGATATTGGAATTGATGAATGGGATGGACGGTTCAGGCAGTATTCCGCCAGGGGAGTGAAGCTGGTATTGTTTGTGGGGGGTGAACCGGCGCTGAGGCAGGATGTATTGTTTCTGGCTTCCCGGCATTTTCCGGGAATTGGGGTAATCTCAAACGGTACCATACCCATAGACCGCTGCTTTAAGCACCGGATTGTGATTTCTCTGGATGGCGGTCGGGAAACCAATGACCGTTTACGCGGCCAGGGTGTCTTCGACCTGATTGAAAAAAACTATAGCGGGGATAAGCGGGTAATATTAAATTGTGTGTTGAGTCAGCGTAATTATCGGGAGGTGGCTGAAATTGTTCGCCTGGCCAAGGAGCTACGGGTAAAAGGGGCCGTTTTTGATTTTTATACCCCGGATGTGGGTGAGAATGATGAGTTGGTGTTAGATGATGAGCAGCGGGAAGAGGCGCGCCGGCTGATATATCAGCAGATTGAAACCAACCGCCGCTGGGTTGATATGACCAAATCCACCGTGGATGCATTGGTGAACAGGGATGCCGCCCGAAAATGCTATTGGCGTGATTATGCTTATCATTTTGATGTTTTCTTTAAGCCGCGTCGTTGCTTTAGCAACAGCGTAGATTGTTCACGTTGCGGCTGTATAATGGGGGCTTTGAAAAATCCATTTCGCACCAATCCCCGCCAGTTATGGATGACCAAGAGATTTTTCTTTGATTAGCCCGCCCAACAAGTCGGGTCCTGTTCAGTTGTATATCATAGGATGTTTATTATGTCATTTTTGCATACCCTGAGACGCTATCACACCGCCTTTAATTTCTCCAAATATCTGGCGCAGGAGACGCTCATCGGCGGGGGGCTGGATATAACCAACCGCTGCAATCTGCGCTGTAACCACTGCTACTGGTGGCGGCAGAAGAAGAATCCTGATTTGGACGATGGGCAGATGATAGCTTTAATGAAAAAGTTGCGCCGTAAGGGGTTTAAGGTTATTTATCTTTTGGGGGGTGAGCCGCTCTTGCGCCCGAATATCTGCGCCGAGGCCGGCCGGATATTTGACTTTGTGATGATTTTCACTAACGGCACCCTGGGCTATCCGCCGGTTAATAATGCGCTTTATTCGCTCTCCATTGACGGGCCGGAGCGGATTCATGATGGTTTGCGGGGTAAGGGCATCTTTAAAAAGGTAACCGATGTCCTGGATCGGCAATCGACTAAAGTGATGATCCACATCACCGTATGCCAATCAAACCGGCCATATTTACGGGAAACCATAGAGGCTTTTGTGCATCGTGAGAACGTCAGGGGCATATATTTTTGTTTTTATTGTCCCAGCGTTTCAGCCAATGATTCAAACCAGGAGTTCATTCCGCTGAAGGAAAGGGATGTGGTGGTGGATGAGCTTGTCGGTTATCGTGGTGAGTATGGGCACAAGATCCTCCTTACCGAGCGGGTAGGGCATTATTTAAAAACCGATGGGGGCTTAAGCTGCTGGAATTCGCTGGAGAAATGTATTACCAAAAAGTTGTTTGAGTTCTACGCTGCCGACGGTGAGTACAAATACCACTGCGCCTATGGAGCTGAGGCTGAGTGTCGGGGCTGCGGTTGCAGCCAGGTGCCGCTTATGCACGCTATGAAGGATGGTGATTTTGAGACCAGGAAAATGGCCTATCGCAATTACTGGGGGCTGTATTCATATAATAATGCTGTCTTGGATTATATGCTGAAGAGATTTTGAGGGAAAATAATGACAAATGTCAAAATCCAAAGTTCAAATCAAGCCCAAAATCCAAATGCCAAAATTAATTTTTGACGGGATTAACAGGATGGGACAGGATTGTTTAACCTCTTTTCATCCTGTATATCCTGTCTGAAAAAGGTTTTGTCATTTGAGCTTTAGCATTGAAGGAATCTTCTCATGTTCCGCAATTCGCTTGTTTATCTTGCTTATCGTAAACTAAAGTACAGCTATGCCGGGGATACCTCGCCGGCGGTGGCTTCTATCAAGGTGACCCAGCGCTGTAATCTGCGCTGTAAACACTGTACCTGGGTCAATAAAGTTACCCGTGATCTGCCGCTGGCCCGCTGGAGGGAGCTTATCGATACGCTGTATAAGCGCGGGTGTGCGGTGGTGTTTATTGAGGGTGGCGAGCCTACCTTAAGGGATGATATAGCTGAGATTATTAGCTATATCAAGCGCAAGGGGTTGGTTTGTGTGCTGTTTACCAATGGCACCAGAAAACTGGATGGCCTGGATTCGGATGCGGTCTGGATTAGCATCGATGGTACTGAGATATCGCACGATCAAGTGCGCGGGGAGGGCGCCTATCGGCAGATTATGGCCACCCTTAAAGATTATCCGGATAAAAACACATACTCCATGACTACCTTATCGAGGCTTAATGTAACTGAGCTTGAAGATATTTGTGGCGAGCTGTCAAGTACCAGCTTGAAAGGCCTGATCTTTAACTTTATGTATCCTTATAAGGATATTGAGCAGTTGGTGTTGTCCAGGGAGGAGCGGATAGCCTGTGCCCGGCGACTGCTTGAATTAAAGCGGAAATATCCAAAGATACTCAGTTCCGATTCCTATTTGAAAACTGTGGGACGGCCGGACAAGCTCTGTCACCCCTGGATTTTGTTGTTGGTTACCGCTGACGGCAGAATTACTCATGGATGTACGGTGGAGCCGATGGAGGAACGAAACTGCGAAGTCTGCGATATGATGTGCGGCCTGGAGGCTACCCTGGGCTTTGAACTTAAGCGTGATTCGGTACATTTCTGGAACAAAAACCACATATTGCCGAAGATTGATTATCTCCCCGATTGGACTTTGCGCTTGTTGAATAATAAAAAATAGGCTTAAGGTAAATTATGCGGGTGCCCGCATAATTTACAGGAAACGAGTTGATAGGGTAAGCTTTGGGGTCATGTGCCGCTATTTTACAAAAGAAGGATATATCCTTGTATCAGGTGAAACTGGGGGTTTTCGAGGGGCCGCTTGATCTGTTGCTGCATCTTATCCGTAAGCATGAGTTGGATATATATGATATACCCATTGTCATGATAACGCAGCAATATATAGAATACTTAAAATTGATGGAGACGCTTAATCTGGATATTGCCGGTGAATTCCTGGTGATGGCGGCTACCTTGATATATATAAAGTCCAGAACATTATTGCCTTCTACCAGTGAGGAGGAAGCTGAACCCGAAGACCCACGGGCACAACTGGTTCAGCAGCTTTTGGAGTATAAGCGATTTAAAAATGTAGCCCAGCAATTGCGGGAATGCGAGGAAGAACGGGAAGAAATTTTTACCCGCCAGGCCCCGCCGCCTGAAGATTTAGTTTCCAATGAAGACCCCGGCCTGGAAGTATCCTTGTTTGAGTTGTTGCGCTGTTTTCAGCAAGTAATTGACAGGGTAGGGCAAGCCGAGTATTACGAGGTATCCGCTCCAGGTAGTATTAATATTGAGCAGCAAACCGAATTTATTTTAAATAAACTTTTAGTGCATAAACAACTCAGCTTTGAGGATTTATTTGAAGCACAGGATACTAAGTTAAAACTGATTGTAACCTTTCTGGCCTTGTTGGAGCTAATCCGCCAGCAGCAGGTTCTGGTTCGCCAACCGGTTCCCTTTGGTCAGATTTTAATCTATGCGGTGGACAAATCCGCTCTGAGTCTCTGAAAGGGTTCCGACCCCCATGTCATTTAAATCAAAATTTAAAACCCCGAATTTAGCGAATAATATTGCCAATGCGTTAACTGCTTCAAGAATAGTACTGGCCCCGGTTTTTGCCTTGTGTCTGCTTTATACTGATAAATACCCTTATTTGCATTTTTGGGCTATTGCTACTGCCGGTATAATGATCCTAACGGATTGTTTTGACGGCCTTATTGCCAAAAAATGGGGTAAACCAAGTACCTTGGGGAGTTTTTTAGATCCGGTGGCGGATAAAATAAGTATAGATGTCGCCTTCGTGGTTATTTCTATTAGGTATAATTTTCCTATCTGGGCCACTATAATAGTAGTAAGCCGCGACCTTTTTGTGTTGGGAGCCTGGTGCTTTTTTCTGTTGGTGTTGGAAGAATCATTTGTAGTAGTGCCGCACCTGTTTGGCAAACTTATGGTTACCGCCCAGGCAATGACTGTGGTGTTTGTGCTGTTAAGATTGCCAGAAAGATTGTCAGCGGAAGTAATTAAATGGGGCTGGCGCACTACTATATTCTTCTCCATTGCTTCTCTGGCGATTTATGCGATTAATATCAAAAAATACAGAAAATCTGTCGAACCAGGTTAGGCCAGGTTTTAATAATATGCTACTAAAGCGGATAAGGATAATTACCGGCAGCATATTTTTTTTGTGTTTGATTGGCTATGTCAATAACAGCCCGGCTGAAGATAATAAACCCTTGCCGGTGGTAGTGGTTCCACAACGCTTACCCGGCGCTGAAGCGGGAGGTTATGTCGGGGCTGATAAGTGTTCAGCCTGTCATCCTGCGCAGTTTAAAAAGTGGCAAAATACACATCATGCCCAAGCCTTTGCTACTTTATCTAAAAAAGGACGACAGTCCCTCCAATCCAGTTGTTTAAGGTGTCATACTACCGGTTATGGAGAACCGGGCGGCTTTCTTAATCCCACCGATAGCGCTCATCTGGCCGGAGTACAATGTGAAGCCTGCCATAGCGCCGGCAGCCGACATATAAAGGATGTAAAGCTGTCGGGCTGGGATGCGGTGGGCGATTGCATTAATTGCCGGCTAAGGAAGGTGTGTATGCTGTGCCACACCCCTAAACACAGCCCTGATTTTGATTTTAAAGCATATCTGGCAGAGGTGAGTTGTGCCGGCGACTGAAGAGAGAATAACCCTTAAAGCAATCGCTGGAGCTGTGCTTTCCGGCTGCCTGCTTACCTTGAGCTTCCCTCGCTTCGATCTGGAGATATTGGCCTGGGTAGCATTGGTTCCCCTGCTGCTTTCAATCTATGGCCGGGGTATGCGGCGCTCTGTCTGGCTCGGTATTTTGTGTGGCGTAGTACATTATCTGGGAACTATTTACTGGATTGCTTATACGCTGACTATTTACGGAAAGCTTAGTTGGGGTATAAGTCTTGTGCTGCTATTACTTTTAGTGATTTATCTGGCGTTATATGTGGGGGCTTTTGCCGGTATACTCAGTTGGTGTGATAAGGCAACGGGTGTTTCATGGTGTTTGCTGGGGCCGGTTTTATGGGTTAGCTTAGAGTATTTACGAACCTATTTGCTGTCCGGGTTTCCCTGGGCGCTATTAGGCTATTCTCAATACCTCAACCTGCCGGTAATACAAATGGCCGAGCTGACCGGGGTGTATGGGATTTCTTTTTTAATTGTGGCTGTAAATTGTGCAATTGCCAGCATATTTATATCTTTTATCCGCACTTATCCGGGGGGAAAATGGGGAGTACCCCCCCCGGCTTTGCGTGCCGGTTTGGCCGGTCTTAGTATTTTACTGATTTATCTGGCTTACGGTTGGTGGAGGATGTCGGTCTATACCACCTCTATTCAGCAATCGGAGTTGTTCAAGGTAGCGGTGGTGCAGGGGAATATCGAGCAGGATAAGAAGTGGGAACCGGCTTATCAGGCAGAGACTATACAGATATATAAGGACTTAAGCCAAAAGGCGGCGGCGGAGAAACCACAGTTGATTGTGTGGCCTGAATCGGCCATCCCGTTTTACTTTCAGTCGAATGAAAAATATCAACCTCAAATACTAAACTGGGTCAAATCCTGGGATACCTGGCTGCTGTTCGGCAGCCCCAGTTATCAAGTGAGTTTATTTCAACCCAGGTTATATAACAGCGCCTTTTTGATCTCCCCGGAGGAGAAAATAGCCGGTATTTATCACAAATTGCATTTAGTGCCCTTTGGGGAATATGTGCCGTTTAAAAGTATGCTTGGTTTTGCCGGTAAATTGGTAGCTCAGGCAGGTGATTTCAGCGCCGGCAGTGAATATTCAATCCTGCAAATACCTAAAGGGAAGCTGGGGGTGGTGATATGCTTTGAGGCTATTTTCCCGCAGGTGGTGCGCAAATTTTTTGACCGGGGCGCCCGGATTTTGGTGAATATTACTAATGATGCCTGGTTCGGCAGGACCTCGGCCCCGTTTCAACATTTTTCCATGCTTACTTTACGGGCGGTGGAAAACCGAAGCTATGTGGTGCGGGCGGCCAATACCGGTATTTCAGGCTTCATTGATCCGTTGGGGCGGATTATGAGTTCGACTTCCATTTTTGTAGCCGACTACCTGGTGGATAGGGTTGCGCTTTGCAAGGGAAAAACTTTTTATGCCGATTATGGTGATATATTTAGCTGGTGGTGTATAATAGTAACCGCAGGTTGTTTGCTTAAGGCGGGTTTGAAACATCAACTTTAAGAATATAGGAGATAAAAAAGATGTTTGAGGAACTAAGCGAAAGATTGTTTCAATATTTGAATTCGGTGCATGATTTGCGGAGTCATCTTTGACTTAAAGCACAAGCAGGAGAGACTTAAGCAGTTGGATATTAAAGCATCTCAGCCGGATTTCTGGCAGGATAATGTAACCGCCCAGAAGACATTAAAGGAACGCTCCACACTCCAGAATGAAATTAACAAATGGAATGAGTTAGAACATCAGGGAGATGAGCTTCGCCAACTGGTTGAAGTGGCCGAGGAAGAGCAAGCGGCTTCAATGCTTCCGGAACTGGAAGCTGAGTTGGATAAGCTGGAGCAGGAGTTACGACAGCTTCAGCTTAGAACATTGCTGGCCGGGGAGCACGATATAAATAATGCGATTGTGGCCATCCATCCGGGAGCCGGGGGTACCGAGTCCCAGGACTGGGCGGATATGCTGCTGCGCATGTATTTGAAATGGGCCGAGAAGCAGGGCTATCAAACCCAGATCGTAGATTCGCTGCCCGGTGAGGAGGCCGGTTTAAAGAGCGTTACCTTTACGGTGAGCGGCGAGTACGCTTATGGATATTTAAAGGCCGAATTTGGGGTGCATCGGCTGGTGCGCATTTCACCTTTCGATGCCAATAAGCGCCGGCATACTTCATTTGCTTCGGTGTTCGTCTGCCCTGAGGTGGATGATAGTATTGATTTGGATATAGATCCAAAGGAATTAAGGGTTGATACCTTCAGGTCAAGCGGGGCGGGCGGGCAACATGTGAATGTAACCGATTCGGCAATACGTATTACCCATTTGCCGACCGGTATTGTAGCGCAGTGCCAGAATGAACGCTCGCAACATCGCAACAAGGATACGGCGATGAAAATTTTGCGGGCCCGGGTATATGAATATCGACGTAAAGAACGCCAGGGAATCCGGGAGGAATTGGAGGCCGAGAAGAAGGGGATTGCCTGGGGTAATCAAATACGTTCTTATGTTTTCCAGCCCTATCAGTTGGTCAAGGATCACCGTACCTCGATGGAAGTCGGCAATGCCGGAGCCGTTATGGATGGAGAAATCAATTCATTTATAGAAGCCTATCTCAGGAAACAATTAACATGAACCAGAAGCAATTAAAGGCAATAATATGGCCGATGGTTCTACTGTTTGGCTTCATGGCAACCGGTTGTACAGTTGAACGCACTCCGCAACAAGACAGCCGGCTCCGTTTCCAGAAAGCCCTGAAGTACATCAATCAGCGTAATATGAGCCAGGCCATCTCGGAATTAGAGTATGCTATCCACTTAGACCCTGATTTTGCTGATCCTTACTATAAATTAGGGGTGGTGTATCAGCAGATTGGGGGAACAGAACAGGCGCTAACCTACTTTAATCAGTATCTGAAATTCAAACCCGATCATCTAGACACTCAGTTACGCTTGATGCGCATATTCTATCTGACCGGTAGGTTGGATAAAGCTATTGAAAAAGGCAATTATCTGCTGGCAAGGACCAAAAAGGGGGATAAGATACAGGTTGAAATGCATAGCCTCCTGGGAGATGTCTATCTTAAACAACAAGATACAGAAGCAGCAACCTTTCATTTTAAGCAGGTAATAAAAAGCAAGCATGATTCAATTGAAACCTATATGAAATTAGCCAGGATATACCAGGATGAAGGTAATCAAGAACAGGCTCAGGCGTTTCTCACCAAGGTCATAACCCTGGATCCGTCATATGCCAAGGCTTACTATTGGCTGGCCGAAATTTATGCCCTGAAACAAAAAGACGATGAGCTGATGAAATTATACAAAAAAATTGTTGAACTGGAACCTGATGAAATTCCGCCTAAGATAAAATTAGCCAATCTCTATTTTAAACAGCAGTTGTATCAACAGGCCAAGACAGTTGCAGTTGAAATATTGAAATTGGATCCAACCGAACCGGCAGCCCATTTTCTGCTGGGCAGGATCTATCTAGTTCAGGCGCAGTATATGCAGGCTGCGCAGGAATTGAGAAAAGCCAGAATGGCCAAATATCAACCTGATAAAACATTGCTTTTTCTGGGTACGGTTTACCGGAAGTTGATGCAGTGGGATAATGCTGTAGAAGTATATGAAAATCTTGTTTTTATCAGGCCTGAGCAGTTCGATGTGCAACTTAGCCTGGCTAAGCTTTATTTAAGGACCGGGCAGTGGGATAAAGCGGCAGCTAAAGCCAGTGAAATTATCTATCGTTTTTATGGTTTTGAAGAAGCGTACCTGCTACAAGGTTTAGCTTATATGCAGCTTGGTGATTGGGATACGGCCCAGGACGAGTTACAGAGCTTCTTTGCTCCTGATAGTAAACTTGATGAGGCGGGAAAGAAGTTTTACCTGAAGATGTATCCAAATCTAGTGGTGCCGTCACGTTTTAAAAAGACCAACCCGTGGTATCGTGTTTTGGGACATTACTTATTGGGAATTTGCCATTTGGCCAAATCGAACTTAAATTCAGCGCTGGCAGAATTCGATCGGTCTATCGTCGCCGGGATGTTTTTTGCCGATCCCTATTTTGCCAAGGCTATCGTATACCATATGCAGGGTAAGTCGGCACAAGCCATAAAGACTTGTAATAACATCTTGAGAATTATTGAAGACGATCAATCTAGGGCCTTGGGCCACCTGCTATTGGCCAATATTTACACCTCGCAAGGAGATCTTATAAAAGCGCAAAGGCATATGCAGCAGGCCGCCGGGGCGGTGGCTGAATTTCCCTTTTCAAAAATGGATATTACCAAGAATGTTAGTGAAAAAGCCCCGCTGTCTTTGGCCCGGCTTAATCTGGGGGTAATCTATCTGCTGTATGACTGGAAGGAAGCAGCCAGAACAGAGTGCAAGTTGGTGCTAGAGATGAATCCTCACAATCCGCTTGCCAATTATATAATAGATGAGTTATACAAACTAACCTCCCAATACTATGATAAAGATAATCGCCTGGACGATATAATGGATAGGCTGCTGGAATACCCCTAGGAGCTTGTCGGACTTTAGGGTTCGTAGCAGAGAATATCAACCCGGAATACCCCTCAAAAACAATCCAATTCAGAAAACACAGCAAATCAACATAATATAACGATAACATAAGAAATGTTGCGAATTGTAACTATAGCGGCCTCATGTGCTGGGTTCTGCTGTATTACGGTTTGTAACTGTATTTGACATATTAGTGTTATAATGTAAAATAGTTCCAGCTTAAATGCATTTACCAGGGCGTCTTTTTTATGAATAGATCGGGTCAAATAATAGCATGAGTAAGGTATCCCCTGCAATGGAAACAGACCTGGAGTGTTGGGTTAAACGCTATCTGGAGTTGAAAGGCGCCTATCAGGAATATTGCCGCCTGGGAAAATTAATAAAAAAAGCGGTGAAGGGGAAGCGCCGCTTTCTGGTCGGTAAATATTGGTTAAGCGGAAAATGGGTAATTCGTAAAGCCCATATAGTTCCGGAATCCAAGTATTGGCATATGAAGATTGAGCCTACGTCCGATAGGCTCCTATAGCCGGGGAGTAAAAAAACCGCCGTATGGCTAAAAATAAAAAAAAATGCGGGAGGAGAACCAAAAAGCCGGGCATCACCCCAGGGGTAAATGAGCATGATATAGCACAGATTAACATCGAGCATTTCAAGGCCTATCAATTATTGATACAAAAAATAATTGATCATCTGTGCCGGCTGGATGAGCTTAGTCAGCCGACGGACGAGGATAAGATAAAACCCCTGGATATTTTGAGGCTTTCAAGTTCTCTGAGCATTGCCCAGAAGGGGCAGCGCCTGGCCCGGCAAATGGATAATATAGGGGATGATTCTCAGGCCAATCGGCTTGAGTCTCTGGTGGAGAGAGCGCTTAGTGATGTGGTTTTTCATCGTACTACATTATATAATTTGCCGCTTTTTCCGCCTCAGGCTGAGGCTATCAGTTTAATTGAAGAGCACATTACAAACAAAACCGGCAAAGTAATCACGGTGCGCAGCGCCAGACAGACCATGAAGAATGAATGTTCGGCTATGTTATGTGTGCGGGCGCTTATTAATTACCGGGAGCAGGGCGGTACTTACATTCGCACCGCACCCACCTGGAAACCTCAGATGATAAATTCAAAACAGCGGGTGGAGAAATTTTTAAAAATGGATCCCTTAATCAATAATGATTATAAGCGCCGGGAGGGTTTTATTTTGGAACACGGTCAGGCGCAGCTAGTTTTCCTGTCCACCGACAAGGGCGCCAATGTGGTGGGCTCTACCGCCTCGATTGCGCTGGATATAGATGAGGCGCATAAGGTGGACAAGGGCAAGTTCGAGGAGGATTTCGGCCCTATGGCGGCCTATCATAATGTACCGATTATCATGTGGGGAGTGGCCGCCGATAAACAGGATTTATTATATGAATATGTACAGCATAACCAGGAGCATAATCCTGAATTAAATCTTTCCTATCCGGCCCACATCTGGTGTGAATTGTTGCCCCAGTATGCCAGGCACTATGAGGAACGGCTGCGCAAATTGGGGGCTGATCATCCGGTGATTCTCACTCAATATGATCTGGTGGATGTGGACACGCTGGGTGGGTATCTGAAGGCTCATCATATCAGCAACCTGCTTAATGCTGAACATCAGCGCTATGCCGCTCCCCGGGATGGCCGGGAATATATAGTCAGCATCGATATTGCCGGTGAGGCCGAGGCCGAAGAGGATGATCCGGCCAAGAAAAGCAGGGGGGCCAGGGACAGTACGGTAGCGCTGGTATTTGAGATTGAGCCGGGGAATCTGCGGAATGACTATCCGGCCTGCCGGCTGGTGGATATTTATTGGTGGACGGGTAAATCTCTGGGAGATGAGCCAAGCGGTCTGCCGGGTCAGCAATCAAGCCTGCTTAAGCTGCTTAAGCTGTGGCGGCCCAAGGCGGCCGTGGTGGATGCCAGGGGGGTGGGCGAGCAGATTGCCAAGTACCTGGCTAAACATTATCCCGGAGTTACCGCATATGCCGCCGATAGTAATTCGGTCAGCCAGGATTGTTATGGCCTGTTGGCGCTGATTAATAATGAGCGACTTAAGATATTTCGCAACGATGATTCCGCCGAATATGCCGAGCTTTGCCGGCAGCTTAAAAGTTGCCGCTATGAAATTAAGGGACATGATAAGATGCGGCTTATCAAGCCTGCCGGTTCAGGGCATATCGATATGCTAAAGGCGCTGACTTATCTATATCGGGCGCTCATGCATTTTGTACCGGCGGCAATAAGTGGTTTAGAGCCGCCCAAGGGCTGGTATCGGTCGAATCGCAAAAGGGTATGGGGGTAAGCTAATGGGGATGCAGCATAAATTATTGAAGTTAGTTGCCGGTAACTATATAAACCGGCAGATTAAGCAGGGCATTCGCGAGGCCCTGCCGGGTGGCGGCGGGATCGATGCCGATGAGCATTTGTACCGTAAACTGACCGGCAGTCAAAACAAGGATTTATCTCCCTTAAAGCAGGAGCGGATGCTCCAGATCGCCTACCATTTATATGAAACCAATCCATTGGCCCATCGTATTATTGAGCTGACCAAGGATTTTGTGGTGGGCGAGGGAATAACCTATGAGGCTGCCGATGATGCCGTTAAAGGTGTCCTGGACGCCTTCTGGCGCGATCCGGTAAATCTATGGGACTTAAAGCAGCATCAGAAGGTGCTGGAGCTGGGATTATACGGCGAGCAGTGTTATACGGCGGCAGTTAATGAATACAACGGCCAGGTACGCCTGGGCTATATCGATCCGCTGCACATCGATGAGGTGCTGGCCGATGCCGATAATTGCGAGCTTATCACCCATGTCAAGCTAAAGGGTACAGGCACACAAGCGGGCCGGATGCTGAAGGTAGTCCAACTGGATGAAGACCCGATGAGTGAAACCTATGGCTATCTGACCGGCGAGTGTTTTTTCTTCAAGGTAAACAGTGTCTCAAACTCCACCCGCGGACGTTCTGATTTACTGGCCCTGGCCGACTGGCTTTCAGGCTATGATGAGTTTTTGTTCAACCGGCTGGATCGGGCGGCGCTGATAAATGCCTTTGTGTGGGATGTTACCTTAAAAGGGCTGACCCAGGAGGAGATTGAGCGCTTCCTGCGCAATACCCCGGCCCCCAAACCCGGTTCGGTGCGGGCGCATAACGAAAATGTGGAGTATAGGGCGGTAGCCCCGGACCTAAAGGCCAATGACGCATCAAGCGAGGCGCGCCTTTTAAAAAATCATATTCTGGGGGGCGCCGGTTTTCCGGAGCACTGGTTTGCCGAAGGGGGAGAGACCAACCGGGCCACCGCCGCCGAGATGGGCGAGCCTACCATAAAACGTCTGGCTGCCCGCCAGCGCTATTTTAAATACATGCTGGAGCATATATTCAGGTTCTGTATAGACCAGGCCATCATCCACCGGACACTACCGGCTGAGCTGAGTAATGGGGATATGTCCCCCTTCAGCCTTATTATGCCGGAGATATCGCTTAAAGATATAGGCGCCCTGACCAGCTCCCTGCAGCGGGTAACTGTTGCCTTGCAGACAGCGCAGGATCGGGGTTGGGTTAGCAAGCGTACCGCCGCCCAGGTATTCGGCATACTGGCCGCCCGGCTGGGGGTGGATATAGATGTTGAACGGGAGTTAAAAACTCCAGCATAACCGAAGGAGATGAAATGGATATTAAGAAAGAGCGCCAGGGAGAGCTTAAATCGGCCCTGAAAGCACTTAAGCTTAAACGGGATGATCTGCTGGCCTGGAAGGAATATGGCGACCGGCTGGTACTGGTGACCGGCCACGGTCAAAAATTAATCTGGCGGAGGGGGAGGGATTAACTGATGCAGCTTGATTCTTATGTACCGCTTATAGAGTCGCAGGCTAAAGCCGGGCGGGAGTGGGAGGTAGTGATCATCGAAGCCGGTAAGTCCGGTAATGGCTTCTATTATCCCCCGCCGGTGCTGAAAGAAGCGGTTCCGCTTTTTTCCGGGGTGCGGGCGCTGGCCCGGGCGGATGAGCAGCACATTAAATATATAAATAAAGATGTAAAAAATATTGTGGGTTGGTTTAGTGAGCCGCAGTTTGTGGACGGCAAGATAAAGGCCGGCTTTCATATATCCGAGGCGGCCGAGTGGCTGCGGGTATTGATGCTGGATGCCTGGCAGCGGGGCAAGCATGACATTGTGGGCTTTTCTATAGTGGCCCAGGGGGTAAGCCGGCTGGTTAGAGAAAAGAAGGGTTTTGTTAAATGGGTAGACCGTATTCAGCGGGTGGATCTGGTGGATGTGGTGGTTAATCCAGCGGCTGGCGGCCGGATTGAGAAGTTGGTTGCCGGTGTTGGTCCAAAACATGAGGAGGAGGAAATTATGCTGGAAAATGTGGGAGATTTTGTTGAACAACAAGTGGCTGAACAGCCAGACTCAGCCGCTGATTCCGATGTGCGGCTGTCACGCCTGGAAAATGAGCTGGCGGAGGCTAAATGCAGATTAATGCTGGTTGAAGCGCTGCAAAATAGCGGGCTGCCGCAATTGGCTCAGCAGAAGATAAGCCGCCGCTTTGCCTCGAGAGTTTTCAATGAAACTCAACTACGGGAGGCGATTTCAGATGAGCGGGATTTCCTGGCCCGTATCTCCGGCACTCACCGGGTCAAGGGAGCCGGAGCAACTAAGGTAGAGCTGGGCCTGGGGGGAGGTGAGCGTACCTTAAAGGCGCTGGATGGTTTTTTTGCCAACCGGGATATAGCCGGAGTGCCCCGCTTTCGCTCCTTCAGGGAAGCCTATGTGACTATCACCGGTGACAATGCCTTAAGCGGGCAGTTGCGGGAAGCCCGTAATCTGACCAAGTTTACCGAATCGCTGACCAGCAGCTCCTGGGCCGAGATTCTGGGTGAGTCCATCACCCGCCGCATGTTGGCTGAATACAATACACCGGGGTTGGATGACTGGCGTAAAATTGTATCCGATGTGACCGCAGTGCGGGATTTCAGCACTAACCGGCGCATGCGGGTCGGCGGTTACGGCACTCTGCCAGCGGTGAACGAGTCGGCCAGCTACCAGAACCTGACCTCTCCCGGTGACGAGGAAGCCACCTTCAGCATTGCCAAGAAAGGTGGTCTGGAGGATTTAACCCTGGAGATGATCGCCAATGATGATATCGGGGCCATCCGCCACATTCACCAGAAACTGGGCCGGGCGGCCGCCAGAACCCTGTATAAAAGCGTGTTTGACATTATCGTTAACAATAACGCCACCTCATATGATGCGCTGCCCATATTCGATGCCGGGCACAGTAACTTAGGCAGCAGCGCTTTAAGCGCTAACTCCCTGCTCTCGGCCAAGATCACCATGAGTGAGCAGGCGGCTTACGGGGATAGCGTGGATATTCTGGGGCTTACCGCTAAGTGGCTGCTGGTGCCGCTGGAGCTTGAGGATTCGGCCTATCGTCTAAGCACTTCGTCCACCTTGGTAGGGGCTGCCAATAATGCCGGTACTGAGCCGAATATCCATTCAGCATATGGGCTGGGCGTAATTGTGCTGCCTTACTGGACGGATGCCAACGACTGGGCGGTGGTGTGCGACCCGGCGGACTGTCCCACTGTTGAGGTCGGTTTCTTTAACGGTAACGAGGAACCGGAATTATTCGTTCAGGATCAGCCGACTGCCGGTTCGATGTTCACTCAGGATAAGATCACTTATAAAATACGCCACATTTACGGTATCTGTGTGCTGGATCATCGCGGCATGTACAAATCGGTAGTAGCATAATGATTGTTCGGGGGAGGCATATATGGCCTCCCCTTTATGTATAATGCACTTTTTATGGAGGAATTATATTATGGCAGCCCCTACTTATAACTGCCCGTTTTCATCTGCGGCTACCAGTTCAAAAACCTGTGCCGCTATCTTAGCCGAGAATACTAATGCCGGTTGCCCGCTGTACGATACGGTGGATGAGCAGTGTATGCTCAGGCAGAGATTGTTGTATGACCGTGAACTATGGCGCGGCGAGGCAGGCTAGGCCTGCTTTAATCAAAATTATCGTAACCTTTAAGAAAGAGACCGCATTTTAATGTCAATCATAGATTATAGAACTAAGGTCAGACGGCTCATGCAGGATGAGGCCGGTAAGCTCAAAACCGGGGAGACCGATAATTTTATCCTGGAGGCGTTGAGTTATTTCAGCAGGGATTATCCCCGAATGCGGGTGGCCGATATTGTCGCTGACGGCGGTTATCAGTATAATCTGCCGACTGACTGGCAAGCCGGCGTCTCCTGGCTGCAGAAAGTGGAATATCCCACCGGGAAACGGGCGCCGGTTTATCTGGAGGCCGCCGATTATAGCATTTATAAATCCACTGTCGGGGAGAAGTTGCTACTTATAAATCATACTCCACAAGCTGGTGAAATCCTGCGCCTCAGCTACACCACCCCATATGATGAGGCAAGCCTGGATGAGATTCCGGCTTCCATGCAGGATGGTCTGGTTTTGTTGGCCTCGGCTCTATGTTGCGAGGCTTTATCTCGCATTTACGCCCAGACTTCTGATTCAACCATTGAGGCGGATGTGGTGGATTATCATGGTAAATCAAATGCCTATGCCCAGCGGGCTAAAGAGTTACAACAAAGATATAACAATTTTATGGGTAAGCAGAAAGGCCCCGGCGCCGCTTCGGCTGTCAAAGACCTGGATGTGGATTACCCCTGGGGTGGGGATAGGCTGAACCATCCCAGAAAACAGAGATAAACTGAAGTATTTACCACAAAGAGCACAAAGATCACAGAGGAAAAAACAAATAGATTTTTTAAGAAGTTCTTTGTGGTCTTTGTGGTGAAAATCTTTAATACATGGAGAGAACATTATGCCGATTTTATTACAAAAAACCCAACTGGCGGCTAAGCTGGAAGCGCTGGAGGGTACGGCTGAAAATCCGGGTGCGGGGGATGCACTCCTGGTGATTAATCCCGGCTTTAAGCCCCAGGTGGAGATGCATCAGCGAAAAATAGTCGGCTCGGATTTATCGGCCTATAAATCGTTGAGCGGACGCCGCTCGGCCAGGCTTGCTTTTGAAGTAGAGCTTAAGGGTTCCGGCAGTCCGGGGGTGGCCCCTGAGTGGGGGGAGCTTATGCGGGCCTGCGGCTTTGATGAGACGATTGTACCCTCGACCAGCGTCAGCTATGCCCCGGCTTCCAGTTCTATTCCCTCAATAACTCTGGCGCTTTATATGGACGGCTTACTGAGTAAGCTGTGGGGAGCCAGGGGCACGGTGCGCCTGAACCTCTCAGCCGGTGAGCCGGGCAGGCTGGCCTTTGAATTTAGCGGGGCTGATTTTGAAGTTACCGATGCGGTTATGCTTGCCGGGGTTAGCTACGACAGTAGCGAACCGGAACGGTTTCTGTCGGCCGGCTTTTCGGTTGACAGCTACTCGGCACTAATTGAAAAACTGGATTTGGACATAGCCAACACCCTGCAATTACGCTCTGATATAAACCGGCCCAGCGGCTATAGCAGTGCCTTATTAACCGGCCGGCGTCCCGCAGGCTCGCTGGACCCTGAATTAACCCTGGTAGCCGATTATGATTGGTACAGTAAATGGCGCAATGGCAGTGAAGGCGCCATAACCCTTGCCCTGGGAGCTATCGCCGGAAATATTGTAACCATTACCGCACCCAAATGCCGTTATACCAAGTTGGGACTGGCCGAACGCAGCAGGGCGCGCACCCTGGGGGCTGATTTTGAGTGCAACCGCAATAATGGTGATGATGAGCTAAAGATTGAGCTTACATAGGGGGGGCGCAAATGGGACTGGCTGAAATACGCACCGAAATTAAAAATCTACTGGAAACCGTGCCCGGCATCGGCAAGGTACATGACTTTGAGCGCTGGACTACCGACTGGAAGACCTTCTTGAGTTACTTCAAGGATGCGGATAATAAGATCAATGGTTGGGTGATTACGCGTAGCGGCGCCCAGGAACGGCTACATGCCGCAGGAGCGGTGAATATCAGCACGCATGCGTTTATCATCAAGGGCTATTATGGATTAAAAGATAGCAAAGAGAGTGAAAAGGCTTTTCAGGATTTGATTGAGGGGATTCGCTCGGTATTGCGTACCCATGACAACCTAAACGGCAGTTGCTTAACCAGCGATCCACCCCAGGTAAGCGTGCTCTCGCCCAGCCCCTATGCCGGTATTCTTGCGCATCGTTGCGAGATACTCCTCAGAGTGCAAGAGTATATTCGGTATACCCCAGCTTAAATAGCCAGAGGAGAAAAGACAATGTCCGAGATTACCTTCCCCGACGTACTGCCCCAAGCAGAGCGCCAGTATTATAATATGTTGAATGAGTATGATAAGGCTATTCTGGAGGAGGAATACCCCAGGACATACCTCAAAAATGGGGCTATATTATTTATCCCGGAAGATATATACTGGTTGGCGAAGGCCATCTTCTGGGGGGCAGGCCCAAGCGATGAAGCCAGACGAACCATGGCCTGGGAGATAAGAAGCCACCGGGAAAGACAGGCAGGCCCTACTTATAAAGATGTGGTTACTGTCCCGGGTGAATATAGCCCTCTGGTTACCGATGATGAGCTGTTAAAAGAGACTATCCGGGATGATGCAAACTGGGAATCCTGGGACAGGACGGTTTGGATTGCCACCGATGTGGCCGGCGCCCCGGATTTTGACAATCCCCTGCAAAAAGACTCTACTCCCATGTGGCCGGTTAGGGGCAGACAAATTACTTCCGGGTTTGGTACAAGGCCGGATCCTTTTAATGTTGAAAAAGAAGAGGAGCACAAAGGTATTGATATTAAGGCGGCGAAAGGTGAAGCAGTATATGCTGCGGAAAGTGGGGTAGTAGTGAAGAAAGGTCGTGATGACACAGGAGCAAATAGGGTGATAATCAGAGGTATCAGAGGCTATTACACCGGTTATTATCATATGACACCGTCGGTAAGAGAGGGGCAAGAGGTAAAAAGGGGGCAGGTAATTGGACATGTTGATTTAAGTGGACGAAGTACCGCAGCACATTTACATTTTACGGTTTCACCGGATGGAACCATTGATAATCGGGTCAACCCGGAGGAATATTTACCATAATGAAAAAATGTTGCTGTTTGCAATCTGCCTTACTGATTGTATTCTTAACTTTTGGAATGGGGACATCTTGGGGGAAGGAGAACCAACTTGACTTGTTGTCTGGTGAGGAAAAGGCTACCTACTACAAAAGATTGGCAGAGTTGCAAAAAGTAGGAGAGGAATTATTCCATATAATTGTAAATGAGGATGTTGATAGATTAGCAAATTTTTTACATGGTAGCATAAGGGTGGCAGTAGGAGCTGATTACTACTTGGACAAAAACGAACTATTAGCCAGACTTAAGGATAAAAACAGCTTTGAATATTGTCGTTTGTTTAACAGCAAGTGCTATCAAGAAAAAGTTAGGGGGTACCGCAAAGAGGCCAGAGAGTGGAAGTCAATTAAAGATTATTTGATAAATGTGAAGAATTTAAAGATAAACGCAGAAATTAAAAAACGCTTCAGAGGAGGATATTATTTAAGTTGGGGGTATATAAGTTTTAACTGGGAAGGAAAGAAACCATTTTGGGAGAAAGAAACCTTCGTTTCGCCATCCTTTATCTATCGTGATGGAAAATGGTGGCTTAGTAACATGTTTAGTGAGAATTAATTAAAAGCGGTTGGTTCTGAAGTCTCACTATTAAAGATGTGGTTACTGTCCCGGGTGAATATAGCCCTCTGGTTACCGATGATGAGCTGTTAAAAGAAACTATCCGGGATGATGCAAAATGGCAATCCTGGGACAGGACGGTTTGGGCTGCCATAGTGTATTAAAGGAAGAGCGTAGATTGTCGGGGAAAATAATATGAGAAAAATATCTGCACGTGTTGCTGTAACAATATCCTGCCTGTTTTTGCTGGGTGCGGCTGGGCCCGATAAGCTCAGGCTTGAGCACTCTGAGGTAATGTATAAGGATTTAACCGGCGATGGGGTGAAGGAGAAGCTGGTGTTTTCGTACTCCGGGCCGGAATTGATTCATCTGGATGTGTCCTTCCGTATCTACCGGATTGATCCCAACACCAAAGAGGAGAAGGAAATCTTTTCTGATGCTTGGAACACCTGGCGGATATATACCGATTCCCATGGGGAGGATTACAGTGAGGCCAAGGTCAGAGATTCTATAACCAACTTTCTGGGAAGTCTCTGTTTCGACACATCCAGCAATAAGCGGTGTCAATTTAAATGTACTTACTCACTTGCTTGTTCTACAGAAGAGATTAAAGAAGGAATTAAGTTTTTTCTGCAACAGGTTGAATTTGAAAAGATAGCGGGCGAGAAAAAATCCAACACTTGGAAAAAATCAGTACCCCTTTCTGAATATAGAAAGAAAATGGATTCGATAGCTATCGAACAACAACAAGTTGAGCAAATTTATCAGGAAGTGTTCCAAAACAATAAGCTTCCCTGTTTTGGTTATTTTTCAGTAGGTGAAGATCGGCAGGTATATATTTGGTGCCCCAGCCTGGAAAGGTTTATTCCGACTGGTGGCTGTTATTCAGGAAAAGGAGGTAATTGATTAGTGCCGGATATAGCCCATGGAATTAATATGGAGGACATGTGCCAAGAAATTTACGATCTCTTCCCCATAATGGATGATACTTGGGCTAATTATGGTTATACTACACCCACGATAACTTCAGGGAGGAGAGAACCCGAGCCTGAAGATATTGAAAAGGAAAATCCATCCTTTCACTTCTTTGGGCAGGCCATAGATATCTGGACAGATTCCATGCCTGATGATGCCCAGGACGAGTTGGTTCATGATCTGCAAGTTCGCTTGGGGCCGTTTTATCAGGTAGTAAGTGAGCATTTTATAAGGAGAACACGCAACCATATCCATATAGAAATGGATAGCTGTGCTAATTATCCTTATGCCTCCAGCTCCAATGAAACAAGAAAGGAAGAGGAGCAAAAATGAGCCTGTCAGATATCATAACCCAATTAAAAACTATCATTGAATTGGTGGACGGGGTGGGCAAAGTACACGATTATGACCGCTGGACAGTTGACTGGAAGACGTTGTTGAAGCTGTTTACTGATGATAATAACCGGCTTAATGCTTGGGTTATTACCTGCCCGCAATCGGATGAAAAAATTCACGCAAATGTAGTAAATATCCTTAAGCACCTGATAAAAATTGAAGGGGTATATGGGCAGAAGGACAGCGCTGAAAGCGAAAAAGTTTTCCGTGATCTGTTGGAAAAGATATGCGATAAGCTGCGAGAGAATAATAACTTAAATGGAAGTTGTTTCGGGGCTGATCCCCCCAGGGTGGCCAAGGTTATGCGGCGGCGCTTTGCCGGTATTCTGGCCCATGTGGGTGAAATACATTTGTCGGTGGATGAGTATATTCGCTATAACCCGGCTTAAAATAAATAAATTTACCGTTTTGATAAATCAACAGCATAAAATTAGAAGAGGAGGTTTTATGGCGGTGGTGCGTATTTTCGGTAAAGAGTATCCATATGTATTAAGGGAAGAGCGTAAGTTGCCCGCCCATGAGCAGACGCTGTGGTGGTATGGGGTGGCGGATCTGGCGACTCAGTATGCTATGGCGGATGAGATCGAGTTTGAGGGCGATCCCAATCAGGGTGAGAGTCTGCGCACTATATACCGGCCCGATAGAAGAGCCGAGGCGGAGCTTATCCGCAGTTGTCTGCTCCGGGTGGAACGACTAAAGAATGAGGCCGGTGAAGATATCACCTGGCCCAGTGAGCGGGATAAGCAGGATGAGTTTCTGGCGGTACTGCCCCCGGCCTGGCGTGCTGAGCTGGCGGCGGCTTTTCGCTCTGCTTCCCGGTTATCGGAGGATGAGGCAAAAAACTGCGCCTAGGTGTATACCTGGCCCTGCAAGGTGAAGGGTTTGACTGTGGGGTATGCACCGCTAAGCTGAAAATATACCGGGCTGTTGCACAACGCCCCAGGCGCAATTTGAATTTGAAGGTCAGCGCTTAACCCGTTGTCCGGTCAGGCTGTTAAGCAGAGCCACCGGGGAATTTATGGCCCTGTATCAGCATTATCGCAAGGGGTTCTTGCTGCATGAGGGGGGCTTATCAGGGCAACCCTATAAATACTTACAGGCGATGCAATTAATAGAGCGGGAAATAGGGGATTATCTCCAAAGAGAGCCTTAAGCAGGTTTATGAGGTTCAATGCCTGACTCAGTCTATCTTTTCATTGCTCCACAGCAGGTTCATTGCCCCACCGCAGGTGGCTTGCTGAGAGAACAAAATGGCCTGCCGGAAATAGCCCAGGGCTTCCTCAATCTTCTCTAAGCTTTCAAAGCTATAGGATATGCGGAACTGGCGTTTGCCCAGCTCCACCAGATCACCTTGGGCATGTACACAAAAGCTGCCCGGAATATAAGAAACCATAGGCCCCTTTTCAACTCCATTTAAAAAATCTATTTGCTTATCACCGGTATTGCGGTTTAAAAAGCGGTGGAAGGGTGAGTCCTCATGGGTGTGTATCCCTTCCGGCAGGGTCAGGTAGTAGTAAAATGCCGCCTGTCCCCCGCAATAGCTCACCCCTAACGGGCGCAGCTCGGTGTCGATATACCGGCTGATAGCGGCTGCCTTGGCCCGATAGCCCTGGTTTACCTTTTGCAGTTGTGCTTGTATATGATGATCCAGAAAGTAACTGGCGATCTCCTGGGTAATCAGGGGGGCGCTGAAGCCCACATCGCTGGTCTTCTGCACCAGGGCGTTTATGAAATCGCCGGGGGGGCCGATTAAGTAACCGATACGCAGGGCAGGGGCCACAATCTTAGACAGACTGCCCACTTCATATACAATATTAAGCTCATCATATAATAAGGCCGATTCCGGAGCGGGTACCGCCGGGTGGTGAATCAGTAATTCATAAGCCTTATCGAAGATAATGGGAATCCGCCGGTTTTGCTTACGGCATACATCGCTGATTATGCGCACAATCTCTCTGCGGCGTTCATTGGTAAGGATAGCGCCGGTGGGATTGTTTATGGTTACTATATAAACAAAGCTGATCTCCTGCTGGCGCTCTCCCAGGGCGGCTATTTTCTGCTTAAGCAATTCGGGTTGTATCCCATCGCAGTCCTGCGGCACGGACAGCAGCTCAAAACCTAGGCGTTCCAGTAGGTGGGTATAGATAAAATATTTGGGATCGTCGGTAATCACTATACCCCTGTTCAGGGTGTGGGCAATGCCCTCTAATGAGCTGGTGGCCCCGCTGGGGCCGATAATCATTTCTTTACGGTTAAGCACATCTTCGGTCAGACCGCCTATCTTCCGGGTTATATGAAAATCACGCAGCGACTGTATCAGGTTGGGCGAGCCTTTGGGACCGCCGTAGTTTAGGGCGACTTTATACTTTTCGGGATCAGCCAGCACCTGGGTAAGCGCACTCTGAATCAAATCCCGGGGGATGGTTTCCTCATTTACATAGCCCACGCCCAGGTTTATATCCACCCCGCTCCTGAAGCTTCCGGCGAATCTGGCCATCATGCGGTTTATGGGGGCCGGTATGCTGGAGGCTACTCCGTATGCAGATAATACAGGATCAGACAGACACATATGGTTTTCCTTGAATTTTTATCTGTTATTAAAGAATGGTATTCTCAAAAAGCAGTATAACGATTGAAGACGCTTAATGCAACTTAAGTTTGCTTAAGGGCTGATCAAATAATAGCTGCTGTTCCCGAAAATCCGGCATAGTGTAAAAACAAGCGAAAAAGCGCAAAAAGAGGGGCTATTTTAAGCATGTGTTGCAAATTGTAACATAGGCCGCCATAACGGTAGCGCCCTTGCTATTTGCGTAACGTAACCGTATTTGACAGAATGGTTATAATATGTAATAGTAGGCAGCATGCTGATTACTTGATAACTCATGTTACACAGACATATAAGCAGGTAATTAAAAAAAGACTTAAACCACAGAGGACACGGAGGCGGGCCAGCCCGCTACACAAGCTGAGATACTAATATAGCAGTTAACTTGAAGGATGGGGTTGGTTATGGCAGCAGCTATGATAAGGGAGCAAACCACGGACATGGAAGAGATAAGACGGATGTCAGTCCGGGCTTTAGCCGACATCAAGGATGTGATGACCCGGCAGAATCGCTATGCCGTTGAGGCGGCCGCTGTACAACGGAATCTGGGCGATGCCTTGTATGATTTCACCACTCAGGCTAAATCGGCCAAAGCCGCTTTTGCTGATTTTGCCGACGGATTTTTGAATGACCTGTCGCGCATTGTGGCTCAAAGAGCGGCCTCCGGTGCAGTAGAAGGGGCCTTAGGGCTTATGTCGTTTGCCGAAGGCGGCATTATGCCCGGTCGGTTTATACCGGTTACTCCCATGCAGCACGGGGGGGTGTATAACCGGCCCACGCTGGGGCTGGTAGCCGAAGCCGGCAGCCCGGAAGCAGTGGTGCCGCTTAAAGGGGGAGGGGTGCCGGTGCGTTTTGAGGGTGAGACAAAACAACGGGAACGGCCGACTTATATCATAAACGCCTTCTCCGAAGAATTTATGCAGCAGCAGTTGACCAAGGCCTTAAGCGAGAATGCGGATATGGTGTTGAATATGGTGCATCAGGACCTTAATTCACAGGGTAGCACCTATCAACTTATAAGAAGCATCAGGTAAGAATAACGGCAGGCCACAGTTATTAAATAAGGAGCAGGCAATGAAAAACGTAACTCAAATCAAGCAGGCCACCGGCAGCTTTCTATATGTTTACCTGGTGGATGCAACCGATGGCTATACTCCGGAGACGGGTATTGTAAGTCCCACCGTAACTTTAAGCAAGCATGGGGGAGCCTTTGCCGCTCCATCTGACGGTAGCTGGACGGAGCTTGTCGCCGGCTGGTATAAGCTGGCTTTGGATGCTGTCGATACCGATACCCTGGGTTCGCTGGCGGTCAATGTGGCGGCTGCCGGTTGCCGTAATTTTACCGATGTTGTTGAGGTAGTAACCGATACCCTGGAGGATATGGA
>JAJRUS010000029.1 GCA_024277675.1 bacterium | reverse complement strand
AGCGGTATGCCGGTAAAATTCCTGACGGTAGGCTTATCGCCGTAATATGATGTGTATTCGACATCATCCATTTTAAAATATTCACCCTTCAAGCCGGCCTTTATTCTTTTTGAAAGACCTATCTTGCGGTAAGTCGGCAGCGCGAATACATTTAAATCCATAAATTGCTTATGAGTAGCCCCCGACATGTTAATCATAGCCGGATTTACATAGTCGATATTCCCGTTGTCATTCACCACATAGATACCAAATGGCGCCCTTTCTATAATATCATGCGTTGCCTGATAAGCGCTTTTTAATCTTTCCTCTGCCTGCTTGCGCTGGGTGATGTTGCGGACGACAGCCACCATATAATCATGCTTATCATGAATTACATACTTGACATTTACCTCCACCGGAAATATGGCGCCGGCCTTATGTTTATGCTTTCCTTCCAGGATCATACCGTTTTGTTTTTTAACTTCCTCAACGTGCTGCTTCCAGGCAGAATCATCCGGCAGATCAGCTTCAATATCTATAACCCGCATAGAGATAAGCTCTTCGCAATTGTATCCCAGGTTAGTGCAGGCTTTATTATTGACATCCAGGAAACGACTTGTTTCAGGATCAATTACGAATATAGCATCATTAGATTGGTTGATCAGATTTCGGAATAATTGCAGATTCTCTTTGGCCTGTTTATGTTCGGTAATCTCTTGCTTGAGCTGTTCGTTGAGTTTATCCAGTTTGGCTGTGCGGGCCGCCACTATTTCTTCGAGGTGGTCGCGGTGTTTCCTCAATTCCTGCGCATTATCACGTAGCGCTTCCTCTGCCAGTTTGCGTTCAGTAATATCTTTGTTTACTCCCCGGTAACCGATAAAGTTGCCCTGCTCATCATAAAAGGGAATACCATTGGAAAGCAGGCAGATATTACAGCCGGCTTTACTTATATTCCAATTCTCCAGGTTTACCATAGGATCCTGACGCTCACTTATCTTCTTAAAAATTTTCTTAATACGGGCGGCTTCTTTCGGCTGCATCAAATCAAAGGGGGTCTTACCCAGCATCTCTTCGGCGCTATAACCCAATACCTTCTCCACTCTCTCCGAACAGTAAATATAACGGCCTTCTAAGTCAACCTCCCAAATCCAATCCGAGGTGCTCATGGCCACATCCCGGAAGCGTTTCTCCGATTTCTGTAAAGCCTCCACTGATCGCTGGCGCTCAATTTCCGCTACGGTACGCTCAGCAAATATTTTCATTAACGGTTCGGCAAACGATGGCTCCTCCATGGGTTTATCATGCATAGTCACTAAAATACCGATAGCCTTACCTGAGGAATCAACCAATGGGATGCCCAGGTAACTTTCCACTCCCATTTCAACCAGTAATCGGTCCCGGGGAAATTGTTGTTGTATGCTTTTTGGATAAATACTGACCTTAGACGCCACCACATTTTCACCTGGAGTCCCGGCCAAATCATACTCGAAATTATTTTCATATTTCCCATTTGCCCATACCGCAAGAGTCTTTATGCGATTTTTCTCAGGCAACACCAATTCTCCCACAAACGCAAAGCGAAAACCTAATGCAGTGGCCAGCTGCTGCACCAGATTCCGGAGAAAATCTGCACCGGTTACATCGGAAGTGGCCTTAATGATTAATTGCAGCGTCTTATCTATACGCTGGCGCAGTTGTTCGCTTCGGTAGGCTGCGATAATGTTTCCGCAAGTGTCGAGAAAGGGCTCCAGATAATTTATCAGTTTTTCATCGTATGCGGTTGACCGGTTCGCAATACCTGCTATACCCACCAAATCACCAGCGGAATAAATAGGGAGGCCCAGAAAGTTTTTAAGTGGCGAATGGCCTTTGGGCAGTCCCTCTTTTTGGAAATCAGTGGAGGGATTATTTTCAATGACCGGCTTACCAGTCGTCATAACTTTACCGAAAAGCGTTTTAAGGTTATATAATTCCATACCTTTGGAAGCGTATTCCTTATAGAGTTTCCTGGTTTCTTTATCCCAGGAGATATCGGAGATGGCATGCGTTGCAAGATAAGACTTGCCCCGGGGGGGGTACAGGGTCTCGCCAATAAAACCATACTCGCTTTGAGTCAGGGACAAAAGATCAGCCAGCAACCCCTCATATAATATATGTGGATTAGCGGCCTTAATAAACTGGGTTTGCACCCGATGCAGGCAGCTTAATAGTTTATTATAAGCATGTTCTCTCTTTCCCAGTCGTATTTGTTCAACTCGTGAACGTAGTCCCATAATGCCATACGACAGATTATCGGCCAACTTAATCAGCAGCTTTACCTCTTCCATATCGAAAGCATCTTTTTCCACTGCATAAATATTTAACGCCCCGAACGTCTCGCTACCGGCGGTTAAAGGAATAGCGATTAAGGAGGTATATCCCCGTTTGATGGCCTCGGTCCGCCAGGGGGCGTTATCGATATCCTCGTGTATGTTTTTTTCCATGCAGGCCTTGCCCGTTCGAACGGCTTCACCGGTAGGATTGCGGCTTGATTGATTATCCGCCCAGCTAATATCAACCTGACTTAGATAGCCTTCCTCGTATCCGGCCTGGGCCATTGGGCGCACACTATTTTTTTCATCATGTTCAATAAAACCGACCCAGGCAAAACAATATCCACCGATTTCCACAATAATCTGGCATATATCGCAAAGCAGGCCCGCCTCCCCCTTAGCCCGCAATAATGCCCGATTGCAGGTACTGATGGCCTTGTGTGCCCGGTTGACTCTGAAAAGCACCTCT
>JAJRUS010000028.1 GCA_024277675.1 bacterium | reverse complement strand
GTATTACAACTTCTAACCTCCAAGACCGCCGCCACACATAAGCTGAGCTTGTGGCGGGGATTCTTGTATAGCCAGGGGCAGCCCTCTGCCAGACTACGTTCTACCTCCATACCCAAATATCTGATCGTGCTCAACTTGACCAACCTTGTTAAATATGGTTAAACTTAACATAACAACAAGATGGTATATTACACGAAATAGTGATGGGTGGCAAGGAGACAAGTATTCTATACTTGACAACTTGTAGCGTTTGTAGTGATAATGGGGTTATAGCTAATTACTGACGGATTTAATAAATGCGTTTAAGGAAAGGGGTTGTCCATGCAAGATGAAACTACATTGCGAACAGAGGCATTATTGGCTGAAAAGCGGGTGTTTAAGCCCTCATCCCAGATAGTTGATCAAGCTAACATAAATACTGAACAATACGAACAGGCTATAAAGTATGGGGAAGCCGATCCTGAGGGTTACTGGGCCGAAGCGGCGCAGGAGTTGGAGTGGTTCAGGAAATGGGATCGGGTGTTGGATGATTCGGATAAGCCCTTTTATAAGTGGTTTGTAAATGGCAAGTGTAATATTGTGCATAATGCGCTGGATCGTCATATAAATACCGAAAATCGAAACAAGACGGCTATATTATGGGAGGGTGAGCAGGGAGATGTGGAGCAGCTTACCTACTACGAGCTATATCAACAGGTGAATAAATTTTCCAATGTACTGCGCAGCTTAGGGGTGCACAAAGGAGACCGGGTGGCGATTTACTTGCCCAATATTCCTGAAATTGCCATAGCTATGTTGGCCTGTGCCAAAATCGGGGCGGTGCATAATGTGGTTTATGCCGGTTTCAGCGCCGCTGCCTTAAAAGAAAGGATTCACGGTTCAGCCGCCAGAATTGTGGTGACCGCCGACGGGTCTTTCCGCCGGGGAAAACTAATTAACCTGAAAAAAGTGGTGGATGAGGCAGTTGACGGTTGCGACACGGTGGAACGGGTGATTGTGGTGAAAAGGGCCGGCGAGAGCGTTGATATGAGTGATAAGCGCAATCTCTGGTATCATGAGCTTATGCGGGATGCCGCTACCGAAGCCACCACTGAGGTCATGGATGCCGAGGATACGCTTTTTATGCTCTATACCTCAGGTACAACCGCCAAGCCCAAGGGGATAGTACATGTGCATGGCGGCTATATGGTGGGCATACACCGCACGCTTAAATGGGTGTTTGACATTAAGCCCACCGATGTCTACTGGTGCGCCGCTGATCCGGGCTGGATAACTGGGCACAGTTATATTGTTTATGCGCCCTTAATTGCCGGTACCACTACGGTTATGTACGATGGGCATCCAGCCTATCCCGATGCTGAGCGGATGTGGAAGATAATAAAGAAGCACGGCATTACTATTTTATATACCTCGCCTACTACGATTCGGATGCTGATGAGTTATGGCGATGAGTTGCCCCGAAGAAATGATTTAAGCAGTTTAAGATTGCTGGGGTCAGTCGGCGAACCCATAAATCCCGAAGCCTGGATGTGGTACTACGAAAATGTGGGGGGGCAGCGGTGCCCGATAATGGATACCTGGTGGCAGACCGAGACCGGGATGTTCATAGTTACTCCTGTACCGGCCAGCCCGCTAAAACCGGGTTCCGCTTCCAAACCGTTTCCGGGTATCCAGGCGGAAGTTATTGATAAGCATGGCCGGGCTGTGCCTCCGGGCAAGGGCGGCCTGCTGGCCATTAAAACTCCCTGGCCGGCTATGCTTAGAACCCTGTATAATGACAGGGAACGCTATAAAGAAACCTATTGGAATATTGTCCCCGGGTATTATATAGCCGGGGATGTGGTGACCAAAGACGAGGACGGCTATCTCTGGTTTCAAGGCCGGGCGGATGATGTAATAAATATTGCCGGCCATCGGATTTCCACCGCTGAAATAGAAAGTGTCCTGGTAGGGCATCCGGCAGTGGCGGAGGCTGCGGCTATCGGGGTTCCCGATGCTATTCGCGGGGAGTTAGGCAAGGCGTTTGTGATTTTAAGACAAGGCCAGGCGGGCAGTGATGAGCTGGCCAAAGAATTAAAGCAGCATATTCGCCGGGAGCTTGGCCCGATTGTGGTGATGGGATCCATTGAGTTTGTGGAATCATTACCCAAAACCCGTAGCGGGAAAATTATGCGGCGGGTGCTTAAAGCCCGGGCAACCGGTAAGGATGAAGGCGACCTTACTACGCTTGCTGACTGAGATTATTGTAAGTAAGGTTATTGATTCTGGCTGGAGGGTTGATTGGTCAGGGCCAGAAAATATCGCAGGGGGTGAGCTTCCCAGGGGATATCTTCGCAAATTATATATTTTTTACCCTTTTTCAGCTTTTCCACCTCGATAGTATATACCTGGGAGCCGTCTCTGGTATCAGATACTTTTTTTAGAATAGGCGGCTCCTTGTATCTGACGTTTATTCTTTTTTTGGACTTTCTGGGCAGCGGTTCTATTTCCAGCATTAATCCTTTTTCATCCAATTCTTCCAATAATTTTAATCCAACGCCGGCTGAGTTTATTATCTCAACCTGCTCGTATTTGCCGACGTTAACAACTTCTCCACGCATATAGAATTTTATTAAAGGATTGGGGCGGCGCCTGATGGGCCTGGGCTTTAGGTTAAAAGTTTGATTCAGTCCTACGGTAGTGGTATAGATTAGCGATGGTTTTATCTTGGAAAAGTAGTAGTACCCAAGGCTTCCCAGCAGTAGGATCAGGACTGTGAGAGCAATTATAATAATGTTGTTTTTCATGTTTCGACCAGTAGCTTCAGCCATTCACCAACCCCCTAATCTATTTGGTATTTCCAGGAGTCTGTCGGGCTTTAGATGATTCTACTGCGTAAAGTGATAAACATATCCATTTTCCCGCTCATTTTCGTTAAATAGACACGCTATTCGCCTCAAATGATCGAAAAAATGGGCTATGTTTCTTACTTTACTCGCTACGAACTCCAAAGTCCCACAAACTCCTGGTTATTATACCATGTTTTCAGCATAATTAAAGATATTTATATTTCCAGGTGGAATTTTGCTTGATATGGAATGAGCAGCTATGTTAATTTGACGTATATCAAGCTGGATTACGATTGAAACTTTGTTTGCCGGCAAACTACTTTAGCGGTAGCCGGCAAACTTAAGCTGCTAAACCAAATATGCTTTTGCCGGTAATAATGCCCGATTGTTCGGGTTAAAAAGGAGTATTGTGAAGAGAATTTATTTCTTGAGTGTCTTACTGGCAGGTTTTCTGGGGTTAACCGGCTATATAATAGCTCCAGCGGCTCAAACCCAAGAACTGAAATCGCAGATTGATAAATTAATCCAATCAAAAACCCTGAAGCGGGCCGGGGTAGCTGTTGAGGTATATTCTATCAGCCGGGGAGCGAGTCTATATTCTCATAATGCCGACAAACCCCTGATGCCCGCTTCCAACATGAAGCTCATAACTACTGCGACTGCCTTAAAGCAGCTTGGCCCGGATTATCGTTTTCCTACGCTGATAGCCACTGACAGTATACCTGAGCAAGGCATCGTTAAGGGAAATCTATATATAAAGGGTTTCGGTGATCCATTTCTGGTATATGAAGAGTTGTGGAAGCTGACGCATCACCTGGCTATGAAGGGGTTAAAGCAGATAAAGGGCGATGTGGTGGCCGATGACAGCTATTTTGATGATGAGCGCTGGGGTAGCGACTGGAAAATTTCCGGCAATCGCTGGTATGAGGCCCAAATCGGGGCGCTGTCATTTAATTTTAATACCATAGAGGTGGACGTTGAACCGGGGGAAAGCTCCGGCAGCCCACTTACTGCCTGGCTCAATCCTACCACCAGCTACGTACAATTGGTTAACCGGGGGCGTACGGTAGCCAAAGGCAATAAAAGGCCCGCGGTGAATCAGGTTCTGGAGAATGGGCAGCATAAGATTATTATCTCCGGCAACATGGGGATATCGGCCAGGCCCCGTACTGTGTGGCGTACGGTTAAGAATCCTGCAATGTATACGGCGACTGTGTTCCGGGATTATCTGCTGCGGGAGGGGGTAAAGATTGATGGTGAGGTGCGCATTGGCAAAGTACCGGCAACGGCTCACGAGCTATACACCCATAAATCAAAACCGCTGGCCCTGATTATCCGCGGCCTAAATAAAATGAGCAATAATTTTACTGCTGAACAAATACTGAAAACTTTGGGGGCTGAAAAGCATGGTTCTCCCGGTACAGCCGGGAAGGGGCTGGATGTGGTGCGCAGGTTTCTAAGCGAAGTGGGGGTTAATGGACAGGGTTTGGAACTAGTGGACGGTTCCGGCTTATCACGTAATAATCGCCTCACCACAAAGGCTATAACCCGGGTGCTGGCGTATATGTATAACGATTTTTCGCTACGTCCCGAATACCTGGCGTCACTGGCGGTAGCCGGGGTGGACGGCACCATGGATGGTCGGTTGAATAATTCCAGCGCCCAGGGCATGATACGGGCCAAAACCGGCCGTATCCGCGGGGTGGCGGCCCTCTCCGGCTATGTAGCTACCAAAGAAGGGGAGATACTGGCCTTTTCTATGCTGATGAATAATTTTAAAACCAGCATCGAAAATGTGCAAAAGCTTCAGGATAAAATCTGTCTGAAACTGATGAACTTAAGCCGGGAGTGATGATTGAATTTTGATTAAAATACAGAAGAACACAGAAATTTTTGTATTTTTTATATGTATTGTGGTAAATTAGGGGTCTGTCTTTAGAACAGCATTTGATTTTTGTCTATACCGTAAAAAAGAGGAGGCATGATGAGCGCTAAGGTTATCAGCGGTAAGGAGGTAGCTGCCAGAATCAAGCAGGAGTTGGCCAGGGAAGTAGGGCTGCTTAAGACTAAATATAATGTTACCCCGGGGCTGGCGGTGGTGCTGGTGGGTGAAGACCCGGCGTCTCAGGTGTATGTGCGCAATAAAGAGAAGGGTTGCGATCTGGTGGGTATTTATTCCGAAAAACATGTATTACCCGCCGATGTACCCCAGGATAAGCTGATGAGCCTGATCGAGCAACTAAATAATGATGCTAAAATCCACGGTATACTGGTGCAGCTGCCGCTGCCTGAGCAGATTGATTCCCAGGCGGTATTGGAGGCTATCCGGGCGGATAAAGATGTAGACGGTTTCCATCCGTATAATGTAGGTAAGCTGATGGTGGGCGAGGCCCGGTTTGTGCCCTGTACCCCGCAGGGGATTATGGTGTTGTTGAAGGAATCGGGCATGGATCTTAAGGGTAAGCAGGCGGTTATTATCGGCCGCAGTAATATTGTGGGCAAGCCGGTGGCCTTGTTGCTGTTGCAGGAACATGCTACAGTGACTATCTGTCACTCCCGCACCAAACCGCTGTCTGAGCAGACTTTGCGGGCCGATGTATTGGTGGCTGCTATCGGGCGGCCCAGGTTTGTGACTGCCGATATGGTTAAACCGGGGGCGGTGGTTATTGATGTGGGGGTTAACCGCTTGCCGGATGGCAAGTTATGCGGCGATGTGGATTATGATGCGGTGGCCGAAAAGGCGGGAGCCATCACCCCGGTACCGGGTGGGGTAGGGCCGATGACTATTGCCATGCTGCTTTCTAATACGGTGAAATCGGCCAGGTTACACAATAATATAGTAGAGTAACCCGACAAGTCGGGTCTTATTATGGGTTATTGATGATTAATTAGAAAAATAAACGAGAGGGAGAATTATGGCGAAATATGATGTAGCGGTGGTAGGCGGCGGGCCGGGCGGTTATACGGCGGCCATCCGGGCGGCTCAAGCCGGGGCCGGGGTGTGCGTGGTGGAGATGGATAGGGTTGGCGGTACCTGCCTGAACCGGGGTTGTATCCCCACCAAGGCGTTGCTCTCTTGTACCGGGGTGTTGGCCAATATTAAGCGGGCTGAAGAATTCGGGATTAGAGTGGGCGAGGTTAAAACCGACTGGGCTAAAATGCTTAAGCGTAAGAATCAGGTGGTGGAGAAGCTGGTCTCCGGGGTGGAGTTTCTGCTTAAAAGCTACGCCATAGATTTGATAAACGGCAAGGCCTCGTTGATTGATAAAAATACGATTGCAATTGAAACCTCAAACGGCGGCGATAATGAGCTTTATGCCTCGCATATAATCCTGGCCACCGGTTCACGACCGGCATACATTCCGGCCTTTGATATAGACGGCAAGCAGGTTATTACCAGCAATGAGGCGCTTGATCTGGCCGAACTGCCGGAGAGCCTGATCATTATAGGCGGTGGGGTGATAGGCTGTGAGTTTGCCTGCATCTTTGCTGAGCTGGGGGTTAAGATCACCATCATCGAGGCGCTGGATCGTATCTTAAATACCGAAGACCGGCAGATATCCCAGCGCATGCGGGGGGTGTTCAGGAAGCGGGGCATCACTATTCACACCAACGCCAGGATTACCAAGATAAAAAAATCTGCCGGAGAGGTAACCGCAGTGCTGGAATCCGGTGAAGAGGTTTCAGCGCAGCAGGCTATGGTATCCATCGGGCGTGCCTTGAATACTCAGGGGCTGGGGTTGGAGAAAGTCGGGGTGGAGCAGGGCGCAAGAGGCGAGATTGTGGTCAATGAGCGTATGCAGACCAACATCAACAATATCTATGCCATCGGCGATGTGGTGGGTAAGATTATGCTGGCGCATGTAGCGGCTCGCCAGGGGATAGTGGCTGCCGGGAATATAATGGGTAAGCCTGATGTCATGGATTATAGCGTAGTGCCCGGGGCTATATTTACCCATCCGGAGATTGCCAGCGTGGGCTTAACCGCTGATAAGGCTAAAGAGGGCGGGTATGAGGTGAATATAGGCAACTTCTCCTTTATGGCGTTGGGGAAAGCCCTGGCCATGGGGGAAGCCGAGGGTACCATCCGACTGGTAGCCGATGCAGCCAGTGATAAACTGCTGGGCGCCCAGATTATGGGGCCGCATGCCACCGATTTGATTGCCGAGGTGGCTCTGGCCATAAATAACGGGATTACCGCCAGAGATGTAGCGCATACTATACATGCGCATCCAACGTTAGCTGAGGCGGTATTTGAGGCCGCCGAGGATGTGCACGGCCAGGCGATTCATGTAGCCAGGAAGAAGGGTCATTGACCATTTATGGCCTGGATTAACAGGATAAAACAGGATTAAATTGCCCCACCGCGGGTGATTATCTTGTACATCCTGTCTAAAAAAGGTTTTAATTCTTTAATATGAACAAGCCCAGGAAACTACCCCAGAAGCAAAAAGAAGAAATTATCCGCCGGCTTAAGGCGCAGTTAGCGCTGCGGGAGGAGATAATATTTACCTATATTTATGGCTCGTTTGTGGAGGGAAAATATTTTCGGGACGTGGATGTGGCGGTATATGTAAATGAGCAGGTTGTGCTTGAGGATAATGCGTTGGATTATGCCTTTAAGCTGGCCGATGTACTTGAGGTGGCAATAAGCTTACCGGTAGATGTGCGGGTGCTCAATTATACCCCGCTGGGCTTTCAGTATCACGTGACTACCGGGAAATTGCTCACTTGCCGGGATGATGATTTGCGAGCCTATGTGGTGGGAAAAATCTGGAGCCTGTACTTTGATCAATTGCCGACTGTTAAACGCTTTTTAAAGGAGATGGTGGGAGGCTGATGGGTAAGGTTAATATAGATCGGCTTATGTTCTTGTTGGGGGAGTTGCATGAAGCCAGGGGTAAGCTGAGAAAATATGCTAGATCTCCAGTTGATGAAATTCTGGCCGATGGGCAAAAAATAGATTTGATAAAGGATAACCTGACAGATTTAGATAAGTTTGAGAAGCAGCTTAAGGGATTTGTGAACAAGCTCTAGCTTTCCCTCGTGCTAAAGATTCGTTCACTGGTTTGTGGAGGTGAGGAATTAATTAGCGACCAAGCATAGGAGAACATAATGATTATCTCAAAACAAAAGCCATTTGAAGAAATACTGGCTTGTCTTACGGGCATAGAGCGGGTGTTTCTGGTGGGCTGCGGCGAATGCGCTACCGTATGTCAAACCGGGGGCGAGCAGCAGCTTGTCGAGATGAAAGAAAAGCTGGAGGCTGAGGGGAAAAAGGTGACCGGTTCAATGGTCGGTGAATCGGCCTGCCATATCCTTAATATGAAGCGTGAGTTGCGTAAGCACAAGGCTGAAGTGGAAGATGCGCAGGCGCTGCTCGTCATGGCCTGCGGCGCGGGAATCTAGACCTTTTCCGAGGTATTGGATAAGCCGGTCTATACCGCCAATGACAGCTTGTTTCTGGGTAATATCCAGCGTTTTGGGCATTTTTCGGAGCATTGCTCGCTGTGCGGCAGTTGTATTGTAAATGAAACCGGCGGTATCTGCCCCATAACCAACTGCCCCAAGGGATTATTGAACGGGCCTTGCGGCGGGGTGGATAAGGGTAAGTGCGAGCTTGATTCAGAGCGTGAATGCGCCTGGGTAAAGATTTATAACCGGCTGAAAGCCTTGGGCCAGTTGGATAAATTGCGTAAGCTGCAATCGCCCAAGGATTACTGCCCGGCGGAGAAGCCGCGCAGCAGGGTAATTGAGCGAAAGGGGTCAATGACCCAAGGGTCAGTGACTCAAGGGGGTGGCAAATGAGTAAACTAAAACAAGCTTTGGATACGGGGGAGTTTGTAATTACGGCTGAGGTGGGGCCGCCAAAGGGTACCGATGTCAGCCAGATGCTGCATCATGCGCAAGGCTTAAAGGGTAAGCTGCAGGCGGTAAATGTGACCGATAATCAAAGCTCGGTGATGCGCCTGGGTTCTTTGGCCGGTTGTCATCTGCTGCTTGATGAGGGGCTGGAGCCGGTGTTTCAGCTTACCTGCCGTGACCGTAATCGGCTGGCGTTACAATCCGATTTGCTGTCGGCGCATGTGCTTGGTATCCGCAACGTGTTGGCGCTGACCGGCGATCATGTGCTGGTGGGGGATCATCCCCAGGCCAAGCCGGTGTTTGATGTGGAGTCGGCCCAGTTGCTGCAAATTATCGGGCGTTTGAACTGTGGTCGGGATTGTTCCACAAAATCCGGCCGGGATGAGCTGCCCGATGGCACTGAGCTACAGGGCAAAACCGAGTTTTATCCAGGGGCGGTGGTTACCCCGGAGGCCGATCCGATAGAACCGCAATTGATGAAATTTGAGAAAAAGATTGATGCGGGAGCCAGGTTTTTTCAGACGCAGGCCATATACGATTTAGATAACTTCGCTGAATTTATGAAATTCGCCCGGCAGTTTGAGGCAAAGATTTTAGCCGGTATCCTGCTGCTGCGCTCGGCTGGGATGGCAAATTATCTTAATAAATTTGTGCCCGGCATAAATGTGCCGGACAATCTAATCGCTGAATTGCGGGAAGCCAAAGACAGGGCCGGGGATGATAAAAAGCTGGCAGCCAGGAATCAACTGGAGGCCGGTATCGCCATTGCCGCCCGCCAGGTCAGAAGTATACATGAGGGCCAAATCTGCGACGGGGTGCATGTTATGGCGATCGGGCTGGAGGATAAGGTGCCTCAGATCATTGAACAGGCGGGGTTATAAGTAGGGGAGAGGCGTGGGTCATTGACCCTGTCCCCCTCCAGAACCACGGGCGGGGATGAACCCCGCCCCTACATTAACCAGTTGTTTTTCATAGGTACATTGTTAACCAGGACAAAACGGTTCCCACTCAGACAATTAGCATAAAAACATATCCATTGATTTGGGCAACAATCAGTTAGCTTATGGTTTAGGCTTATTTGCTGTATCACAGGTTCCGCTGTTACAGCCGGGACAAGAGCCTTTCTTCTTAAAGAAAGATCGATATAACAGGTATAGAGCGCCGCCGATTATTAATCCCAGCCATAAATAATCTGAAAATTCCATCTTACCCTCCCAATCCCAGCAGACTGCCTCCTTGATAAATTACAAAGGCTACCGTCCAGGCCAGAATAATTTCATACGCGAAGGCTATCCAAAACCACTTCCAGGTGCCGAACTCATGCTTCATAGCTATAGCGACCACCATACAAGGCATATAAAGTAAGACGAATGACATAAAGGCATAAGCGCTGAGCGGCGTATATGTATCTTGAATTACAGATATTAAGCCCCTTGATTCAGCCTGATTATCGGTCGAAATACTGGCAATTTTTAAGGTGGAGAACACATTTGTCACCGAATCCTCAACCGCCGCCGCAAATGATATACCAATTTTTTTTAAATCCTCGGTGAAGGTTGGAGTTGTTCGCATTTCTTTATCCTTTTTCTCTTCGATATATATTTCAGCCATGGTACCGATAATGATTTCTTTAGCGATAATTCCGGTAATCAATGCCGATGCCGCCTCCCAGTTGCCGAATCCAAGTGGCGCCAGCACCGGGGCGACCATTTGTCCTGCCTGGCCCAGCAGGGAATCTCGCTTGTGTTTTACCCCCCAGGGCATATTCAGTAAAAACCAAACCAGCACCGAAACAGCCAATATATAGGTGCCCGCCTTTACAATGAAATGTTTTACTTTTTCCCAGGTATGGATGGTCAGGCTCCTCATGGAGGGCAGCCTGTATGGCGGGAGTTCCATGATAAACATGGGCGCTTCTCCCCGAAACAGGGTATGCTTGAAAACAATGCCTATGAGGACTGCCAATAATATACCCATCATATACAAAGACCAGAGTACCGTTCCCGAGTGAGTGGGGAATAAGGCCCCCACGAACAACACATACACCGGCAACCTGGCTCCGCAGGACATAAGCGGGATAAGCAGGGCGGTAAGCGCCTTATCACGTGGATTTTCCAGGGTGCGGGTGGCATAAATAGCCGGCACATTGCAGCCGAAACCAAGCAGCATGGGGATAAAGGATTTTCCGTGCAAGCCCATACTGTGCATAGCTCTATCCATCACAAAGGCCGCCCGCGCCATATAGCCGCTCCCCTCCAGAAAGGTTATGAAAAACATCATGGCAAATATGACCGGCACAAATATCAGCACAAACCCCACTCCGGCAATAATCCCGTCAGTGGCTAAAGAAACCACCCAGCCAGGCACCCGCACAAAGCCTAAAATCACCTCGACCCAGCGGGTAAAAGGCCCGGTAATCACCGCATCCGCCCAGTCTACAAAGGGCATCGATACATCAAAGGTGAGTTTGAATACCAGCCACATGGCCATTAGAAAAAGGGGAATGCCCAAAAATCTGTTAAGCACCACCCGATCTATTTTTTCGGTTAATTCGATCTTTAGTATATCCGGCTTTTTCAGCACCTCCCGGGCAAGCCCGGTCACCTGGGCATATCTGGCATCCGCCATTATGGCTTCAATATCATCCCCGTGGGCTTTTCGTAAGTGATTCACCGCTCCTTCCGCCAGGAAGCCCTCATTTTCCAGCCTTGTTTCCTGCATAACCTGACGGTCGCCCTCCATAAGCTTTAAGGCCAGCCATCTTAAGGGGTATTTTTCAGCCAGTAGGGGATGTTTCTCTTTAATATATTGTTCGACATATTTGACGGCATCCTCAATATCTTCATCATAAGTTAACTGTTTCGGGCGATATGCCGCCGGATTATCGGCTACCTCGATAATTGCTTTAAACAGCTTGTCTGTGCCTTTCTTCTGGGTGGCAACCGTGGGGATAAGCTTATCCCCCAACATATTCTCCATGGCCCTTATATTAATGCGGTAACCCTTTTTTTCCAGCTCGTCATAGACATTCAGCGCCACCACCACCGGTATGTCCAACTCCATTAACTGGATGGCCAGATACAGATTTCGTTCTAAGTTAGTCGAGTCGACCACCGCCAGGATTACATCGGGCTGTTTATGCACCAGATAATCCCTGGCGATAATTTCTTCCTGGGTATATGGGCTTAGGCTATATGTGCCCGGTAGGTCGACCAGCCTGATTTTTCTTCCCTGAAATTCAAATTCAGCTTCCTTCTTTTCTACGGTGACCCCAGGCCAGTTGCCCACATAGAGCATGGTACCGGCCACTGCATTTATCAGGGTGGATTTGCCTGAATTTGGATTACCCGCCACCGCCACGGTGATTATATTTTTATTTGCCGTATATTTACTCAATCTATTTTCTCCACCAATATTCCCGCCGCTTCTTTTTTCCTGAGCGAAAGATTATAGTTTTTTACAGCTACCTGGATGGGGTCGCCAAGCGGCGCTACTTTTTTAACCAGCACCAGCTCGCCCACCAGCATTCCCATATCCATGAGCCTTCTTTTAAATGGCCCGCTGGCAGTTATTTTGGTTATTTTTCCTTTTTCGCCAGGTTTAAGCAGCGCTAAATTCATTAATTATCCTCATTTCCCGGTTGAACGGTTCAGGGAACAGGTCCCCTTGATGATATATCCCCTTTCTCAAGGCGCCCTTATGGTTTTTTGTGGTCACAATCTTTACAATAACCCAGCACTTCCATCTTGTGGCTTTTGATGTTGAAATTGTTCTTCCGGCACACATCCTGTAGCGAATTCTCAAGTTCTTCCCGGTAAAATTCAATCACCCGCCCACATTCCAGGCAGATTAAATGCTCATGGTGGTCATGCCCATATACGTGTTCATAGTGGGTGTGCTTATCGATAAAGGCCACCTTACGTACTAATCCGCTTTCTACCAGTAAGTCGAGAGTGCGGTAAACAGTACCCCTGGATACCCGCCGGTTATGGCGGCGAATACTGAGTAACAAATCCTCGGCCTCGAAATGATCGTGGATAATAAAGGCTTCCTCAAGCACAAACCGGCGTTCGGGGGTAAACTTCAATCCACGTGAATACAGGAAGGTTTTAAATTTCTCTTTAGTGGAATCCATAAACCGCACCCATAAATGCAATTTAGACTAAATCTCAATTGACTATATTGAATAAGCCTGCTTATGTCAAGCATAAAATAATCTGAGTCAGGAACAGTTTTGCAAGGTATTGGGGTAATTAGCGGAGAATACTAAACAAACATAAACTTTCCATGTCATCGTATTGATTGTTCATGGTAAGTATTAATAGGGTAAGTGTGGCAGTGAGTCGCACCAATTTTGCCTAACAGCAGTAATTGAATAAAATAGCTGCTCAGTCCTTAAACTGCAATTGATGCAGCCAGTAATAAATCCCTTGTCTGGTTAATAATTCCTGATGACTGCCTTGTTCCACAATTTTACCCTTATCCAGTACGATGATTTTGTTTGCCCGCTGTATAGTCGACAGCCGATGGGCAATCACGATGGAGGTGCGTCCCCGCAAAAGCTTCTCCAGCGCATCCTGAATCAGGGCTTCGGTTTGACTGTCTACACTGGAGGTAGCCTCATCCAAGATTAATAATTGAGGATCGAATACCAATGCCCGGGCGAAGGTGATTAACTGACGCTGGCCGGCTGATAAGTTGGCGCCCCGTTCCTGAATCGGCTCATAATAGCCTTTGGGCAGTTGGGAGATAAACTGATGGGCATTTACTTCACGGGCTGCCTGTTCAACGCATGCCGGCGAAATATCTTCCCGCCCCAGTCGTATATTGCTTAAAATATCGCCGGAGAACAGGAATGGTTCCTGGGATACCAGGCTTATTTTGCTGCGCCATTGTTTTAAGTTCAGTTGGCGAACATCATAACCATCTATCATGATCTGTCCCCGACTGGGTTCATAAAAGCGGGCCAGTAAACTTATGATCGAGGTTTTGCCTGCTCCAGTCAGTCCCACCAGGGCTACACTCTCACCCTTTGAAATGCTGAATGAGATGTCTGCTAACACATGTTCATCGCCGGAATATGCAAACCACACCTGCTTAAATTCAATTGTTTTAGAGAATTGTTCCAGTTCCTGGGTCTTGTCCGGTGAGCTTATATCGGGATCAGTATCCAGCAGGTTAAATACTCGCTCAGCCGCCGCCATGGCTGATTGTAAGATGTTATACTTTTCACTTAAGTCATTAATGGGGCGGAAAAATCGCTGAGTGTACTCGATAAAGGCCACCAATACGCCGAAGGTAAGCGCCCCCTGCAGCACCTGTCCGCCGCCGTACCATATAATCAGCGCCATTGCCAGGGCGGTGGTTATTTCTATGGCCGGGAAGAACAGCGCATAATAAAAAACTGTCTTAAGATAAGAATCCAGATAATCCCCGTTTATTTTTTTGAATTGCTCCAGATTCTTCTGCTGGCGGCAGAAGGCCTGAACAATGGTCATACCGCCTAAATTTTCCTGCAGGAAGGCGTTTATTTTAGCCATGCGGGCCCGAATCTGGCGGAACGATTCCCTGACCTTTTTGCGAAACACCTGAGCGGCATAAAAGATAAGCGGCAATACCGAAAAAACCACCAGCGCCAGCTTATAATTCAGCCATAACAGCACCCCCATGATTCCCAGCAGCATAAATAAGTCACCCAGCATGGAGACTACGCCGGAGGTAACCATTTCGTTTAGCACCTCTATATCGCCGATCAGCCGGCTCATTACCCCGCCTACCGATTGTTTATCATAGAATTTGGGGGTCATGCGCTGCAAGTGGGAAAACAGCCCGGCTCTTAAATCCTGCATTACCCGCTGGCCGGTATATTGCATAATCTGTATCTGTCCATAACGCACCGCAAGCTCCAGTAATATTACCCCTATAAAAAGCAGGGCGATAAAGTTTAAGCCGGAGATGTTCTGTTGCTGAATGTAGGTGTCAATGGCCACCTTGGTTAAATATGGACCGACTAAACCCAGCAAAGAGCCTAAAAATAATAGCGCCAGGGCGGATATAAAATAATATTTATAAGGCGACAGATACCTGGAGAGCCGTTTTATTAACTGCCAGTCATAAATCTGGCCCGCCTCCTGTCCCTCAAAATGATGATATCGCATCTTATTTCACCTGCTCCAGTTTTTCTAACATCAGTTGACGCCGGTAAAGTTTGGCGTATATGCCGGCTTGATCTATTAATTCTCGATGGGTGCCGGCTTCTGCGATTTTACCCTCGTCTAATACGATTATATGATCCGTCCATTGTACGGTGGAGATACGGTGGGAGACGATCAGGCAGGTACGGCTTTTTATAAAGGGCGTCAGCCGCTGTATGATTTCCCCTTCGGTGTAAACATCTATATTGGAGAAGCTATCATCCAGTATCAAAATAAGCGGTTTGATAGCCAGCGCCCTGGCCAGCGAGAGGCGCTGTCGCTGGCCGCCTGAAAGGGTAACCCCTCTCTCGCCCACCAGGGTGTCGTAACCTTGGGGAAATCCCTCCACTTCTCTGGTTAGCTGGGAAATAGCGGCGGCTTCCTGAATCTTTTGCATATCCCGGCGCTCCAGTCCATGGGTGATATTTTCTCCGATAGTTTCGGAGAACAAAAAACCATCCTGGGGTACATAACCGATCATCTTCCGTAACTCATCCAGTGGAATAGATTTTATATCAACTCCATCAATGAATAACTGGCCTGCCGGCGGATCGAATATACGAGGTATCAGGTTTACTAATGTACTTTTGCCCGCCCCCACCGGGCCGACTATACCCAGGCTACTACCGGCCTCTAGCTGTAGATTTATTCCTGATAATACCTGCGAATCCGGGCCGTTATAGGAAAAACTTAAGTGCCTGAATTCTATTTCACCCTTGAACGGTTTTAAACTGCTGAATTCAACCGCTGACAGGGTTTGTGCATTATCGGAAATCCCGGGTTCGGTATCCAGTATTTTATTGATTCTTCCCATGGCGGCCGCACCCCGCTGAAACAGATTAACCACCCACCCCAAAGCCATCATGGGGAAAGTAAGCAGCGCCAGGTAGCTGCTGAAAGCCACGAAGTCACCCAGGCTGATCTCACCGGAGATTACCTGTCGGCCTCCCAGCCAGATAACGATTACCAGCCCCAGGCCGGAAGTAAACATCATAAGCGGCAGGAAAAAGCCCCAAATGTGGGCCAACCGCATGTTGCGTTTTAGATATTCCTGGTTTTGCTGTTTAAATTGCTCAACTTGCGCCCGTTCCCGGACAAAGGCCTGGATGATACGAATACCCGACAGGTTCTCCTGGGCGAAGGCGCTCATCCTGGCCAGTTGGGCCTGGACGGCTTCCGAGTAATTATACAACCGCTGGGTCAAAAACCTGATAATCAGGGAGAGCAGCGGCAGGGGGATTAAAGCCAGTAAGGCCAGCTTCCAGTTCAGATAAAACATCAACCCGCCGGCGGTAATGAATAAGATCAGGGTACTCACCAGGTGCATGATACCCGGTCCCAGAACCATCCGTACCGCATTTAAGTCATTAGTCAGCCGGGACATGATGTCGCCGGTTTTAGCCTTTATAAAATAAGAACGTGATAGGGTCTGTAAATGGGCAAAGATGTTATTACGGAAATCGTACTCAATGCGGCGTGAGGTGCCGATCAATATCCAGCGCATATAGTAGCGGAATATACCCTGAATAACAGTAACCCCCAGGATGGCGGCAGCATATTTCAGCAGCAGTGCTGGGTCGACCGACCCCCTTAAGCTGTCGATAGCGTATTTTAGAATCAATGGGGCAATCAGGCTGGTGATATTAGTAAGCAGTAGAAACACCAGGCCGATTATGATCCGGCGGCGGTAAGCCAGCATATAGCGCTTTAATCTATGCAGGTTTGAGTTAAGCATGGGGGTTATTTTAAATGATAAAGCCGGGGGTGTAAAGGGGGTTGGGGTGAATATAGAGCTAACCTGAAAAAATGCTTGACAAAAGAAATTGGTGCGCTAAAATTAAAATAGGGGTAGGTGTTATAGGTATAATGAGGGGGAATTAGCCATGACGGAGCAGGCAGGCTGTATTACCGCGGAGAGAAAAAAGGCCATTTTAAATCGGCTGAGCCGCATTGAGGGGCAAGTCAGGGGGTTACAAAAGATGGTGGTCGATGGCAGGTATTGCCTGGATATTTTAACCCAGATATCCTCGGCGCATGAGGCCTTGAGAGGGGTGGGCAAGCTGCTTATGCGCAACTATCTGGAGATTTGCGCTACCCAGGCCATTGAATCGAAGGAACCGGCCCGGCAGGAAAAGATATATGACGAGTTAATGGATGTCGTTTATAAATACTCTAAGTAATGCTGCTTAGGGGGTGAGAAAAATGGAAGGAACTAAAATCAAACATCAAAAATTAACCAGGCTTTCGTCGTTAGGCTCAGTAATATCGGCTTTTCTGGCCTCTGTGTGCTGTGTTGTCCCTATAGTTTTTGCCTTACTGGGAATCGGCGGGGCCGGTTTCGCCATGGGTCTGGAAAAATACAGGCCGGTCTTCATAGGCATAGCGGTCATCTTTCTGGGAATTGCATTTTATTATACTTATCGGAAAAAGGAAGCCGGTTGTAAGCTGGATTCAGTTTGTGCGGCCCCTGAAGGCGGCGGATTTAATAAGCTGATGCTTTGGGTAGCTGCCGCCCTGGTGGGCTTTTTCATAGCCTTTCCTTACCTGTCGGGCTGGCTGTTTGGATAAAGGGGGTGTTTAAAATGGACGGTAGACTCATAAAGACCCTGTTCGTTTTTCTCACGGCTGTTTTTCTCGTTGTGGGGATTACCAACAATAACCAAGCCTGCTGCTCGGAAGGCACCAGGATGGTGGCGCTTAAAATTGAGGGGATGACCTGTGCCTCATGCAATGTGGCGGTCAAGATTGCGCTAAAGAAACTTGATGGGGTAGTGGAAGCTACTGCCAACTACAAGTTGGGGCGGGCTGAGGTGGAGTATGTGCCGGAGAAAGTAACCCCTCAACAAATGATAGAGGCAATAAACAAGATCGGCAAATATAAAGCCAGTATCTATAATGGTGTTGTCGCTTAATTCAGTTTTTTAAAAAAGGGGCGAAAAAACCCCTTAGCAACCAAGTTGCATTTCTACAACATATCTATTTTTCTCGTGATTTGTGGTTATTATCCCTGTTTTTTTATTTACTCTTTGGCTTTTATCCTTCATTTGTTACCCAAATCCTGATTTTGGGCACACCCCTCCTGCCAGAGGGCATTACGCCCCCACCAAATCGGGCGGAGCATTCATCTTCACCAACCGTTTCACATTAAAGGCCAATGCCTCAAACACCGCTTGAAACTGCACCTT
>JAJRUS010000027.1 GCA_024277675.1 bacterium | reverse complement strand
CTCCAGCTTGCGTGAGTGTGAGGATGAACTACGCTCTACTTTGGAGGATTGGCTGCTGGTGGGTCTGAAGATGAAGCATCCTATTCCAGTAATTGATGGTATTAACCTGAACAAGGAGCCTCAGCGTGAGCAGGTGGGCGCCGTGTAAACGGCGTGATTTTATCCGCCGGTTAAGGAAGATAGGCTTTGATGGGCATTATTCAGGTACGCGACACCAGTTTTTAATCTTTCATGAAAATAGATTGAGCGTGCCTTCAAATTCAGAATATTCAGTGCCACAACTTAGAATGATGTTGCGAGAGGTTGAGGAGATTATAGGGCGTCAGATTTTGCTAGAGGAATGGAATAATTTGTAAGGTTGGATTTCATTCAATCAACCTTATTTACGGAATTAAAGGGGAAACGCAAGGTATTAACATGATTAACCTTAGTATTGACCATAAAAAAGTTTCGGTGCTGGAGGGCGCTACTATATTGGAGGCGGCCAATGCTTGCGGGGTTAAGATTCCGTATTTATGCAACTTCAGCCTGCTTAAACCCTATGGCGCTTGCCGGGTGTGCCTGGTGCAGGTTTCCGGCAACCCGAAGCTGCTGGCGGCCTGTACTACTCCGGTTGCCGAGGGAATGCAGGTAACCACCGCTTCGGACGAAATTCATAAGGCCCGTAAATTTGTGGTGGAGCTGCTGCTTTCGGATCATGATTGCCGCTGTATTACCTGCGAGAAAGACGGTAACTGCAAATTACAACGGCTGGCCTATGAATATGGTATAGATGAGCGCCGCTTCGAGGGTGAGACCCGCAATTACCAGCCTGATGGCAATAATCCATTCTTAGAATACGACCATAGAAAATGTATCCTCTGCGGGCGCTGTGCGCGGGTATGTGATGAGGTACAGGCAGTAGGGGCGGTAGATTTTGCCGGGCGCGGCTTCTGCGCCAAGATTTCCACCGCCTTTGATAAGCCGCTTAATTGCATCTTCTGCGGCTCCTGCTTTCATGCCTGTCCCACCGGGGCCATTAATTCCAAATTAGCCCGCTTTAAGGGACGGACGGCTGATTTAGCACAGGCAAAGTCGGTATGCCCGTTTTGCGGTTGCGGCTGCAACCTTACTTTACATACCAAAAATCAGCAATTGGTCAAGGTTACTCCCCAAAAGGGAACTATTGTCAATAACGGCTCATTGTGCGTCAAGGGCAGTTTCGGTTATGATTTCGTGAATCATAAGGGCCGGCTTACCAGCCCGCTTATATGGGAAGATGGTGGTTTCAGGGGGGCTTCCTGGGAGGAAGCGTTATCGCTGGTAGCCAGAAAGCTGGGCCAGCTAAAACAGAGATATGGAGCGGATAGTATTGGGGGTTTAAGTTCCGCCAAATGCACCGATGAGGATAATTATATCTTCCAGAAGTTTATGCGGGCCTGTATCGGCACCAATAATGTAGATCACTGCGCCAGACTGTGTCATGCTTCGACTGTAGCCGGCTTGGCTACCACCTTCGGTTCGGGGGCGATGACCAATTCCATCGCCGAGGTCGGCGGGGCAGATGTTATTTTCGCCATTGGCTCTAATACTACCGACAGCCATCCTATTATCGGCCTGCAAGTGCTTAAGGCAGTACGTGAACGGGGAGCCAGACTGATTGTGGCCGATCCACGCAAGATCAGGCTCACCCGCTATGCTGATGTGTGGTTGCGGCAGAAGCCGGGCACCGATGTGGCTTTACTTAACGGTTTAATGTATGTGATCTTACATGAAGGCCTGGAAGATAAAAAATTCATTGCCGAGCGTACTGAAGGTTATGAAGAATATAAAAAAGTGGTAAGCGACTACCCGCCGGATAAGGTAGCTGCAATAACCGGCATCTCGGAGGCTGATATAGTTAAGGCGGCCCGTATTTATGCTGAAGGCAAGCGGGCTTCCATCCTTTATTCCATGGGAATTACCCAGCATGTAGCCGGTACTGATAATGTTAAATCGGTGGCTAATCTGGCGATGCTTACCGGAAATATCGGCCGGGAGAGCACCGGGGTTAATCCCTTGCGGGGGCAGAATAATGTGCAGGGGGCCTGCGATCTGGGGGCGTTGCCTAATGTTTATCCCGGCTACCAGAAGGTAGTTGATGCTGCGGCCAGGGATAAATTTGAGCAGGCCTGGGGAGTGAAGCTGCCGGGCGAGGCAGGGCTTACGGTGGTGGAGATGATAAAGGCTGCCGCCCGCGGTCAGATTAAGGGCCTGTATATTATGGGTGAGAATCCGATGGTGAGCGATCCTGATTTAAATAAGGTAAAGCAAGCCCTTATGGGCTTAGATTTTCTGGTGGTACAGGATATATTCCTGACCGAAACGGCGCAGTTGGCGGATGTGGTGTTGCCGGCGGCCAGTTTTGCCGAGCGTGATGGCACCTATACCAATACCGAACGCCGGGTACAGCGATTGTATAAGGCGATTGACCCGCCGGGTGCGGCCAGGCTGGATTGGGATATTGTGTGTGAGGTAAGCCGCAGGCTGGGCTATGAGATGAGTTATGATTCAGCAGCTAAGATTATGGATGAGATAGCCGGGCTTACTCCCATCTATGGCGGGATGAGTTATGAAAGATTGAAGGGCGAAGGCTTGCAATGGCCGTGCCCGGATAAAGATCATCCCGGCACCAAATTTTTACATAAAGACAAATTCTCGCGCGGCCTGGGATTATTCAGCCCGATTAAGTTTAAGGCGCCCCCGGAATGGCCGGATGCCGAATATCCATTTATCCTGACTACCGGTAGATTGCTGTTTCATTTCCATACCGGTAGCATGACCCGCCGGGCAAAAGCTTTAGATGAACATGTACCTGAAGGGATGGTGGAACTAAACCCACAGGATGCTAAGCGGCTGGGAATTGCTGATGGAGAGCAGGTTAAAGTCAGCTCGCGCCGGGGAGAGATAAGCATAAAAGCATATGTTACCGACAGAGTAGGGCCGGGAGTGGTGTTCATCCCGTTTCACTTTGCCGAAGCAGCGGCTAACACGCTGACAATTGCCGAGCTTGATCCGGTGGCTAAAATCCCTGAACTTAAAGTCTGCGCCGTAGCCATCCAAAGGGGGCAGTGACCCCTATATTCTATCCGCAATAGTCGCCACATAAGCCAATCACAACAAATAAAAATGTCATTGCATGACCTCGACCCCGTCTTTCCCTCAAAAAAACTTATAATTCAACGGGCTGTTGCCCAAAGAACATATTGACCCAAATCCATGTAGGGGAGGGGCTTGTCCCCTCCCGAATCATGGGCGGGGATGAACCCCGCCCCTACATTAACTAATTGTATTTCAAAGATGCATTGCT
>JAJRUS010000026.1 GCA_024277675.1 bacterium | reverse complement strand
CCCCGCAATACATAGCGCTCATTGCCGTAAAACTCATCCTCATATTTATTATCGGGATAGGCCAAATAATTATCGGCAGTCCACTCCCACACATTACCGGCCATATCATAACAACCGTATGGGCTGACCCCCTTGGGGTAACTACCTACCTTGGTGGTGCCGCGTTTTCTGGATTTTTCAAAGTTCAACTTCTTCCTGGAAAATTTATTACCCCAGGGAAACAACCGGCCGTCGGCGCCGCGGGCGGCCTTCTCCCATTCGGCTTCAGTGGGCAAGCGCTTACCCGCCCACTTACAATAAGCGCTGGCGGCTTCCCAATTAACATACACCACCGGATACTTGCCCTTACCCCTGGGCATATCCCCGCCGGCATCCTCCCAACTAAGCGGAATCGCCGCTCCGGTAGCCGCTATAAACTTTTTATAATCCTCATTGGTTACTTCGTATTTATCCATATAAAAGGCCGCCACATTAACCTTATGCGCCGGAGTAGCATTATCATAGTATTTAGTCATGCCACCCAGAGTAGAAGCCGCTTTCCCGACCTGGGCTTCGGTCATCCCCATGGTAAACTCACCAGCCGGAACCAACGCCATCTCCGGCGGAATATTCTCTGCCGCTACTGAATCGAAGCCGAGAACCGCTAAACTCAACGCCAGTAAAATCAGTTTCTTTCCGTTCATAAAAGTCCTCCTTATTTAGACCCCGGATGAAATATCCAGCTTATATATTAACACAGCTTACGCTGATAATCCATAAGAAATAGTGCACAAATTCCATATAACATGGCGCTATAGCCATATAATATGACCGTAGCGCCAAAATGGCAAAAACCATGCTAAGTGTATATCTAATTGAAACAACCAGGATATAAATTGATTAGTTTAATATGATAAAGCGCTTAGCGGGACAAGTGGACCTGCTTCAGCTCTCCCTTATCATAAACATAATATTGCCGGCGGGGGTAATAATCCATGAGCAGTTTGTTTTCAGCCCCCAGATCCAGGGCATACAACACATCATCACTATAATCCAGTGAGTTACGAATATACCACATAGGATAAAGCTCATTCCCAATGTCGCGGATGAATATAACCGCATTGCTGATTCCGGCCTGTTTAACCGTATCATAGGGGCGCTTTAGTCTTTTTAAGCTATTATCGGGCGCCAATCCCCACTGATACAGCCCCCATAGCTTAAACGATAATATCAGCACCAGCATCAGGCTGGTGAGATGTTGATAATTCAGTGACCAGCCGCGCTTTTCGACAAAGCGGGAAAAACCGTATATCCCCCATGGAATCAAGCCTATTAACCACATAAGCGGGGGATAATAGTATCGTAAGTCCCAAACGCTGGTTGAAAGCGGCAGATAGGCCAGGCAGAGGATTGCCATAAGCCCCAGCAATAAATACGGATACCTGTTTTGCCCCTTAAAAGCAAATAGGAAGAAAAACAGCGGGATAAAAATGGAAAAGGGGGCAAATTTCACCATATATTCTGTAGCCCGCAAACGCCATAACATGGTACCTACTGCCTGCATCAGGTTATAACCTTCCTGAAAGCCGGGAGACCGAAATTGCAATTGATAGCCCAACACAAAGGGGTTACCGGTTTGAATCTTATTAACCAGCAGCAGCAGCAACATAGGTATTAACAGCCCCCCACCGAACATAAACACTGATTTATAGGACCGCTTTTCCTTTATCAGCCGATATAATCCCCAAAGCAGTATGGGAGAAGCGATAGCGGCGGCGGTCAACGGTCGGGCAAAGACCGCCCCGCCTAAAGCCAGACCAGCTAAAAACAAGCGGCCATCAAACCTTTGTCTGAAACCGGTAATAAACAGGTACATGAATAGCGAACTAAACAACAGGCTGCTGGGATGGGAAAGATAGGTGGTGTTCATCCAAGGGAAAAAGTTTCCCAGCAAAATAAAACAAACCCCGTAACGGGCCGCATCAGCGGTGAAAAACTGCTTAATCAGGTAATAAATCGCCACCAATGCCAGCGAACCTACAATAGGATTTACCAGCCAGGGCAGACCCACCAACACACCCGGCAGTAGAAAAAGGGAGGTGCCTATGGGATAACAGGCAAAGTACTTGCCATTATTGACCATATAATCACAATGGAAAAATTGCCGTAAGGGATGAGAATCTACATAAAGCCGCCCCTGAGCCATGATTTTAGCCTGGGTCAGATAGGCATATCCATCACCCGACATCGGGAAACCGCCATATTTAAAATAGGCCATAGTAGCTGAATAGAGGACGGATAAGCTAAATAACCCCAGCAGAAAACCTGCCTCCCGACAATTTAAAAACAGATTATTGAGCCTGGAAATTATTTTTAGCTCTTTTCCCGCCAGCCATAATATGGCAAACAGTAACAGGGTATTACTTAAGGCTGTTACCAGCGAATCCCTGAGTAACCGGAAGCTGAAAAGCGCACTTAAGCGCTCCGCCGAAATCCCGTTCAGGAATATCGACCTTAATATCTCCCGGTGATCGAGTTGATGATAATTCAGGATATTACTTAGAATAGTAAAGCAGATGATGGCAATGAAGAATAAAACAATGAAGCGCAGCCGATAATTCCGTGAAAACTTCAAGCTTACCTCTTATCTCTTCCATGGTGTAATTTCATTATACTGAGCTAAATCAGTCGGTTCGAATCCCCCGCCCTGCTCCAATATAGCCCGCCATAGTTTTTGGCAGGCCTCCGGGAAGGACATAGTCGCTGCCTTTATGATTAACCGTCGGGTTAATTTTGCCGGCAACGGAGTCCCGTCTATGCAAAAATAGATTAAAATGTTCCGTTTTTCCTGGCCTTTTGAAATAATAAACTCCCGTTCTCTATCAATTAGTTTTTCAAATTCCGTATATGATCTGTCGGCGGCGCTCTTAGAATAAATAAAAACCACAACCCCTTTGCCTTTTAATAGGTTAATCACTTCATGGCAAACAGTTTCACTGCCAATAAAATTTCTCTCATCGATAAATACCCGAACCCCCTTATTCCGCAGGCATTGATCAATAGCTCTCATGGTAAGCTCATCTTCTGAAGCATAGCTTATAAAAATTTTGGGGACATACTCAAAAGGCACTGCTTTCAAAGCCGCCGTTTTAAATGGCAAATACTTGCTTAACCATTCCTGAAATTCGCCTCGATTAAAACTGCGGTTCGGCGGAATTCTGGTTTTCCCTTTTATGCCTTCGGTAAGCTTGGCTCCTTTATAATTATAAACATATCCCGCCTTCAGCCCCTCAACTATCCAGCCAGTATGTCCAATTCCCCATATATTAGCCCCGGTTAAATCCGCCCCGGCCATCTTGGCCTGGGTTAAATCCGCTAAACGCAAGTCGCAACTCCTGAGATTAGCCCCACTGAGATTAGCTCCACGGAGGTTGGCGCCGGCCAGCGTAGCTCCATAAAGGTTGGCTTCCCAAAGATTGGTTCCGTTAATGTTAGTACTGGCCAGGTTGGCTCTTCTGAGATCTGCTCCGCCAAGGTTAGCCAAACCCAGATCGGCTTCTTCAAGGTTGGCTTCATTAAGATCGGCGAAACCCAGATCGGCTCTCAGGAAATAAGCCCCGCTGAGGTTGGCTTCAGCAAGCTTAGCTCTCCAGAGGTTGGCCCTGGCAAGTTTGGCGCCGCTAAGATCGGCTTTCACCAGGTTGGCTTCCCAAAGGTTCGCCTCATTGAGATTGGCTTCACTTAAATTGGCCTGGTCGAGGTTAGTTCCGGTAAATTTAGCTTCCCGAAGATCGGCGCCACTAAGATCGGCGGCTTTCAGGTTAGCTCCTGAAAGGTCTTCCCGGTAGAGGTTAATTTTACGAAGATCGGCTCCGGCAAGACTTTCTCTGTTTCTGATCTTTTCCAGCACTTCTTCCCTGGTATATTTACTCATTTTAGTTTAGCTCCATAGATCGCTGGTAAACTATTATAAAGCATAAAATATAAAGCATAAAAAAATCTATCTTTTGGATACTTATGTTTGCTTATTATCATAGCATAAAATAGACAAATAAGCATAAGGAAGCTTGACTCTGCCAGCTTCTGCCCATTATACTGGGGAGCATCGGGAAAAGTCAACTAACCATAATGACCGGAAGCGCTCAACCAGAATCTTAAAGATATTCACTTTCTCCATAATTCTTTCCCTGCTGTACCGACGGTTGAAAGTTTTCTGCTGGTCAGTAAGTTTTTGTTTCCTGGGTTTCTTTATAGGAACCTCTATTTGAGCGCCCAAATAACCTGAATCTCCTCGGAGTTCTGTCTCTGCTGATTTTTGCGTTCAGCGGTGGCACTTTCGATATTATACGCTTTGCCGATAGTTAATGTAGGGGCGGGGTTCATCCCCGCCCGTGGTGCTGTAGGGGACAGGGTCAATGACCCACGCCTCTCCCCTACATGAATTTGCGCCAATATGTTCTTTGGGCAACAGCCCGTTAGGTTGACACTCTACCGGAGGGTTGATATACTGTCAGCGTTGAATATCAACCTTTTAGAAACTAAAAAATGCCGCTTAAACTTTTAGATCCGCTATTTTTAAAGAAACTGCAAATTTTGCAGTTAACCAGCCGCAAGGCCTCATTGAAGAGCCGTCGGGGAGATTTGAGGGTTGGCAAGCATGGGACTGGCATTGAGTTTATGGAGTACAAGGAATATTGTCTGGGGGATGATTTCAAGCATATCGACTGGAATATATACGGTCGCTTAAATCGCCTCTACGTCAAAATGTTCCATGCTGAGCACAGTCTGTCGGTTTATATATTTTTAGATGCCAGCAAATCCATGCTGCTTCCCCGCAAGGACAAGAAATTCGAATACGGCATGAAAACTGCGCTGGCCTTAAGCTATGTGGCCCTAATCAGCCAGCATCGGGTAAAGCTGATTTTATTGGGCGGTGAAAGTAAGTCCAAAACCCGGGGGATGGTCCATGAATCCCCCTATTTCGATGGTTCACATAGCATTCACCGGATTGCCGATTTTCTGCAACAGGTACACCCGGAAGGAATAGCCGATCTGGGGGCCAGTATTCATAAGGCGGTTTATAAAATCAGGGATGTAGGCACCGCTATTATAATTTCCGATTTTCTCATGGAACCGGCTAAGTATAAACGGGACATCACCCTTCTGCGCTTTAAGAACTTCGATATCAATATGATTCACATTCTGGGATATAATGAGAGCAATCCATATAAAGTGGGTAAGATAAAGGTACGGGATATAGAAACCAATGAGGAGCGAATCATAAACTTAAACGATGCCAACCTTAAAAAATATCGGCATACCCTTATGCAGCATCAGCAGGAAGTAAAAAATGTCTGCCTGGCCAGTAAAGCCATCTACACGCTGGCAAAAACTGAGGTATCGGTGGAAAATTTCATCTCAAAGGAATTGCTGCATATGGGTATGCTCCGCTAAGCGGAAGATACCCATTAGGCACCCTTTAGTTAATTACTTAAATCAACTATGAACTTCCTGAATCCACTTGCCGCCCTTTACAGCTTGACTTTGGTTCCCATTGTGCTGTTATATTTCCTGAAACAGGAAAAGGTGGCCCTCATCGTTTCCAGCATCATTCCCTGGCGTGAGTTGACGGATACCCCTACCTCAGACCGCCGGAAATTCAATTTCGAATTATTGTTTTTACTGCAATTGTTGGTAATTCTTACCTTGGTATTAGCCCTGATTCGCTTTTATATATTAAGCGGCGCCCCGGTCAAATACCAGATATTAATCCTGGATGCATCGGCCAGTATGCTGACCCGGGAAAAAGGGGGGAGCCGATGGGAGCAGGCTAAGGCGCAGGCGCTGGAATTGATTGAAGATATGCCGCCGGGGGAACGTATCATGCTGGTTCGGGCGGGGGCTTATTCCCAACAAATCACCCCATTTCTGGACAGCAAAGCCAAGCTTAAAAAAGCCATCCAGCAATTAAAATGTGGAGAAACAAGCAACCGCCTACAGGCGGCTTTACAACTGGCGATCGCTGCTACTGAAAGCGCCGACGGCTGTAAAATAACTCTATTTACCGACCGGGCAGAACCCGGATTGAGAGAATTAGCCGGCCGGCGCCGGCTGGAATTTAAGTTGTTTGGCAAGCGGCGGGACAATGTAGCGATTACCGCCCTGGATGTATACCAGGGATTATATGATTATTCCCAACGCAAAGCCTATATAACGCTGCGCAATTACTCTCCCGGGGCCAGGAAATTCGGGCTGAAGCTTTATCTGGATCAGCAATTCAAATGGGGGAAGAACATGAGCCTCTCGGCTGGTGAATCCATCACCCTGCCATTCGGCAATTTAAACCAGCCGGGAATACTGAAGGCCCAGTTAGTGGTAAATGACGCCCTTGAAACTGATAATGCGGCTTATGCGATTATCAGACCGCATAAGTTGCTCAAGTGGTTAGCGGTTACCGAAGACCAGGAACTGACAACCAACCTGAAACGCATAGCGGCGGCTATCCCTGGCCTGGAATTGACGTTCTTAACCCGCAAGCAATATCCGCCTCCTGATATTAAGCAATATGATATGGCTACATTTAATCATTTAGTGCCCGACCCGATTCCCCAACTCAATGCATTGTATATAATGCCTGCCTTGGATAATAAAACCTTCAGGGCTAAGCCGGCTAAACCGGATGATATTAAAATCATGGATTGGAACCGCAAGCATTCGATTCTTAAATACTTAAGCTTCCTGGATGAGGTTCAACTGACTGAAGCAGAGTATCTGGATTTGCCCGCCTGGGCCAACGTCTTGTTGAAAACTCGAAATTTCCCCTTAGCCTGGGAAGGGGAACTCCAGGGGCAGCGGCTTATTTGCCTGGGATTTGAAATTGGCGATTATCTTTTTCCTGCCTCCGGGGATGTCACTATGGTGGTATTATTGCTTAATATGCTGGACTGGTTGACTCCTCAACCATCTTCAGCCACCCAGATCAAGACTGGCGACAAATATATTTTTCAACATACCGCTCCCCTAAGGCAAGCCAGCATAATAAATCCCAAAGGAGAAAAAATTAAGCTGGCCACAAAAAAAGAAGCTACGATCAGTTTCAGCGGTACTGATTATGTCGGCCCCTACGAATTATCCGCCTCGGATGTCGAGGGTAAGCAAATAAAGCTTACCTTTGTAGCCAATCTATTGGATGAGACAGAATCGCGTATAGCCCCCACCCCTGCCCTGCCGGGGGAGCCGACCATTACCCCCACCTCGCCCCCCCCGGTTACTCAAGCAGCTCTCACCCAGGAACGATTAGAGTTATGGCCCTATATAATAATGGCCGCTCTGTGCTTTTTATTCATCGAGTGGTGGGTATATTTTAGTAAACTGGGTTAACTTGAACCGTATAAGTATAAATCAATCCTCCCACTACGCAATTTAACATGCACTCCAAGCCGCTTAAATCCAAACTCCGCTTAGTACCCGATAAACCAGGGGTGTACTTAATGAAAGACACCTTAAAGGGTGTATTGTATGTGGGCAAGGCGGCCTCGCTAAAGAAGCGGCTGGCATCTTATTTTCAAAAATCCGTAAGTTTGGGGCCGCGGCTGGAATCCATGTTGGAACAGCTTGCCGATTTTGAGTATCTGGTAACCGACAGCGAGTTGGAAGCCCTGATGCTGGAGAGTGTGCTTATCAAAAAGCACCGCCCCAAGTACAATGTTATCTTGAAGGATGACAAGCATTATCCCTATTTAAAACTGACGCTGGAAGAGGAATATCCTCGCTTAGCGATTGTGCGCCGGGTGAAGAAAGACGGCGGATTATATTTTGGCCCCTATGTACCCACCAAGGCCTTACGCCAAACGCTGAAGCTTATCTATAATATTTTCCCGTTGCGCCATTGTGTGCATATGAAACCCCGGCCGGGACGCCCCTGTATTAATTATCAACTGCATCGCTGTGCCGCTCCCTGTTTTGGCTTAATAGCGGCCGACGAATATGCCCAGCTGGTGGAAGGGGTAAAATTGTTTCTACAGGGTAAAAACAATAGCCTGCTGCAAATACTAAAGCAACAGATGGATAAGGCCTCGGCTGGATTGCGCTATGAACAAGCCGCCAGGCTACGGGATCAGCTTCAGGCAGTGAAAAAGGTGGTGCAGCAGCAAAAGATTATATCCTCGGCCGCCAGGCTGGATCAGGATGTAGTGGCTTTAGCCCATGAGTTGGATAGCGCCTGCTTTCAGGTGTTTTTTATTCGGCATGGAATGCTTATCGGTAATAAACATTTAATGCTGGAACAGGTCGGGCAAATCACGGATGAGGAGCTTGTATCGAGTTTTTTGCTCCAGTTTTATGCGGGGCAGGAACGTTTACCGCCGATGATTCTCATACCCCGGCCAATAGCTGATCAAGCGCTGATGGAAGCCTGGTTGAGCCGGCGGCGGGGAGCCAGGGTCAGGCTGGCGGTTCCCCGGCGCGGTGAGAAATGTCGCTTGCTGGCTATGGCACAAGAGAATGCACGTATTCAATTAAATAACCACCGGCGCCAGCAGGATAAAACCCCGGCGCTGCTTATTCAGGTCAAACAGGAGTTGGGCTTAAATCATTTGCCACACCGCATAGAAGCCTTCGATATATCCAATATCGGCGGCAAGCTGGCGGTTGGCTCTATGGTGGTCTGGGAAGATAATAATTTCAGCAAAGATGAATATCGGCGTTTTAAGATAAAGCAGGTGACTAAGCCCGATGATTATGCCATGTTGGCCGAGGTATTATACCGGCGCTATTTGAAGTTGGTTGAAGAGGATCAGCCACCGCCTGATCTGATTCTGGTGGATGGGGGCAAGGGACAGTTGAATATAGCGCTTAAGGTATTGTGTGATTTACGATTGGAGCACATACCGGTTCTGGGCCTGGCTAAACGAAAAGAGGATATTTTCCTGCCCGGACGGCGGGATGCGTTAGAACTTCCGTCACATTCCGCCACCCGCAGGCTTTTGCAACGGATTCGGGATGAGGCGCACCGCTTTGCCATTGCCCATCATCGACAGAGAAGGCGCAAATCTACATTAGGCTCTAGCCTGGCTGATATCGCCGGAGTGGGAATCAAACGGCAACAGGCCCTGCTACGCCATTTCGGCAGCCTGGAGGGGATAAGCATGACCACTTTTCAAGAATTGGAGCAGCTACCCTTTTTGACTAAAAAAGTAGCCCAGGAAATATTTAACTTCTTTCATCCGCTGAAGCCCAAAGTTCAAAACCCAAATGTCAAATGAATGTCAAAGTTCAATTGTCAAACTTTGGCATTGTAATTTTGGGGTCACTGACCCCTTGGGAACAAGGTCACCTTGGGGACAGGTCACCTTTGATTTGAACTTGGGGTCACTGACTGTTTGGATTTTGACCCTACTTGCAGCAGCGGAAGCCGATATCTTTGCGCCGCATAAAGGCTATGCCTTCCCGGCGCATAGCACAGCGAGTGGCAAGCGGGCTACTGCTATAAGAACCACCGCGCAACACAAAGCTTCTGTTATCGGGATTATAGTAATCCGCTACCCACTCCCAGACGTTACCGCTCATATCATACACCCCGTAGTCGTTCACGCAGTCTTTATATGATCCGGTTTTAGCAACCCGACCCTTTACCAGCTTATCTCCTTCTTTATGGCCCGTATTACATTTCTGCTGATCTAATTTATTGCCATATGGATATTCAAATCCCTTGGTCCCCTTACAGGCCTTTTCCCATTCAGCTTCAGTGCACAGACGTTTGCCCTGGGCTTTGCACTCTTCTTTGCCGGCGAACCATTCGGCTTGTCTGAACGGAACTGCACCTTTTTTATTGGGGTATTCATATTTATCAACACAGAATTCTCCGACCATAACCTTTTTATTTTTAGCTTCATCCTGCCTGTGGTCAGCGTCTCCGGAAGCGCTCCCCATCACAAATTCACCCGCTGGAATTATGATCATGCCCGCTGGACAAGTGCCTGGTTTACGATAAGTTAGTTTTTTCAAGCGTTCCTCCCGCTGGCGGGTTTTTTCTGCTTCATCCTGCTTTTGTTGTGCCAGCCGACGTTTTTTAACCTGTTCTTCAGTCTCTCCGGGTTTAGGCATCCAATTGACCACTTTTTTTGCCAGCTTAATTGCCAGTTCGTTCAGATCGGCAGCCGCCGAATCCTCAACTGAAGCCACGAAAACTACATCACTACTTTGTACATTAACCAGCTTAGCCCAAATTAAAGAAGTTTTTTGCTTTTCGTCTTTGACGATCCTACCGATAATGGTTTGGTGGACTTTTAGAGCTACGCCGACTTTGACTGCACAGGAGACATTTTGACACTCAATTTGTTCTAATTTCATTTTATATACCAGGTCTCGTTTTGCAAACGCCTTTTCTGTCTCATCACGGCTTGGCACATTGAACAATTTGCTCTTCAGCAATTCATCCCTGAATTTTTGGGTAACCTGGCGGCTTACATCCGCTGAAACCCCCGAGATGCCAAAATCCACCACCGCAATAGTGGGGATCTTGGCGGCGGCGAAGCCAGCGCTAAAAACACCCATTATCCCTGTTAGTAAGGAAATAAGCACCAGTTGTTTTCTCATTATACACTCTACCTTTCTTATTAAAATAATGTATCGACTTATTTAGCATCCTTTGCGCAACGAAAGCCCAAATCATCATAAGCGGTGCCCGGTGAATATTTATAACGGCAAGTGGCCAGACATTCATAGGGATTCTCCAGAAAAGAACCTCCCCTGGTGGCTTTGACTTCACCCGCTGCCGCAAATTCGTCCTTATATTTACTTCCCGGATAATCCTGATACCAATCAGCCGTCCATTCTTTCACATTGCCGCTCATATCATAGAGGCCGTAACCACTTTTCCCTTTTTCATACCTACCGGTAATGGTAGTGCGCCCCGGGCCGCCGTTTTTAGTATTGACGTTGTTGCGATGGAAGCGATTTCCCCAGGGAAACAGCGAGGAATCCCCCCCGCCCTTGGCCACGGTTTTGGTTGGCGACCAACGGGCCGCCTTTTCCCATTCCTTCTCGGTCGGCAGACGCTTACCGGCCCACTTACAATAATCATTGGCGTCATACCAGGTTACATATACCACCGGGAAATAGTCCTCTCCACTGGGATAGGTTCCATTCTCCCAATCATCGGGCAAAATCTCCCGGCCGGCAGCATCCACAAATTTCTTATACTGGGCATTACTTACTTCATACTTATCAATATAGAAAGCAGCCACAAATTACTTGCGCCGCGGACTTTCATTGCGATGGAAGCGCTTTTCGCCCCCAATTTTACGGATAATAAAATTCAAGTCATATTTATCGATTCCCATCCAAAACTCTCCCGCTGGAATAAGCGCCATCTCATCGCGATTCTGGCCGGCTTTAATCAGCACGAAGTTTTCCGAATAGGGTTTTCCGGCTTCAATAGTAATTTTCCTTTCCTGAGTTTCAAAACCGTCCCGCTCCATTTTAATAATATGAGCGCCAACGGTCATGGCGCTGGCAAATTTTTCTGATTTCCTCATTTTGCCTTTGGGATCACGCTGAAGCTCTCCATCTATATACAAATTAGCCGATGGCTTACAAAAAATCCTAACCATGCCCTGAGTCTTTTTATCCCATAAAACATCCTGCATCTTGGCCGGTCGCCGTTTTTTCCGCTCCTTAAGTTTTTCTTCCGCCGTTTTTTCCTGCTTGGGTATTTTCGTATTATAAGTTCCAAAACTCCCCATGCCGGCGGTTACCTGGTTGGCTATAGCCAGGGAAATCGTAATAGCCACTATCATATATAATATTTTAGATTTAATCATCACACCATCCTCAAGCTTTCACCCACTTAGGTATAGCAGCGAAAAAAATGGGTATTAAGCTTTAATGTCGGGGTAAAACCTGCCTCCACCATCGCCGGGGGCTGGATAAAAATACAGCTAAACACTAATAGAAAATTTACAAGAAAACGAGGCACATGTCAAGTAATTGTTTTATTTAGCCATGGACAGCTTCAACCCAAGCTACCCATAACCCGAACTGGTTGATTACCGGTAGAGCGGTTATTGCTTAGCCCCTGCATCTCTGAGCAATTTAACGATTTCATCATAGCCGCTGCCGGCGGCCCACATCATAGCCGTTCGTTCATACTTATCTTTTGCGTTTACATCGGCATCTCTGTCCAGCAAGGCTTTTACTATTTCAGTTTTGCCTTTTCCGGCAGCCCACATCAGGGCGGTCTCCCCATTCTTGTTTTTGACACTGGCGGCGCCGCCGCTTTCCAACAGTATTTGCACAATAGGGGTGTGGCCTTTCCAGGCGGCCCACATCAGGGCGGTTTCTCCTTTCTTAGTTTTGATATTAATTTCGGCTCCACGATCCAGTAAAACTTGTACCATATTATTATAACCCTTCACTGCCGCCCACATCAGGGCCGTCTCGTTATCCTTATTTTTTGCATTTACATAAGCCCCCTCAGCCAGTAATGCCTGCACAGTTTTTGTGTAACCTTTACTTGCCGCCCACATCATAGCGGTCCAGTCATCCTTGTTCTTCGCATTAACATAAGCGCCTTTATTCAACAACACTTGTACAATACTGATATGGTCGGAGCTTACTGCATTCATCAGAGCGGTCTCCCCGTGTTTATCTTCAGCATTCACATCAGCCCCGCTGTTTACCAGAAATTGTACCGTGGAGGCTTGACCGGCCTTTACAGCTACCATCAAGGCGGTCATGCCGTCCTTGTTTTTGGTATTTACATCAGCCCCTTTGTTCAGTAAGATTTTCATAGCCGCATTTTGGCCTTTTCGGGCCGCCCACATCAAGGCGGTCTCGCCGGCCTTGTTTTTGGCATTTACATCAGCCCCCCTGTCCAGCAAGCTTTGGACAATATCAGTCTGGCCTTCCCATCCCGCCCACATCAGGGCTTTATCATCATCATTGTTCCCTGCATTTACATCGGCGCCATTGTTCAATATGGTCTGCACCAGGCCGGGGTATTTTTTTACCGCCAGAATCAAGGCTGTTACTCCATATTTATCTTTAACATTAACGTCCGCTCCCTTATCCAGCAGGATTCGCATGGTATTAGCATAACCTTTTTTGAGCGCCAGGATCAAAGCGGTTTCCCCTTCCCAATTTTTTGTATTTATATCGGCGCCTTTCTCCAATATGGTTTGCGCAGTGGTAGCATAGCCGTTTCCTACTGCAAACATTAAGGCGGTTGAATTTTTTTTATCTTTAGCCTTTATATCAGCCCCTTTATCCAGCAGGATTTCCACATCGTCGGTGCAGCCGGTCGATGCCGCCCACATCAAGGCTGTTCTTCCCTGCCTGTTTCCGGCGTCCACCTCGGCGCCTTTATCCAGTAAAATATTCAGGATATCCGAGTGCCCTCTTTCTGCCGCCGACATCAGGGCTGTATTTCCCTTTCTATCTTTAGCATTCACATCAGCCCCTTTATCCAGCAATATTTTCACCGTGTCGACAGAACCGGATTCAGCAGCCAGCATCAGGGCTGTCTTCCCGTCCCCCCTCCGGCTTGCGTTTACATTGGCATCCATCTTCAGTGAGGCGCTCACAACTTCAGGCAGGCCTCTTTCGGCGGCTGTCAGTATGTCCACTTTAACGCCTTTTGTGCAGGCAGAGAGGTAGGTTATTATAAAAAACCATAAAAATATAATTCGAAGGCGTGGCATAATTCCCGCTTCTCCGGCGTTAAGGTAAAACGATCAGCCCCAACCTATATTCTGTAATTTTAACTCTGACATTAATGATACTATGCTTAATATTAAAATAAAAGGAAATTTTACCCCTCAGTGAAAAGGGGTTACCTTGGCGAACGGTTGAGTTTTGACTATCTGATTGCATTTTGGTAAACCGGGCGGTTTTTTTGCCCCGCCCCCCTACTGCCTGACCTTAGTCAGCAGATAAATCCCGGTTACCCCAAATATTATATTCCCGCCCCAGGCGGCGATGAATGGCGGCAGGCTGCCTGCATGTCCCAGCGCCAGCCCCATAGCCAGCACTATCCAGAAGGTGAAGCCCAGTACTATACTCAGGCCAAAGCCGATAGCCTTGCCCCCACTGCGATTCAGGCGCAGTGAAAAGGGCACCCCGATAATGGCCATTATCAGGCTGATAAAGGGCATTGCGATTTTACCATATAAATCAACTCGATAGCGGTCGACAGCATAGCCCTGCCGCTGCAACCTTGCCATGTATTCGCTCAGTTCCTGATAGTTCATGTTGTCCGGTTCCTTGCCCATACCCTTAAAGCTCTCCGGGGTTTCTTTAAGCTGAGGGAAGCTGGCCCCTTTTTTCAACTGCTCTACCTTCATTCCTCCGGCAGTAAAGGTGCGCATGATGCCCTTATATATATGCCAGACGTGGTCATTCCATTTCAGTTCTTCAGCATCAATCCGATATTTCAGCTTAAAATTATCATCAAATTTATATATAATCACTTGTTTTAATAAATCGGTCTCAGGGCTTATAAACTGAAAATTATAAAACACCCCATCCTCCCCCCGAAACCAGTTGTCTCCCGGCTTAAATACCCCTTTGGGCTTTTTCTTCTCAATCCTGACCCGCTTTATATACTCCACCTTTTTATTAGTCTCCGGGATGATATATTCATTAAACAGCAGGGTAAGGATACTGATAAACAGGCCGACGATAAGAATCGGGGTGATGATTTGATATATATTTATACCGCTGGCCTTTAAGGCAGTAATCTCGCTGTTTTTAGCCATTGTGCTTAAGGTAAACATGGTGGAGAGCAGCATCGCCACCGGAATGGTCTGGAAGATAATCAGCGGGATTTTATAGCCGTAATAGCCCACTATGTCCCGAATTTGGGCCTCATGCTTTATAAAACCCTCGATACGACTGAAATCCACAATCAGGTAGATACAGGTAAATACCAGCAGCAACCAGCCCAGTAGCTTAAGTAATTCCCGGGTAATATAAGTTGTCAGTATACGCATTATGTTTATTTTCCGGAAGTTATATAATCAAAAAGCCGGCCCCCGAAACCGCCAGTAGAGCGGCAGGGTGGCGGGACTGACCATAAGGTAATGGTTTTAATGTGAACAATGCCTATATGTGAAAAAATATCTCCATTAATTTTCCTAAAGTCTCGATAAAGACAATAAGCCCTAAAACGGCAAAGACCGTTGGCCAGCCCTTATTTTTTGAAAAATTGCCAAATGAGAAACTGATGTTATTTCCAGGTTTTGGCGCCTTTAGAAAACCAACGGGGATAAATCTGGGAACCCGTTCAGCATAGTCCAGATATGCTGCTTTATGCTTTCTTAGCAGCTTCTCTTCTTCCCTGTTTATTTGCGAACCGTAAAACAGAACAAAGTATAAAAACAAGGTTGCATAGGCCAGATAATTACCCAGAATGATACAAATTCCCAAACCCAGCAGGAAACTTCCCACGTATAAAGGATGCTGGACGTAATGGTATGGGCCGGACTGGGTAATCTGTTTTTCTTTAACAATATGTCCCAGCGCCCAGCACCTTAAAGTAAGACCGAAAGCCATAAGGATAAGGCCGATTGTGGCTTGTCCATCAGGAAAGAATAATTCATGGGGTTTCTGCATGGTTATAACCTGTTGAGCTAAAACCGCCAATCCCAGGAACCAGGCCACCTGCCTTCTCCCGCTGCTAATGAATTTGATAACTTTTTTGATCCATGGAATATCTATTGCTTCCATCCAGTTCCCCCTTGTTGTTTTGGTATATAAGTAAAAAAAACGGCGCCCGTTTATTAGCGGGACAGACAGGCTCTAATCCAGCCGGCTATCTGTCCGGTACGCTCTACCAGCCAATTTATCCACTTGATGGCTGAATTATGACCGGTTTTATATATCAAATACCCGGCGGCGGCGGCCAGCAGCACATTGGGCATCCATAGACAAAGTATCGGCGGAAGTTTACCTAACTCCCCCAGTGATTCGCCAATGCGGAACAGCACATAATACAGAAATATCACCAGGATACTCAAGCTAAAGCCGGCCGAGCGGCTGGAGGCGCGGGTATTAATCCCCAGCGGCGCTCCGATAAAGCCCAAAAGCAGGGCGGCAAAAGGCAACGCAAATTTTTTATGTAACTCCACCAATTGCGGATTGAAATCCTTATTTTGCTTCATCCGCCTGGCAATATCAGCCTTCAGTTCGGCTATACTCATCTCTCGCTCGCGCTTTTTAGCCATTTTTCTGGTTAGAAATTTAGTCAAATCCAGGTTTATCTGATATTGCTTAAAATCAATCCGGCGAAAATTTTTCTCTTTAGTAATATTTTGAATGCTTCCATCCTCAAGCAATACACTAACCCGCAAATTATCGGGATCAGCCGTCACCCGGCCCTCCCTGGCCATAATGACATATGGCTCCGGCAAGCTACGTTTATCTGAGATGAATACTCATTTTAGCTTGCCCTCGGCGGGAAAGGCTCGATCCACATAGATAGTAAGCCCCTTAAAGTCATTGATAAATTCCCGCTCCTTTATATTTACCAGTGAGCGGGTGCGGATAATCTCAAAAACCTGGCGTTTAAATGCCAGATTGGCCTGCGGTAAAACATTTATCATCAAAAATGAAGTGATAGCATAACACAGCATTGAAAAGATGATCACCGGCATAAGCAGTTGATAAAAGCTTATTCCGCTTGCATTCAGAGCGCTGATCTCCCTGTCGGCAGACAGGCGGCCAAACCCCATCAGGGTAGCCAGCAATGCGGTAGAGGGAATAACCAACACCAAAAACGATGGCAGGATGTAGCCCAGCAAGATCAACACCTCCGTCAGGCTGGCCCCTTTGCTTACAATCATCTCAGTTAGCTGGATGCTCCGGTTTATTAAAAAAATAAAGGTAAACACAAACAAGCCCATAAAAAATGGGCCCAATAGTTCCTTGAAGATATAGCGGTTTATAATCATTAAAGCTTTTCTCCTATACCATTAACCACTATGATGTTAATACATTAAGTTCATTATTTCAATGTATTATTCATTAGACGACTTTGGTTGACACGCTATGGCTAGTCTTATATACTTACATGTATGTCAAGAAGTAAGCTCAAACTTTCGGTAAATATAGGGGGCGTGCAGCTTAAAAATCCGGTACTGGTAGCCTCCGGCACCTTCGGTTATGGGGAGGAGTATTCCCGCTGGCTGGATTTGAACCGCCTGGGTGGCATAGTGGTCAAGGGTTTATCCATGAAGCCCAAAGCCGGCAATCCCCCCCCCAGGCTGGTGGAAACTCAGGCCGGTTTATTAAATGCTATCGGCCTGGAAAATATAGGGGTGGCCGAATTCATAAACAAAAAGCTCCCCTTCTTGCGAGATTATAAGGTAGCGGTAATTGCCAATATCTTTGGCCGCACGGTGGAAGAATATGTAGCGGTAGCCCGCAAGTTGGATGGAGTTCCGGGTGTGGCCGCTTTAGAGCTGAATATCTCTTGCCCTAATGTAAGACAGGGCGGGATTCAGTTCGGCTCGCAGCCTGAATCCACCTCGGCGGTGGTAGCGGCAGTGCGGCGGGCGGTTGAGCTTCCCTTGTGGGTTAAGCTTTCTCCCAATGTAACCGATATTGTGTTGATTGCGCAAAGTGCGGCGGCGGCCGGAGCGGATGCCTTGTCGCTGGTGAATACTTTTTTGGGAATGGCTATCGATATTAAGCGCCGCCAACCAAAGCTGCATAATATAACCGGGGGCTTGTCCGGCCCGGCCATTAAACCACTGGCGCTTCGGGCGGTATGGGAGGTGGCCCGAAAAGTTGAACTACCGATAGTCGGCCAGGGGGGAATCATGTGCGCCGAGGATGCGCTGGAATTTATGATTGCCGGCGCCAATGCGGTAGCGGTGGGCACTGCCAATTTTGTCGATCCCGGCGTTTCAGTGGATATATTGTCCGGCATTAGCGCCTATCTGGTGAGTGAGGGGATTTGCGATATTAATCACTTGGTAGGTAGCCTGAGACTGCCTTCACAGGAGGAATAACATGTTGGGATTAGGCATGGGTGAATTAATTATCATCCTGGTAATTGTGTTGGTTATCTTTGGGGCGGGGAAACTACCTGAGATTGGCAGTAGTTTGGGCAAGGGCATAAAAAGCTTTAAAGAAGCCGTCGAGGGAGAAGAAAAGAAAGAAGCTGCCTCATCTAAGGAAGAAGACGGGGAGAAACCCCAATAAGCTGTTATTATGCCCCCGGTTTATCTTCCACCCCAAATAAACGCCCACTATACTTTAATCGGAGGTGGGGAAAATGACTGCCCTGGAAGTTCTAGCCACTATCTTTGCGGTTCTCATTTTAGTTAAGCTGCTGATGATTATGGTCAATCCTAAGGCATGGCTTGGGCTGGCTGAAGGGATGTTTAAAATGCGGGCGGAGATTACCGCCTTATATGCGGTGCTGGCGGTAGTTATCGGCTACTTTGTTTTCACCAGCTTAAGCGTAGTGCAAGTCGCTGCGGTGATGCTGTTCACCTCCATCTTAATAGCTCTGGGCATGTTTCAATATTCAACTGCCATATTGGAAATAATGAGGCGAACCCCAACCACCGGGCCGGAGATATTTCGCAAGAACTGGTTAACCATAATTATCTGGATGACTATTTCAATCTGGACACTATACGTAGTTTTTACTAAAGCATAAGTCCCAACACAGGAAAAATTTATCAAATGAACAACTTCAGTGAATGGTTGGGGGAAACCATGGGTCTAAATCCTATGCTGCAAAATAAGCTGCTTATTTCCATACTGGTTATACTGGTGCTGTGGCTGCTGCGGCGGCTGATCCTGAGGCTGGCGGCAAAACATATTGAAGATGTGCGCATTCGCTATCAATGGCGCAAGACCTCCAGCTATGTTGCGGTTGGACTTGGTATCCTGCTGGTGGGCCGCATATGGATTGAGGGTTTCCAGTCCATTGCCACCTTTTTGGGTTTATTGTCAGCCGGTTTGGCGATTGCGCTGAAAGATCCGGTGATGAATCTGGCCGGCTGGGCGTTTATCCTTTGGCGCAGGCCATTTGAAGTGGAAGACCGCATCCAGATCGGGGAACATGCGGGAGATGTTATAGACTTGCGTATATTCGAGTTTACGCTGCTTGAAATCGGTAATTGGGTGGCCGCCGATCAGAGTACCGGCCGGGTTATCCATATCCCCAACGGCAAGGTGTTTACTGAAGTATTGGCTAATTATACTAAAGGCTTTCAGTATCTCTGGAATGAGATTCCGGTACTTATCACCTTTGAAAGCGATTGGGAGAAAGCCAAAACTATACTGCTTAAAATCGCCAACAAGCGCACCGAACATCTAACCGAATCCGCTAAGAAAAAAGTCAGGGAAGCCGCCAAGAAGTTCCTCATTTTTTACGCTAAACTGGCGCCGATTGTATATACCAATGTTAAGGACAGCGGTATTATGCTGACCATCCGCTATCTCTGCGAACCCCGCCGCCGCCGGGGCAGCGAACACGCTATCTGGGAAGATATATTGCGTGAATTTGCTAAATCTGAAAACATCGATTTCGCCTATCCCACCCAGCGCTTTTATAATAACGCCACAGAAGGCAAAGCTAAATTTAAGTGAGTCAGGGGGAGCTTTAAGCGATTCAAGGGCTTGTATAGACAAAATTCTGGGGATGTCTATAATACTCCCCCATTTGGGAAGATATGGCGTTAGCGCATCGTTAACGTTAGCTCCTGACTCCAGCCTGCTTTAGTAATTTAACTGTTTCGGTGTAATTTTTCTCTGTGGCTAATATCAAAGCTGTCTGGCCAATCTTGTCTTCCGCCTCCACAGCCGCCCCTTTGTCCATCAATACCTGTACCGTAGCGGTATGTCCTCCCTGGGCCGCAACCATCAAAGCTGTCTCGCCATCTCCAGTCTTTGCCTCCACAGCCGCCCCTTTGTCCAGCAAGGCTTGCGCAATGTCGGCACACCCTTTAAAAGCCGCAACCATCAAAGCCGTGACCCCCATCTTATTTCTCGCATTCACATCCGCACCTTTGTCTAAAAGTGTATTTACGGTGTCAATATGACCCTCGGTTATTGCCAGCATAAGAACCGTCCTGCCATATTTATCCGCTTTAGCATTAATATCGGCGCCCTTAGTCAGTAAACTCTCTACAATGTCGCTATGACCTCCCTGTACAGCAAATATCAAGGCGGTCTGTCCATCCTCGGTTTTTATCTCTACATTAGCTCCCTTAGCCAGCAAGCTCTGCACAATATCGCTATGACCCTGCTTTGCTGCAAACATCAAGGCGGTCTGACCGCTATTGTTTTTTATACTAATATCGGCGTCTTTGTTCAATAAGTTCTGCACTATTTCGTGGTAACCTTTAAAAGCCGCCGCCATTAAAGCTGTTTCACCAGCTTTGTCTTTAGCGTTTACATTCGCACCTTTAGCCAACAATATTTTTGCAATATCCGGTAATCCTTTGGCTATGGCAAGCATCAAGGCGGTCTGACCGGCTTTATCTCTGGCATTTATATCCTCACCTTTAGCCAGTAAGGCTTGCATAGCGCTGGCATCACCTTTCTCCACCGCCGATATCAGAGCTGCCCCAGCCTGCTTATCTACTTGCGCATTTTGGTCCGCACCTTTTTCCATCACCACCTGCTGAGAGGCGAGATAACCTTCCATTACCGCCGTCGAGGGGGATGAACCAACCTGATTTTTATTTATATCGGCAAAAATATCATCCAGCGGGGCAAGCTGACCTGTCTGTCGTTTATAGAACTCACCTTCGGCAGAACCTATATTCCTTACCTGGCGTGTTTGCCGAACTACGATTAATTTTCTAACAATTAAAAATATGACGATCATTACAAATGCAATAGAAAAACCCTTTATGTACGGGTTACACTTTAAATGGTAACGAAAATAGGGTGATATTATTTCATGAAATATATCCGTCAACTGGTTTCTGATTGACTTTACCGGTGGTTTTTCCGCTGATTCTTCCTGCGGTTTATCGACTATAATTTTAACTGCCGGCGCTCGGGCATGCTTCAGTAACCCAGCTATCTTAGTGTATCCTTTCTTTTCCGCCAACATCCAGGCTGTTTTCCCAAACTTGTTTTCCGCCTTCACATCCACATCCCCATACAGCAAGACTTTTAAAACATTGGTGCGGCCTGCTTCTGCCGCCGACATTAAGGCCGTTTTACCCCAATCGTTTTTTGCATTAATGTCAGCGTCTTTATTAAGCAAAGCCTGCACAATGTCAATGTATCCTTTCTCTGCCGCCAGCATCAAGGCCGTCCTCCCAAAACTATCTTTTGCATCCACATCGGCGCCGTTATCCATCAAGATGCGGACAATGGCGATATGGCCTTTCTCTGTCGCCAACATCAAGGGGGTTCTCCCGAATTTTTTTTCCCTTACATTCACCGCCGCACCTTTGTTCAACAACGCTTGCAAAGTGGTGGTATGGCCACCCCAGGCCGCATCCATCAAAGCTGGCCGGCCATCTCTGTCTCTTTTCGCATCCACCATGGCGCCCCTGGCCAATAAGGCTTTTACCGTGGCGGTATGACCTTGCCCCACCGCCAGCATCAAGGCGGTCTTCCCGTCCTTGTTCCTTTTATCCATAGCAGCGTCTTTATTCAGCAGCGCCTGCACAATAGCAGTGTAGCCTTTCTCTGCTGCATCCATCAAGGCGGTCTTGCCAAATAACACGTCTTTTTCATCCACTTTGGCGCCTCTGGCCAATAAGGCTCTTACCGTAGCGGTATGACCTTGCCCCACCGCCAACATCAGGGCCGTTTTCATGTCCTTGTCTTTTCTATTCACCACTGCCACCGCGCCTTCGTCAAATAAGGCGCGCACGACACCTGTGTGACCCTTCTCTGCCGCCAGCATCAGGGCAGTCCTGTCTCTATTATCCTTCGCATCTATATAAGCGCCCTTATCCAGCAACATTCGCACAATGGCAATGTAGCCTTTCTCTGCTGCAGTTATCAAGGCTGTATAGCCATATGCATATCTCGCATTTACATAGGCTCCATTATGCAGCAGGACGCGCACGGTATCAGTGTGCCCGCCTCTTACCGCAACCATCAAGGCGGTCTCACCCCTTTTGTCCCTCACGTCCACATCGACGCCTTGACCCAGTAGTACCTCTACAGTAGCCGTGTCGCCTTGCCTGGCAGCCACTAACAGGTCTGAATTAATATCTGCATGCGCCGGCAAAACTATCACCAGGGAGAATAAAAATAATATCATTCTTATGCGTAGCATAGTTTTGTTCCTGTACCGGAAATTACATAAACGTATTTGCTGAAAAACCCGCTTCCGTCTGCAAGGGCCATAGGCCCAATGGTCACAGACCGGTATTTACGCTTATCGTTACATTGTTGCAAGAAATGTTCCACTGGCGTTAATATAGCCCTGCATGTCACTCGAAAACACTAACACCCCTTGATTTTATTAGCACTTCAGGCTGGGCGGGTGGTGGATAACTGCTCTTTTGAAGCGGTATTCTTGATTTAAGCGGTCAATTTTACCGATGATAGTAATCATGATCAACGCTTTGGGATACCGGACAGCATAATGGCTTTATTTTGATTTTTTGTTTTGGCCTTCGGAAAGCGTATGGAGTGGGAACTTAAACCCTACGATTCTCATTTTTCTTGCGGGGAATGCTGGTTGGTAGTTGGCTGAATATGAATTGGCTGAAGGTCGGGGCAGGATTTGTTACACTCTAAGCAAATATCGTGTCCCCTCTCACAGGCATATACCGGAAGTTCTCCTTTCAGATCAAAAATTACTTCCTTTAAATAGAAAGATTTACATTTATGAATAGTACTCATTTTTCACCTCACCCTCCTTCCGGTAGAAGTTTAAGCTGAGTTCTTCTTTATAAGTATAGCTTGAGTAAGTCGAATGCGCAATAAATATTTACAAGCAAAGGGAATCTTATGCCGATCTATTTTCATATAATTAACACCGAGTTGCGTTCATACATATAATATACCCAACCCCTAGATTACGTTAATAAAATATATCTTTGAATATAGCCCTTGATTGTCTACTATCAAACTATAGCCTGAGGATGTACACCCTGGTCAATGAAAAAGGGGGTCAGTAATTTGCATTAGCTGACCCCCTATATTCATCCGATAGCGGGATGGTTCCATAATCCCCTAATATGTGAGGTTCGCCCTCCAGGCTTAGAGCATGGAGCCATCCCATATAAAACTACGTTTAGAGTTTTGCTTGTTTATTTAAGGAGTCGGCGTAAAGTCATAATAATCATTGTTGG
>JAJRUS010000025.1 GCA_024277675.1 bacterium | reverse complement strand
TGAATCGATGGCGGCAACAAATACGGCGTCTCTCGATCAACTTGTATAAACTTTGCGCCCATTCCACCCCCTTATGGTATATGTTATTTACTACACCATTATACCATACTCGCACTGCCTAAGTCCGACAGACTCCTAGGAAACTATTAAGAATAGTGTAGTGAACAGCCGGTTAATTGAGTGCTTGGATTATCTGATAGGGAAGATTGAAAACACTGGTAAATGCGTAATGGATACTCGGTTCAAAAAGTTATCATCGCAGTACATAAGCTGGTAATTATAATCAGTAGTGTCCGGTTAGGTATTTGCACAAGCTGCGAGACGCCCTTTGAAGGTTGGGATTTTCTATGTCATGGCTGATGTTTCGGCCTGTCCCCAGGCCGAAACCGGAAAGGTAAATCGTCCCTGCTGACATTTTCGGCTTGAGGACAAGCCGAAAAATCATTATAATTAATTTCGATAATCAGTCAATACTTATATGCAATTATAGAATCCATCCCACATTCGCCGCTGGGCTTCGTTCAGATACAAAGCGAATCCTATTTCATAAATTTCATTCTCATTAACACAGAGACATTTATTCCATATAATATTCAGTGGGGCTTTCATAGTTAAAGCGATTCCGTTCCCAAATTCGATTTTTTGCAGAATTATATTCGGGTTAAACAGAATTTTTTCTATAATGCAGGCTTTATTTATAGCCTTGAAGGTAATATCTACTCTGGAAAAACAGCAAGTAATATTAGTTACACAGCCGGTCAGGTTTATGTTTTCATTAGCGAAAAGTTTAATTTGTAAAAAGCATTTTTTGTGTGTATATGCACTGTGCTTTGGTCTTATGGGTTTGTTCAGGGGAGGGCGCACCTTCTTAAGTTGTAAGGAATTGATATGCGAGTAATCAGCCATTTTTTAATCTCCTTATATTGATGATTTGCGCAGGCCTTATAACCAGCGTGGTTAATGCCGGAAAACAACAAATAATATGAACTCTATTGCCTCCGATATATTCATCTTTATAATAAAAGAGCTGAGTAACAGAGGTTAAATTCCTGCTAAATGAAAATGTTTTGTGGTTGATTTTGATTTAAAAATGCAACTGCCGGCTGCTTTCCCATGCGGGCAGGACAAAAAAAGAGTAAATCGGGCGCCAGTAACTTATATGTTCATATTTGCGGCTGCCCTGTTAATCTGTTAATATCTTACATATCGAAAGCGGCGAGCGATGGATTGTGTTTGATTTGGCCCGGTAATTATGCTAATTTATTTATAGCTTGCGGTACGGATATACACGCTGAGAAAACAACCGGCGGGTGACGGTAAGGCGGCTTCGGTGGTCAATGGTCTTGCTTTATACACTATCTTCCGGGGTGGGTACATTACCAAACCTAGAAAACTTGGGGTTTGGCGGTTGTGAGGGGGCCTCCCTACTTGACCCTCGTCTGAAAATATGCTATAAGACTCCTTTAACATACCGGATTACAGTAAAAATTACCCGATCTAATTGTGTTATAATGGTTTTATTGATGAATATCAGTTATTGATAGATATGAACTTTGTTTGATCTTATTTGCAGGAGCCGTTTTCTATGATAAAAAAGGATTATTATGAAGTTCTGGGTCTGGCACGGGATGCCGGCCAGGAAGAAATTAAAAAAACTTATCGTAAATTGGCCTTGAAGTTTCATCCTGACAAGAATCCGGGAGACAAGCAAGCCGAAGAGTGTTTTAAAGAGGCCTCCGAGGCCTATGAGGTATTACATGATCCACAGAAGCGCCAGGTTTATGATCAATTCGGGCATGCCGGTTTAGAGGGTCGCGGTTTTCATGGTTTCGGCGATGTGGGGGATATATTCAGCGCCTTTGGCGATATTTTCGGCGATGTGTTCGGCCTCGGTAATATGTTCGATATGGGCGGTCAGGGGCGGAGTGCGGGGCGGCGCGGGGCGGATTTGCGCTATGATTTACAAATTTCTTTTACCGATGCTGCATTTGGCAAGCAGTTCTCTATAGAGATACCCCGGCACGAAATTTGTCCCGACTGTAGCGGTACCGGCGCTGCATCGGATACCGCCATTAAGCCATGTTCGGCCTGTGGCGGGAAGGGCAGCGTAATCCGCACCCAGGGCTTTTTCAGTATCAGCACCACCTGTACCCGCTGTCATGGCGAGGGAAAGTTTATTGAACATCCCTGTAGACTATGCAGAGGGCATGGCCGGGTCAGCAAAAAAAGACAGTTGGAAGTCAAAATTCCGGCTGGCATAGAAGATTCCAGCCGACTGCGCTTACGGGGAGAGGGTGAACCCGGGTCAGGGGGCGGGCCTGCCGGTGATTTGTATGTATTTATCAGGGTCAAAGAACATCGTATGTTTAGCCGTCATGGAGATGATGTAGTCTGCCGGGCGCCGATCAGCTTCCCCCAGGCGGTGCTGGGCGGTGAAATAGAAGTGCCCACCTTGGAAGGCGCCACTAAACTGACTATCCCACATGGGACTCCTACCGGCAAGATTTTCAGGCTTAGTGGTTTAGGGGTTCACCATTTGCATGGTCGCGGTCTGGGCGATCAATTAGTTCAAGTGGAAATTCAGGTTCCTAAGAAACTGAGCGCCGAACAGGAAAGCCTGTTACGGGAATATGCCCGGCTTACTGAAGATAGCATTGCGCCCCAAAAAGAGGGTTTTCTAAAAAGATTTGCCCAGAAAAAAGCTAATTGATGTAGAATTGATTTATACACGCATTAACCGGTTTTCACAACTCATGGCTATCAAAAACCACAAAAAGAATTTCCGGCCGCCATATTTATTCACCAGCATAAAGCATGTAAACCCAACAATGGCTAAGCGGCATTTTATGCCGATCTGTCTGGCGTGGTTAGTAGCTGTTGCCCCAATGCTGCCGGTTGCCGCCGCCGCTCCGGTTATTGGCAATCAACGTGAATCGCCGGTTGTTAAAGCAGTAAGAGCAGTGGGGCCGGCGGTAGTAAATATCAGTACCGAAAAGATTGTGCGGGAGCGGGTGAATCCCTTTTATAATTTTAATATGGATCCCTTTTTTAATGATTTTTTCGGGGATTTTCTTGAAACATACCCTGAACGCCAATATAAGGCTTCGAGTCTTGGTTCAGGGGTTATTATCGATAAACAGGGACATATCCTTACTAATGAGCATGTAATTCTCAAGGCTTCTAAGATAAAGGTGATCTTAGCCGATGGCCGTGAATTTGAAGGAAAGCTTATCGGCTCAGATCCCAAGTCGGATATAGCCGTGCTGAAAATCGAATCAGAGGACGAGTTACCAATTATTAGCATGGGCTCTTCCAATGATCTAATGATCGGTGAAACAGTAATTGCTATCGGCAACCCATTCGGGCTTTCTCACACCGTAACCACCGGTGTAATCAGTGCTCTGGATCGTTCCATCAAAATAGATGAAAAACGGGTATATAATGAGTTTATCCAAACCGACGCCTCTATCAATCCCGGCAACAGCGGCGGCCCGTTGCTGAATATAGCCGGAGATCTGATTGGTATAAATACCGCTATTTATCAAAAAGCGCAAGGTATCGGTTTTGCCATACCGATCAATAAGGCCAAGCGCATTGTCAATAACCTCATTCAATTCGGCAAGGTACAAGCTGCCTGGCTGGGGATTTTTGTCCAGCAGCTTACCCCGGCGCTGGTTCAGCACTTTGGGCTGGCTAATCAGGACGGCGCCCTCATAAGCCGGATAGTGAAAGACAGTCCCGGAGATAAGGCCGGGCTTAAACCAGGGGACATAATCCTGAAACTGGACGGTAAAAAAATAAAATCAGCCAAAGATTACCGCTCCCGGATAACCGGCTTTACCGCCCGGGATCAGATCAGCTTACACATATTAAATGATGCCAAACCCCGTGATGTAACCTTGACGGCTACCCAACTACCACTTCGTTTAGCTCAGGAACTGGCCTATAATTGGCTGGGAATTGAAGTAAGTGAGATAACCATCGGCAAGGCGGTAAAGTACGGTTTAAGCGCCCGCAAAGGTGTAATCCTGACTCAGGTTGAACCGGAAAGCGCTGCCCATAAAATCGGCATGAAGCCCGGTGATGTTATCCGCCAGATAAACAATCAACCGGTAGACAACCTTAAGGACTATCAGCAGGCAATACTTTCGGCTTATCAAAAGGAAAGCGTTTTGTTTTTAGTCCAGCGAGGAGATTACGGTTACTATGTGACCCTGCAACCCTGATGCGGGCATTCTCAATGCGGGCATTCTCAATGCTGGCATCCGGGGCAATAGAAACTTGAACGTTGTTGTTGTACTATACGCCGGATTTTTGCTCCACAGCGCCGGCAATATTCCCCTTCCAGGCCGTATACCTTAAGCAACTTGAAGAAATTACCCGTTTTGCCTGCTGAATCTAGATAATCAGAGATATGGGTTCCACGGCTGGCTATGGCCTGGGTTAGTATATGGCGAACAGCTTGAAACAGCCTTTTTACTTCGGTTGGTTTTAAAGCATTACTTATCCGCACCGGGGATATGTGAGCGGCAAATAGTATTTCACTGGCATATATGTTGCCGATACCGGCAATAAACCGCTGATCCAGCAGCAAAGGTTTTATCTCTCTTCTATGCCGCTTCATTTGATGCATTAGGTAATCCACTGAAAACCCATCCCCCAGCGGCTCCACTCCCAACCCCTCCAATGCGGTCAACCTCTCGCCGGGCAGGTATAGCCTGATACGGCCCAGGGCGCGTTTGTCCTGATATTGCAATTGCTTATGTTGACTGAGATTAAAACAAAGCCTGGTATAAGCAGTCAAGGCCTCTATAGTATTAAATAATATATAACAACCGCTCATCCGCAAATGAGTGGTTAGCTTACAACCATTGTTAAAGCTAATGAGGATATATTTGCCGCGCCGCTTAACCTGGGTAATATTCTGCCCAAGCAGGTATTGATTTAATTTCAGGATATCGGTGTGCTCTAATATCTGGGGCCGCAAGACTTGCAGCTCTTTTATGTGCAGCCCTATCAATTCTTTTTGCAGACCGCTTACAATAGTCTCCACTTCGGGTAATTCCGGCATTTATCAGGCTCCCCCCCAAGACAACAATCCAGTGTGCCCATAATAGTCACATACTAAATGTTTCAGGGTATTTTTGCAAGATAAAAGAAGGGTGTATTTTACTGAAAAACAAGGTGTATTTGCCAACAAAGTAAGACTTATCTCATTAATAATATTGGGAATATTTGTTATTTAATGTTCTCTTAGATAATAGAACTTATCTCATAAAAAGGATTTTTATCCAGATTTTTTTCTTATATCAGTAAAGGAAGCCAAGCTATAACATCGACCGAATTACCCCGGACTAAGGGCGGGATAAATTGGTCAAAACCAATATCAGCCGGGGGGTCAGTTGATGGTAAATTTAGGTGAGAGAATCAGACGGGTCAGAAAACTAAAACGAATATCTCAGTTGGAGTTGGAAAATAAGATCGGTATCAAACGGGAATATCTATCTAAAATCGAAAATGCCGAACTAAAAAATCCAACCTATAATACATTACTGAAAATTTGCCGGGGGCTGGGGGTGCCATTAGCGGAATTAGTGTCCACTGAAGGAGAACCCCTGTTAAGGAAAGCCCCGCCGCTGAATATAATCACCGATCCGGATGCGGCTCACAAAATGACCAAAAATGCGCTGGTAACCGTTCCCATAATAAGCCAGCTAACGGCCATCAGGGGAGCGGGTCATATCGATGTCGAAGAAATTGAGCAATATATAGTTATGCCGATAGAATATGTGGCGTCCAGCGCCGATACCAGTCGCTTCCGCTGTCTGAGGTTGGCCGAAGATGATTACAGTATGTCGCCTGTCATGGAGCCGGAAACCATAGTCGGCATAGATGTTTATCAAACCGACCCCGGGCAATTGGATGGAAAGCTTATTTTGCTGGATTTAAATAATGATGAGTGTGCCGTAAGGCGTTTAAAGTTACAAAAAAATACTATGGTGGCCTTACCCCAGAACCTGAATGAATATGATCCACTTGTCCTGGCCCTAAGTAATAAGCGCCGGATTCTGGGACAAGTGGTCTGGTGTTTGAGTAAATTTTAAGAGATAAATCCCTATTTCAAAATTTCCTGGTAACCCATAAATCATTATTTGTTAGTAATAACAGCTCAAAATACAAAGGAGGTGCCAGATTGTTAAGGTTAGATATCAAAGACATACAAGACAGTATCCTTGCGCCGCTGAATGAAATTCTGTTGTTATCATATGGTACGGAAGTCTATCGCCAGATATTGATAGACATAGAAAAAATCATAAAGGAGTTGGAAAGCCAACACCAGGTCGACAACTTGTGGCAGTAGTAAAATCTCATCGCTTAAGCTCACGTTGATGATATTGCTTCCCTTCAGACAGGTATTCTCCTCCAGTTGATTAGATGTAATACGGATTATTTGTTAAGCTGCTCAACCTTATAGAACTGTCGGCCGGCCGATAATGCATCGATTATTACATAATTAGTAATTTATAAGTTAAATAACCACCCCATAAAAAATTTTACAAAACGCCATACTTTTTATTCTGTTCAACTGGATTCAACGTGATTTTCCAATAAAGAAAATTGGAGCCATGAGAATACTTTTAAGTTTAATTATTATTTTATCCACCGGTTGCGCATCAGTATTGACCGGCAACTACCAGGCTCGAACCGAAAAAGTACGGGTGGCAAACCTTTGGATTGTATATGCTTCTCGCGAAAAGATAAATGAAGAGTGTATTAAACGGGGATGCACTAAAGAAGTTAAAGGATTTTACGATCCGCTCACCAAAACCATCTGGTGTGAAAAAACAGATTATCACACCTGTGGGCATGAACTACGACATGCTTTCGGCGATAACTGGCACCGATGAATCTTTTTAATCCATATTTTTCATCGCCGGACATAAAAGCCATTCACTAATTTGATTTCCTCAAACCCGCCGCCCTCAAAATCCCGCGGGCCTTGCGCCCGTGTCGGTTCGATTCCGACCTCCGGCACCAACCTAACTAATTAAAATTACTAGAAATAACTGGGCTGGGATAGAAAGGTCTTTTTGGGCTTGCCGGTCGGTTGACACACGGGCATAAAGAAGGGTATTCATATATTTGGTGGATTATTGTAAAGAGTGGGCAAATGGGGTATAGCTGGTGGGTCTGGTTAATGTTAGCTTCGGTGGGGAATTAAGTCAAGGTAAAGGAATGTCGGTTGTGGCCAATTTTAACGGCTATAATATAGGGTAATATTACTATATTTTTTATGTGCCGTATTTTTCTTTTCTAATTTCAAACGCTTCCCTTCCCCCTTCGAGGGTTTCTCTAACTATGTTTTTGACAGCTGCATCATCTATGGAGCCACTTTGTTCTTCCTCAACCTTTGCTAAACTTGCTGTTGCCTGAAGTGGAACTATGAATTCTGCATCACCTAAAACCGGAATATTGGCATTATGTGTAGCAACAATAAATTGACGAAATTCCTTTTCGCAACGTAAACGGCTAACAATATCTGAAACAATGAAATTATTGTCTAGATCATCTTCTGGTTGATCAATTATTAGGGGGTATGGGTTTTGAAGCAATATGAGAGTTAGCAAAACAGTACATTTTTGCCCTACCGAAAGATGTTCAATGTTTCTATAATTAGAAGATTCTTTAGAACCGAGATTTAGTTCTAAGGTGGCTTTTGTTGGTATTTCAAAAACCTCTAGATTATATAATTCTTCAGGAGAAATAGCACTACACAGTGATTGAGAAGAAGAAGGTGTAATGCCATATTTTTTGGCAAGATTAAGGTCTTTGTTGCGGATTAAATTTGAAAATTCAACTACAGAAAAATCATCTCTATTAACTATACATTTTAATTGGTCTTCCCTAACACCAGACTTTAACTGTTTTAATCTTTCAACAAATTTATGTTTTTCCCCTTGGTATTCAAGGGTTACTTTAACAATCCCCTTTAGACTTTCATTTAGGGCATTCATTACTTTTTGTCTGATTCTATATTGGGATGACCTATTATCTTGTAACTCTATCAAAGAACTATCCCGTTCTTCTTCTTTCTCATTGTATTGTTTGTCATATCTAAGTTTATCTTTTAGTTTTAATTTTAATTGTGCTACTTTATTTTTTAGTAATATCATTTCGTTTGGATCAGCATCTGGAAACCTATCTTGCAAACTCCTAAGTACTTCGGCGTATCTTTCATCTTGTACTTCATTTAATTTTTGCCATCGTGAAATAATTCCTTCATCATCTTCATATTGTTGAAGGGCATTTTTTAGATAATTTTTCATCTCAACAATATGATGCCCAATCTTTTTTGATAAGTTACCAATTATTTCACGAGCTTCTTTAAGAAGGTTTTCGTTTGGTAATTCATTAATATCAGATTGAGATAAAAATGAAACATCAAAATCATTATCTTTATCAAATTGCTCTAATTGGCTACCGAACTTTTTTAGTTGAACCCGTCCTTGTTCGAGAAGTTGTTGCTCTTTGGAATACAACATCTTTTCTTTTAGCTTGTCTTCTATTCCCATCTGCTTATAGGCATTAATTTTTTCTTCCAATGAAGGTATGATGTTAGTTTCCTCTTCAATTGATTCTATATGGCGCTTTAGCTGAAGGAGTTTTGATTTGTTGTCATCTAATTTTTGTAAAATATCTTTTTTCTCTTCCTTTAAGGTGTCTAATTCACCCCCAATAAAACGCTCTAATAACGCTAATTGAAAACTACGATCTTTGGATATTTCATAGATTTCCTTTTGCCCATACACTTCAACATGGAAAATATCTTTTGGCCTAAGATCAGTTCGAATTGTACCATCAACCTCTTTTATTACAGGTGCATTCGGATATGTTCTTTCAACAATATATTTTCTAGGAGATGGTTCATGTATTTCGACAAGCACTGAAATTCTTGAGCCACTCCGAAAAGAATACTTAATAATTTCATTGTGTTGCTCAAAAATCTTATCTACTTCTGGCTTTTCTCCGAAACAAAACCGGAGCGTTTCAACAATAGTAGACTTTCCCGTTCCTTTGCCGCCAATAATACAATTAAGATTACTATTCAGGTGAATGCCAATACCATCTAAAAAGCCACCATCCCATTTAATTGCAAGGATTTTGGAAAATTTAGGTGGTTCTTCGGGTAATTCATCTATTAAACGAACACGAGATTTCCAATCCAGGAAAGCCTCTCGTAATCCTTCAACTGAAAAGGAACTCATTTTTATGAGAGTTTTTCTTTTTCCTATTTCTTCTATGGCTTTAGCATCTGAAGAATTAATGCATGCTATTGAAAACTTTCGTTTATAGTTATCTAGCTTATTTGATACAGCATTTTTTTCAAAATTTCCTAACTTATTACGACCTGCGGGAATTTCTCCTGCTAACAAGTCAGTATTTTTAAATAATTTTATTCTTATTTGTCCTTCTGTTTTAGCTAATAACCCATTATTAGATGATATGTGGGCAGCAACACATATTCCACCGTGGTTTTTTACCGTAGCGATTACATCTTCCATGTTTTCTGTGACTGCCTTCGGACTTTCGTCATCATAAAATCTTTGTCCTGGCAAAAGGCCAAATTTAGAAATAAGTCCATCTAATTCACTTTTTAAGGTACTTGGATTAAAAAGGCACACTATGTGAATGCCATCAGAACCGCTATCTGTGGTAATTTCAAAACCAGGAAAAACTATGATCCCTGATCCAATAGCTGCGGCTTTTATATAATCTATCCAAGAAACATCGTTATGTTCAGTGATTCCTAGTACCGTGTAACAGTTATAATTTCGGATAAAGATGCTTCAGTTTAATTCGGGCGTCCGAGGAGGTAAATTGCCAAACAATTTTTCTTGCGCTGTTGTTTCGGTCTCTTTCCCATGCGGCTACCCCAGTCTGC
>JAJRUS010000024.1 GCA_024277675.1 bacterium | reverse complement strand
CCCCTGTCTATTGCAGTAAACATTACCGGACGCTGTAATTTAAGCTGTAAATTCTGCGAAAAAAGCCAACGGGCTTCCAGCGACGAAATTGATATTAAACACATCAAAAACCTGATCGATTTTAGCCTGAAATATGATTGTTCGTTATTTTTAAGCGGCGGCGAGCCTTTTTTACATAAACGAATATGGGATATATTAAGCTATTGTAAAACTGTGGGCAAGCGGCTATCTGTAGTAACAAACGCGACCTTGCTCCACAATTTATCTCCAGTGCGTTACCAGCTTTTAAGCGATACGGTGGCCATGATGTCGGTATCTCTGGACTCGGCGGATGCAGCCGAACACGATAGGCAGAGGGGGGTAAAAAATACCTTTGAGCGGGCGCTTAAATTTTTAAATAACCCGTTGAGAAAAAACAAGGTTGGGATTAATTGTATATTGACCCCGGATTTCAAAAACATTAAATCAATGCTGGAACTGGCCGGAGATTGTAAATGCTCGTTGAATTTTCAACCGCTGATATTTGAATCAAACTATCCGGATCTGACCAAGCTCGACTGGAAGGAAAATATTAAAAGCAAAATGGTAGTTTCTGCTGAAAAAATGAAGGACTTGCAGGCTCTTGAAGCTTATGCGGGAAGGCTCAAAGTAGGCACCAATCTGGCATTGATTCTGAAATATATCGATAAGTATTTTAAATATGCCGATACGAATAATTATTTTGAGGATTATGTTTTAGACAAATTTACCTGTTTTGTGCCATTTCAACAGTTGACGGTGGATGAGCAGGGATACATTGTGCCCTGTGTGTTTTTGAAGGGTGAGCGGTCTATCTATGATGGGGATATATATGAAAACTGGCGAAGTATGGCGCTTAAATATCGCCGGTTGTTAAAGCAGGGGAAGAGATTCAGTGTCTGCCGGAGCTGTTCGTGCCATTTTGCAGATAATTTCAGGAGCAGCATCATTGCCTACCCGCTGATTAATCGAAAGCAGTTGCAGTGGTTGTCGACATATTATCTTAAGCGGCTGCTTAGCGGCGAAAGCCGAAAGGCATAAGGCTTTTTTAAACCATCAATTGCTGAAAGCCCAACGGTGACGGCGCTGCCAAAGGGATAAAATGATTGCTCAATTGAACCCGCTATATATAAAAACACGTCCGACAAAGGCAATTTCCAGGTTGATAAGCTATGCCCTGTTTGAGGGACGGCCACTGGCCACCAAGGGGCGCTGGATCAATCCCCTGGTATTTTCCTTGTTTACGCTGGAAAAAAATATGCCCCAGCTCGCTAAAGTAGAAAAACCCATTTTTGTGGTAGGTATGGGTCGAAGCGGCACTACAGTTCTGGGGGTTATATTTTCCATGCACCGGGAGGTAGCCTTTCTTAATGAACCCAAGGCGCTTTGGAATGCCGTCTATTCCGGGGAGGATGTAATCGGCAACTACACCCAGGCGCCCGCCCGTTTCAGGCTACAGGCAGAAGATGCAACCCGGGAAGTTTGTAAGGCTGCGCTGCGCATACATGGCGCATACCTTGCCCTGTCGGCGTCTAACCGGCTGGTCTGTAAATATCCTGAGCTCATTTTCCGGATACCCTTTGTGCTGAAAATATTTCCCGATGCCAAATTTGTATTTTTGGTAAGAAATGGCTGGGATACCTGTCATTCCGTGGCCGGTTGGTCTGAGCGGAAAGGGCTTGAGCTTAACGGAGAAACTCATGATTGGTGGGGGGTGAACAATCGCAAGTGGAATCTTATGCTGAATCAGTTGGTCGCTTCGGATACGGATTTCCGGCCTATCTTAAATGAGGTATCCAGGCTTAATAATCATAACGATATGGCGGCCGTTGAATGGATAGTCAGCATGCGTGAAGGATTATACCAAAGAAAGCGGTTTTGTGATTGTATGTATACCTTGCGCTATGAAGATTTGATGCAAAATCCGGGCAAAATCCTTGGTGAGGTAACTGAATTCTGTGAACTAGGGTACGATGAAAAGTTTATTTCATATGCCGAGAAAGTATTGACCCCGGCTGCACCACACCCAACCTTTGAAATGCATCCGGCGATTCACCCACTGTTTAATGAAACCATGAATTTGCTGGGTTATAGACTATAATCAAATGCTGGTATGTTGTTAATCACAGTAACTTAACGTGAGTTCGACATAATTAAAAAGCTACCAGGGATTGGTTAGGAACAGCCGGGCAGATATTCAAAGAAGGTTTCACCCCGCTTAATCCAACCTATTTTGCTCAACAATTAATCATGGGGTTCCCCAAAAAAAATTAAAGGTTTCCCTTTTTTGACTAAAGTCAAAGGATATATTAATTATAGCGGGTATGCTTAAAAAACAATCAGTAAAACCTATCATAAAAACGTAGACCTGATTGATTTCATTCAAATTGGGTTTTAAAAACAGCACCAGGAGGAATTGTTTTATGCAAGAAAAAAAGACTGATTTATTAGACAAAGGGGCAATTGTGCAAAGAGATTATGAGACCTATGCCATAGCGCCTCATTTCCCAGGAGGAATTTGTACCCCACAGACACTGCGAAAGATTGCAGATGTAGCCGAAAAATACAATGCCAAAACATTAAAGTGTACATCTGCCCAAAGAATCGCTATTGTGGGATTAAGGGCAGCAGACCTGGATAACGTTTGGGCCGATCTTGAAATAAAACCGGCGGCTGCCATTGGGCTTTGTGTACGCAGTGTGAAATTTTGTCCTGGGACTACATTTTGCAAAAAAGGGAAAACAGATGCTGTGACTATTGGAATGAAGCTTGATGATAAATATCATGGTATGCCCCTCCCCTCAAAATTTAAGATAGGGGTGTCTGGTTGTGAAAACTGTTGCGGAGAATCATGGGTTAAAGACCTGGGCTTAATCGGTACGCTTAAAGGTTGGAAGATAGTTGTTGGTGGAAACGCCGGCGCATCTCCCCAGGTCGCCCAATTACTATGTGACGGCCTGGATGATCAGCAGGTTTTGGATATGGCAGATAAGATTATCTCCTATTATGAACAACATGATAAGAAGGAACGATTAGGCCGTTTTATATCCAGGATTGGTGTAGAAGTTTTAAAAAAAGAGGTTGGAGTATAAATAAAGCAACGAAATACCGGGAGGCCACCAAGGCCTCCCCTACATTTAATACGAGGGCCGTAATTTGTCGGCTGCCATTCTGAGTGGAACGAAGAATCTCCCTTCTCCTCAATAATTAAGTATGGTGTCCCCAGAATTACATCCCCAGAACTATGTCCTCCAAGTGTCCTAAAAAATATTAGTTTTTTAGGACAGTGAAGCTTGCAAAAATTATCTTATTTAAAAGGAAGCGAATATGTGTTGATAGAATATGTTTTATTCTCAAGTAATAAATTATAAATATTCCCTATTTCTTTTTCAGATTTATTATCTAAAAAACGAAACACCGAGGCCCTTAAATAATCCTTGTTTAATTCAAAGGATAGCCACTTTCTGTTTAACTGTTCGGCTACCCAACCAGTTGTATTTGATCCTGCAAAAATATCCAATATAATATCTTGTGGTTCTGTTAAAAATTTTATAAAAAATTCTGGGAGTTTTGCTGGGAATCTTGCTGGGTGGCCTTTTAAACCTAACAACTTGCAAAACCTTAGATACTGCGAATTGCTTTCTGTATTTGGGATTTGTAATAAATTAGATGGGATTGCTCCTCCATTACTTTTCCCAAAACTTTCACTTATGTCATGACCATAAGGTCTTTTTTTAGGGGTATAGTATTTTGAACTGTGTTCTATTAATTTTTTCATCCTTTCTGAATAAGGAACTAATACATTTTTTACGTTTGCTTTTGGGAAATCTGATTTTGACAACCACCACACAGTATTAACAGCATCTTTAACCCTGATTTTTCTCTTATTTACCCACTCAATAGGAGAAGGAAGTTTGGCTGGATTATACCAAAAAAATTCTTCTGCTAATTTCCATCTTTGTTCATCACAAATTCTAATCAATAATCGGTAGTTATACAGTGACCTAACAGGCGCTCCCTTTTTATATGCCCCTCCTAAATCAAGAACAAAGCTTCCTGTATCTTTAACAACCCTAAATACTTCTTTTGTAAATGCGAGCAGCCAGTCGATATATTCTGCTTGGTCTTTATTTCCATATTCTTTCTGTCTTAGCAAAGCAAATGGAGGGGAGGTTATAACCAAATCAACGGAATTATTGGGGGAGTTATACTTGAATCTGGTGTATGGAGGGTAGCGGGATAGAGAGAAAAGGCGTATCCTGTTGGATCAACGAAACCAATCAATGATCCAAATACAAGGAGGATACGCCATGAGTCAGCATAAAGTT
>JAJRUS010000023.1 GCA_024277675.1 bacterium | reverse complement strand
GTTATCCGATTTTCGGCCAACCACCATGCAGTTACCCTTGTGCAATTTAAGTCTGATGACTCCGGTAATCGCTGGTTGTATTTGAGCAAAAAAGGCATCCAAGGCCTCTCTCAGGGGTGAAAACCACAGCCCGTCATAGATCAGCTGGGTATATTTCTGGCTCAAATGCCGCTTAAAGTGAATGGTTTCCTTATCCAGCACCAGTTTCTCCAGCTCAGCATGGGCTAAGTGCAGGATAGTGGGCGCCGGGGCCTCATACACCTCACGCGATTTGATGCCTACCAGCCGATTCTCAACCATATCGCTGCGCCCGACTCCATATTCTCCACCCAGGCGATTTAGTTCCTGCACCATATCTAACAACGATAACTTTTTCCCATCCAGGCTCAGCGGGTTTCCCTGCTCAAAAGCAAGCTCGATGTAGCGGGGTTCATCGGGCGTAGCAGCAACAGCCCTGGTGAGCATATAAATGTCTTCCGGCGGTTCCCGCCAGGGGTCTTCCAGCACCCCGCATTCTATACAGGCCCCCCACAGGTTGTAATCTATACTATAGGGTTTATCCTTAGTTATATCTATAGGGATGTTATGCTGCCGGGCATACTCAATCTCCTGTTGGCGTGAGCCGAATTCCCAATCCCGCAGCGGGGCCACAATTTCAAGCTGCGGGTTAAGCGCCATTACCGACACGTCAAAGCGCACCTGGTCATTCCCCTTACCGGTTGAACCATGGGCCACCGCCTGGGCGCCCTCTTTTTCAGCCACATCTACCAGGGCTTTAGCAATCAGCGGCCTGCTCAGGGCGGCTGACAGGTAATACCTATCCTCATATATTGCATGCGCCCATAAGGCAGGCAGGCAAAAATCCTCTACCAGCGGCTGGCACAGGTCTTCTATATAAACCTTACTGGCGCCGGTTTTAAGCGCCTTTTTTTCTATTGCCTCAGCATCTCCACTCTGCCCAATATCGGCATATACGGCGATTACTTCATATTGATGCTGCATGATAAGCCACTTTATGATTACCGAGGTATCCAGGCCCCCGGAATAGGCTAATACCACTTTCTTTTTTTCAGCCATACTCATCCTCCATGGTTTTGTTTCCAATCCAAAAGGGGATTATACTGAATAAGGCTAAAGTTGTCAAAACAAAATAAGCAGTAATGCCTTGACTTAGATGTTAGTTGTTAGTAGTATAGGCTTTACTTTTAACGCTTGCAGCTATTCATTAGAGGAAAGTTTTTAGTGGATAAATATGGTTTCTTCTTTTCACTGCTGGCGGCGATATTTTGGGGATTAACCCCGGTAGTCGAAAAGCTGGGATTATCCCGCACCGCACCTCTGGTCGGGGTAGCTATCAGAACATTTGCCATCGCCATACTTTTAGTGGCAATTATTTTATTTAGCGGCCAATGGCGGGCGGTTACGGCGGTGGATGCCAGAACGGTTTTTTACCTGATTTCAGGGGGCATACTGGCCGGTTTATGCGGTCAGTGGGCCTATTTTAAAGCCTTAAAACACAGTGAGAGTTCCCGGGTAGTACCGATTGCCGGAACTTATCCCCTGATAGCCCTAATCACCTCGATTGTTTTTCTGAAGGAAGAACTTACCCTGGCTAAGGCTATCGGCACTGTATTGGTGGTAACCGGTATAATTCTCCTCAGATAATAACGCCTTTACACATATTATTTACTCCTATGCTAAAACAGCTTACTACTCGCAGAAGAATTGCTTTTTTTCTCCTGTACAGCGTTGTAATTATCTTAATCATTCTAGCGGCAACCTTCGGCCCAAATACCTGGCGGGCAGTAAAACAGCTACAGCTAAGCTATATATTTGTAGCCCTGGGCCTGTTCTGTTTGATGTTGTATTTTGATATTTTAAGGCTCAAGATACTGGCCCAGGCGCTGGGAACCAAACTTTCCTTCACTTATAGTCTAAAATCAATACTGGCCTATAATTTTCTTTCGGCTATCACCCCGGCGCTTAGTGGCGGTGAACCCTTGCTGGTGTACATGCTTAAAGAGAAAGGCATGGGAGTAGGTAAGGGCACCTCGGTAGTGGTTATCCGCGGCATTTTGATGATAATGTTTATTGCTATCGGCGGGCCGCTTATCATTTATTACCACCGGGAATTATTACCCAATGTCTGGTTTAAGCGCATGTTTGACGGAGTGGCGCTCTTTCTTTTGGTGTTGATCCTGTTTATCTTATACGCCATTTTCAGTCCGCTCCTGGCTGAAAATGTGGTAGCGCGGATACTACATCTGCTGTCCAGGTTCAAGTTCTTAAGAAATCGGACTCCCCAGTTTATTCAGACCATAGATGGTTGGATTGAAGAACTGAATTACAGCATGAAGTTGTTTTTTAAGCAGCGTAAATTGAGCATCTTTGGAGCTACTCTGTGTACCATCGGCTTTATCTGCGCCAGCTATTCCATGGCATATGTAATTTTGAAAGGCCTTAATTTTCACGTAGACTTGGGTAAGGTTTTCATGATTCAGTTTGTGCTGTATTTTCTGTTATACTTCTCGCCTACACCGGGAGGAAGTGGAATAGCCGAGGGCGGTTTTTACGTATTTTTTGCCCCATTGGTGCCCCAATACATATTGGGCATATTAATCATCCTGTGGCGTTTCTTCACTATCTATCTAGGAGTAATTATGGGAGGAGCGGTGATTGTCAAAAGCTTCGGTATCGAGCAAATGGAGGGATTTGCCGGAGAGAAGATAAAACCCGTACTGGAAGATGCTAATGAATAATACCAAAAATCCGGCGCTAACATGAAACAACACAAATCGGCTCAAACCCGGCCGCCTGAAGTGGTAATTCTGGGAACAGGAAATATATTATTAAAAGACGAAGGGGTGGGGGTCAGGGTTATTGAACAACTACGGCAGGATTACCATTTCCCTGAAAATGTAAAGTTAATTGAGGGCGCAACCATGGGCTTGGACCTCTTGCCTGTCATCTGCGACACCGACCGTCTTATAATTATAGACGCCATCAAAGCTAAACAAAAACCGGGAGCTATAATAAAAATAACGCCGGAAGAACTGGCTTCTCAAACATCGGCTAAGAATTCCTTACATCAAATCGGGCTATTGGAGGCACTGGAAATTGCCCGCCGCTTAGACGGAAAGCTCCCCCACACCATTATATTCGGGATTGTGCCCGAAGACGCTTCCCATTTAGGACTGGAACTTACCCAACTTATACGTTCCAAAATTCCCCGGCTAATGGCGCTTATTTTAGCGGAATTAGCCGCCCTCAATATTCCGGTAAAACAAGTGCCGACAGACTCCTAGAAAAGCGCATATATAAATGGGGATAAGGCTGATGTTTCGGTAAAGATAATCAAGGCTCCCAACAAAAGCAGCACTATCAAAATAGGGGCCAGCCAAAACTTCTTGTTAACCTTCATAAAAGCCCATAACTCTTTAATTAAACTTGCTTTTCCCATCTAAACATCAACTCCTTTGTTTATTCAATATATGATGGCGTAATCCAAACTCATACGCTAAAACTGCCTTTCATATTCCTCCTGGGTAATCTCCTTAACCTCCCTTTTAATCCAATAGGTATCAGCTTGAGGCTCCAGTTTGACATCCAACAAATCCTTACCGAACAGCCTGGCCAATAAACCGATCGGGGTAAACACCACATAATATATCAGCGCCAGTAAAAGCCGGGTATTAAAGGCGCCCACAACGTGGCCTACCTTCATAAACACCTTGTAAACCGGTTTCAACACATTAGGGGCAAACAGCGCCAACGGCAGCACCACGCCTGATGTAGCATATAGCCACCACAATTTAAGCGACTGGCCATGCCTGTAGAATGATATACTGGCAACCACCGCCAGAATAACCGCCAGTCCGATTCCAAAGGTTCTGATATCTTTTTTCGTAGCTGGTTTGTTCATTTTTAATTAAGAGGTAGTTTGTTTTGATTGAGAACGGACAATATCCACCAATGCTCTTAAGGTGCGGTTTACTACCTCCGCATTTTGAAACACCTCAACCACATCTGGTTCCAATACCACCACATTACTGCCTTCTTTGTATCTAGCCGCATATTTTCCCCGTACGCCATGGCTGAAATCATATTCATTTAGCATGTCTGTTTCATTTTCGTGATTATTTACCTTCTTCATAAGCCTTCCCCTCTCTTCGGGTAGCAAGCCGGGCGCTAATGATACGAATAGAATTGCTTCGATCACAGTGCACCACTACTATAATTTTACCACAATATGATGAGCCAATAGTAATAAATCATTCTCCATCAGGGGATGAATGTATTGGATCATCAATTGTAATTGATAATGGATCGCCAAATACTGTTGAGGCTTCTTCAAAAGATACTTTGTGCTTAACTATATTGCGTTTAGCTTTAGTATTGTCCCATTCAAATATTAATGCCAATCAATCATTCTCCACCAGTAAGTTCTTCTACAAGCCAACGGACTGTTGCCCAAATCCATTAAACAGATTTTTCGGCCTGTCCTCAGGCCGAAACCCAAAATTAAGGTATAATAAAATCAATAAGTTGCTTTTTAGGGCGAGATGCACTGAAACATCATTTTGTGCATTTTGGCCTTTGAGCAACAGCCCGCCAAGACCTGACACCCTCTTTATCAATCCGCCTCAAAATGATCCCGCCAGTCAAAATCTTCTTCCCACTCAGGCTGCCTGGTTTTATCCAGCAGGTAATTGCCCATAATCAAGTAATCCATCTGGGTGCGCATAAAACAGGTATAGGCATCTCCAGGGGTACACACGATGGGTTCACCCCGCACATTGAATGAGGTATTAATAATCACCGGGCAGCCGGTCAGCTCATAAAAAGCCTTCAACATATCATGATAGCGGGGGTTACTGGCCTCACTCACCGTTTGCAGCCTGGCGGAATAATCCACATGGGTAACCGCCGGGACTTCCGAACGCAGGGTTTTTAACTTCTCTATCCCGAATAATTTTTCTTCTTCGGCGCTCAGTTTCCGCCTTTTTCCCTCCCTGACCGGGGCGGTAATCAACATATACGGGCTTTGCCCCTCGAATTCAAAGTATTCTGAAACACATTCCTGAAGCACCGTAGGCGCAAACGGACGAAACGATTCCCGATATTTTATCTTTAAGTTCATTACCGACTGCATATTCGGCGAACGGGCATCTCCGATAATACTGCGCGCACCTAATGCCCGGGGCCGAACTCCATCCGGCCCTGAAACCAACCGACCACCTTTTCATCAGCCAGCAAGCGGGCAACCCGGCGGGAAATATTTTTATTTTGTAGTTCTTCATAGGGAATGTTATTAGATTTAAAAAATTCTTCGATTTGACCGTTTTCAAAGGCCGGCCCCAGATAACTGGACGGCCAACACTCCTTTTTTTCTACCTTACGCTGATTTTTGAGGTAATCATAATAGACAATCAGCGCCGCTCCCACGGCGCCGCCGGCATCCCCGGCCGCCGGTTGAATCCAGATATTTTCATAAGGCCCGTCTCGTAATATTTTTCCATTGGACACACAGTTTAAGGCTACCCCACCCGCCAGGCACAAGTATTTCTGACCGGTTTCTTTATGTATATGCCTGGCTATACGCAGGATTACTTCCTCAGTAACCACCTGCACCGAACGCGCCAGATCCATTTCCCGCTGGGTAACCACACTCTCCGGCTTACGCGGCGGGCCGTCGAACAGTTTGTTAAACCGCCCGTTGGTCATCTTAAGCCCGACACAATAGTCAAAATACTTCAAGTTGAGCTTAAAGGAACCATCGGGCTTTAAATCCATTAATTCATTAAAGATAAGATCGGCATATTTCGGCTCACCGTAAGGGGCCAGCCCCATCACCTTGTATTCGCCCGAATTAACCTTAAATCCGGTATAATAAGTAAACGCCGAATATAAAAGCCCCAGCGAATGAGGAAATCTAAGCTCGGCCATTAAATTAATTTTGTTGTCCCGACCCACCCCGTAGCTGGTAGTAGCCCACTCCCCTACCCCATCCACCGTCAGTATGGCGGCCTCCTGAAAGGGTGATGGATAAAAGGCTGAGGCGGCATGTGACTGATGATGCTCAGGGAATATCAGCTTCCCCTCATACGCCAACTCTTCCTTTAAAATATCCCTTAAGAACAGCTTCTGCTTAAGCCATAACGGCATAGCCTGCAAAAATGACTTTATGCCTGCCGGAACATAGGCCAGATAGCTTTTGACTAATCGCTCGAATTTGATAAACGGCTTATCATAGAAAGCCACATAGTCCAAATCCCGAGCCTTGATGCCGGCCTCAGCCAGACAATATTTAACTGCATTCTTAGGAAAGGAAAAGTCATGCTTCTTGCGGGTAAAGCGCTCTTCCTGGGCGGCGGCGATTATCTCGCCGTCTTTTACCAGGCAAGCTGCGCTATCATGATAAAAAGCCGATATACCTAAAATATACATATGCAGAAACCTTACACCCAAAAAGTCACTAAAACAAGATGTCTTTTACAACTGTAGGATAACCGGGACTGTAAATATATTCCTGACGATTAACTTAAAAGCTGATTTATTTAAACCCGTCATCCCGCACTCGACACTGCCGGATAAAATCACTATCTAACTGATATATAAAACATATCGCAACCACTTAACAACTTACAAGTGGTTTATCATAGCATTGATTATCACCAATTTCAACCAATTATTTTTCTGGCTCTGGTCTCAGATATGTAGCCTGCTATTTGCTCAACCCGATGCTGCCAGGAGTTTTGTCTGGCAAAAGCTATGCGCCGGCTTTGTTTGGCCTTAGAATCTTCCAGTAAACTTTTTTCCACTTTTTGTAAAAATTCCTGGGCGGTGTGCGCCATTTCATAATAATCCGCCGGAATTCCTTCATATTCAGTATAATCGGTGGATACAATCGGTTTTCCCATAATGAGGTACTCAAAGAACTTTAAAGGAACCTGCCAATAAAGCCCCTTTTTGTAAGCTTTACATTTTTCCACATTATAGGGAAATAGCGCCACATCCAGCGATTTTATATAACTGGGAATGAGCTTCCCCTCTTTTTCTCCTAATATGTGGATATTGGGCTGATATTTCAAATTTTCCCATTTATTGTTCTCCGCAGGCTGCATTTTAGTCATATGGCCCAACACCAGAATGGACCATTCAGGATGCTTTTGAGCTAAATAGGTGAGTAAATCGAAATCTATATAACCTTTTATGGCTCCCACATAGCCGATAACCGGTTTCTTAATATGCTTCACATCTTCAGGAACATAGTCATTGTCAGCACAGAAAACAGCTACATCAACTCCGTGTAATATAGTATGGCAATTATTATTATATGTTTTTTTGGTATCGGTCAAGTGATTTGACACGGTAAATATTAAATCCACTTTCTGGCACAATTCCTTTTCTTTGGCAATCATAAAATCATTGTCAAAATAAGGATCATTACAATAATAGAGGCTTAAATCCTCACCAAATTTCCCTACCAAATAAGGGGTGAGGCAGAAAAAAGCCCAGAAAATCGTGGGGGAAAACCCCAAGGTTTTAAGCTTTGACTTCAACCATAAGTATAAAATAAAACCGTTTAACCTTTGTAATAATGGAAATCGATCAATAAATGGTATGCTGGGGGGTGGCGTTAAAATTACCAGATTTTCCTTTATCTTTCGGGGCGGTTTCAGAAACCTCAGAAAACGTGAAATCTGCCGAACAGACCCCCTGTTTAGGGAAACAGGCCCTTCAACCCAGACCACTTTATGCTTATCAGCCAGGGTATTCATCAGATGATGCCGGCCGTATTTAGGCCCATCCCAATCCGACATAGTTATACAGAGGATTCTTTCGCTTTCTGTCACCAATATTTCCTGCCAGCCGGGGGGTCATTGACCCCAGGCTGGATTAATGATTCAACACCTGGGAGCCGGTCGGACTTATAATCCAACCAGCCGGCCCCTGTTTTCCAGCGATTGTTGAAACGCAGCCAGCACCATGAGTACTGATAAGCCTTCGTCACCGGAAGTAAGGGGTGAATGGCGGTTTTGGATGCAATCCAGGAAATGAACGCATTCCTTTTTTAATGGCTCATCCGTTTCAATACTAATAGGAATAGCCTCTTTTTTATCCAACAACGGCACAATTCCCTGCCACTTTATCTTATGCGGATACAGCAGTAGCTTATGGGTGGATTCGGTATCGTCGAAAATAATCATTTTATCAGAACCGACAACCACAAAGCGCTGCTCCTTAACCGGGTGCAACCAGGAAACAAAAATATGCCCCTTAATACCGGAGGGGAAGGAAAGGGTACATACGGTTACATCCGCAATTTGCTGATGCAGATAATTTCCGCCGAAGCAGGCTACCTCCCGGGGAAGTTCCTCGCATAATGACAGCATAACCGATATATCGTGAGGAGCGAAACTCCAGAGTATATTTTCTTCGCGGCGCACCTTGCCTAAGTTCAACCTGTTGGAATATATATACTGCATCCTGCCCAGCTCTCCCGCCTGAAGCAGTTCTTTTATTTTAATAATAGCCGGATGGTAATGTAACAGGTGGCCTACCATTAAGATTTGACCTTTTGCCTTAGCAATACGGACTAAATCGGCTCCCTCCTCAACCTTCAGGGCTAAGGGCTTTTCCACAAATACATCTTTTTGAGACAGCAGGGCTTCCTTGGCCAGGAAGTAGTGGGTCTCTGCCGGAGTAGCCAATACGATAGCATTAATTTCAGGGGTATTCAGCACATCTATATATGCATTAGTAACCTGGACATCCCTATACTTACCACTAAAACCGTTTAAGATATCCGCATCGCTCTCACAAATGGTATGTAACGCCCCTAATTCGTTAAAATTACGTACGAGGTTTTTGCCCCAATATCCGCTGCCAATAACCGCTACACTTCGATTGTATTGTGTGTTTTGCATATAAACCCTCAAGGTCTATGAATTAAAGAACTCTCCGATTGAGCTAACCACCGACTGCTGCTGCTTTTGGGTTAATTCAGGATAAATCGGCAGCGCCAGCGTCTCTTGAGCCGCTTTCTCGGCATGAGGGAAATCTCCCTCACTATAGCCCAGTTGATGATAACATTCCTGAAGATGCAGCGGAATCGGATAATAAATCTCCGTACCGATTCCCTTTTCCTGTAAAAATTCTCTTAGTTGATCCCGTTTTGGCGTCCGAATCACGTACTGATTGTATATATGTTTATTATTGTATTCGGTAAAGGGCAACGTTATAAGTCCCAGCAAACCTTTAGCTTTAAACAATTTATTATATGCTTCGGCATTTTTTCGCCTTTTCTCCGACCAACCGCCAAGGTATTTTAATTTTACCGATAAAACCGCCGCCTGTAATGTATCCAGGCGACTGTTTAGCCCGATAACCCGATGATAATATTTAGGCTTGCTGCCATGAACCCGTAAAATAGACGTTTTTTGGGCCAGATCAGCATCATTGGTTACTATCATCCCACCGTCACCCATACAACCCAGGTTCTTCGAAGGGAAAAAACTAAAACAGCCAAAGTCCCCCATGGAACCCGCTTTTTTGTTTGCGGCGGCTTTTCCATATTCTGCTCCTATGGCTTGAGCGGCATCTTCTATGACCGGCAACTTATGTCTGGCGGCGATATCCAGGATTGCATCCATATCGGCACACTGACCATACAGATGCACCGGCATAATGGCCTTGGTTTTGGAAGTAATTTTGGCCTCTATAGCGCTTGGTGAGATATTGTAGCTTTGCTCATCAATATCCACAAACACAGGTGTAGCGCCCAGCCTGGAGATGGAACCCGCAGTAGCAAAAAATGTATAAGGGGTAGTGATTACCTCATCCCCCGGGCCTATATCCAACGCCATTAACGAAAGCAATATGGCGTCGGAGCCGGAAGCCACTCCTACGGCGTAATCGGCATTTGAATAAGCGGCAATTTCCTGCTCTAATCTTTTTACTTCAGGCCCTAATACAAAAAGCTTATGCTCATAAACCTCTCTTATGGCCTGTAAAACCTGCTGCTCAATATCCTTGTATTGGGCCTGCAAATCCAATAATGGAACTTCCAATATAATCTCCTCTTTATAATATTCTATCGCCCATATTCTCAGGACAAACGGTGCAAGGCTCAAGTAGAGCTAATTTTGGATCTAAATATATGCGCCGCATTCGCCTGAAATAATCATTATTCCAGACATTTTTATCGGTAAATTTTCCATTTCGGGAAAGATCCAGCAACATCCGGCCGCAACTTCCTATATTTCCGGCCCCATCCACCCTGATGTGGGTAAAAAAAGTCCGGCAGTTCTTAGTCGGTGTACTTTTCAGAGGAGAATATAGGGCAACATTCATTCCAGGGGTTGGAGTAATATTTGAAAAAATATTTTTAACTGCATTATCACCTTCAAACAGACTACGCTCTTTCGAAGTATATCCCGGTATATCCAGGGTGGAAAGATAAGGCATGATTTTAACCTCATCCACCCCCAGCTTATCGGCCACTTGAATCATATCATTTAAAAACTCAAAGTTGGTTTTGTCAAGCACATAAGAAACGCCGATTTTTAAATTTGCCCCGGCGCTGCGTTTTTTATCAACCAGTCTGACCACATTTTCATAAATCTTATGGTAGCATTCAGCGCCGCAACCGGTGAGCCGGTCAAACTCATCAGCATTATGCCCGTTTAAGCTAACAAAAAAATAAGTAAGCGGGGCCGCTATTATGGCATCTATTTTATCAGCTAATATAGTTCCGTTAGAAGTAGTGGCAACCTCCATCCTGCCTTTTATGGCCGCATATTCCACCATTCTAAAATAATCTTTATTCAGCAGCGGCTCTCCGGTGCCCACAATCTGAATAGACAGCGCGCTGGGAAACTTATCCACCACCTGCTTAAACAGCTCAAAAGACATATCGGGTACCGGTTTATGCCTGTAGGGATTAGCCTTGGCCCGGGGTGAGTGGGTCAGGCACATGTCACAACTGAGATTGCAGCGATCAGTGGGTGAAATCGACAACACTATGGGAGCGTAATTCAGCGCTTCGGCCGGTGAACCGGCTTTGTATTTTAAGAAATTTATCGCCTGTGTAAGAGTACGCTTACCGGTTGCGAGTTTTAAAGACGATTTTATAAGCTCTTGATAATTCATAAGCTAACTGCCTTAATGCTTTTCCGCCGATTTTTTATGTTCATTAAACTAAACTATCCGGTTGCTGGCCTTAAAATAGCAAACCAAAATTAACTTTGCAATATCAAACTAATTTTTTTAATCATAGCTTGCTTGTCCACTAAATTACTCTGTGCTACTATATCGCCAATACAGGGAGTAATATGCTTCAAAAAAAATCAGCCATAGAAAGCCGTTGGGGGCCACATTATGCATTTTTATTTCGGGCCACCAAATGTCGGCCCACAGACTTAGACCGGAAGGAAATCCGGCGTTTTTGCCGGTCGGGAATAGACTGGGAGATTGTGCTGCAACTGGCCCGCCGTTATGATGTAATCAGCCTGCTGTATTACTGTATAAAAGAGCCATGCTTTAAAGAGATTATTCCGATTGCGATATTAGCCAGACTCAAAGATGAATACGCCGCCATCTGCGGCTTGAATCTGGCCTATTATAAGGAGTTGGAGCGTTTATCAGGCGCGCTGGCCGGGCAAAGGGTTGAGGTGTTGCTGTTGAAGGGCGCGGCGCTGGCTCAATTGCTTTACCCCGATATCGGGTTGCGCTCATTTGGGGATGTAGACCTGTTAATCCGGGCCGAACACCTGGGTCAGATAGATGACATCATGCAGCCTGATTATCGACTGGAAAATCCATTGCCCACTGCCAGCTTTATGAAAGATTGCTATTTTCATCTTACTTACAAGCGTAAAATCCCTCCTGGATTAAGTTTCGAATTTCACTGGGATATCTATTCAGCAGAGGGCTTAATCAATTTCGATGTAAATCGCTTATGGCAGGGAGCAAAACATATAAAAATATCTAAGGCCAAGGTATTAATCCCATCGCCGGAGAATCTTTTTCTACACCTGTGTTTGCATTTCAGCGGCCATTGGTTCCTGTCCTTAAAGGACTTATGGGATGTGGAATGGATGGTCTCTTCACCGGAAAACATTATCGACTGGGAACAAATTGTCGAGGTGGTTAAAGCATCAGGCATATCAACCCGTGTTTATTATACATTGTATTTTGCCAATCGGTTGTTGGGTACTCAAGTAGAACCGGATATATGGCGGGCCATTGCCCCCCCGGTATTAACCCGCAAACTATTTCCGCTTATCCTGGATGAACACAAAGTGCTACATGGGGAGGCGGAACTACGCAAGGATACCAGGGGCATAGTGGCCTTGTTCCTGTATCAGGATAAATGGCTTAGATTTCTTAAACGCTTACTCTATCCGGGAATCTGCTGGCTCACCATCTATCCTGACGAGCCTTATTTAAATCCACTGACCGTCAGGCTAAAAACATTTCTGCGGGGAATTCGGCTGCTCTTTTATATAATCGGCAGGTTTATGCTGACTTTTATTCGTAGTTAGGGCAGTTGTAAAAATATAAAATATGTGCTCAAGTTGTTTGACATATCAACCTAATAGTGGTATTTTAATTAAGGCTTAGTCACTATATTTTAAAGTTTTATCGCTCATAATTTGTTGTTTATAAAAGGAGAATAGAAGATGAGACGGAGTACGGTTAAAATATTTTCACTGGCAATATTATTAACTGTCGGGTTGTCGGGTTGTGGCGGAGAAGCCCCCCGGCGAAAAAAGACTGAAAGCCGACTGGAAAAAATGAAGCCACGATCTGAGGATAGTCTCTCTAGGCTTATGGATAGAAGTTGGAGTAATTTTGAATATATAATCTATGGATTTATAAACTATGACAATGCAAAGATAAAAACCGCTACGGAAAATATGATTGCTATAAGTGGTTATATGACCAAAGAAATACCGCCTGTACATCGAGCCAATAAAACAGCCTGGCTGCAACAGTGTGATACACAACGTGAGTTAGCCACAAATCTTCAGCGATATTTTGGTGAGCAGAATTTTGATGAAGCACGAAACTATTTTTTGAAACTAATCGAAAATTGTATGGATTGCCATAAGGTATATCGCAAGCATCTGATGAAATCTGAAGGTGATGAGCAAACAGAATAACATTAACCTAAAATAGATTGGGAGTAAGCGGCCAGGACACACTATCTTATAATCTACTGGTTATGAAGGGGGAATGGCAAAATGAGACGGAGCGCAGTTAAAATATTTTCATTAGCAATATTATTTTTAGTAATCGGGATGTCAGGTTGTGGCGAAGGAACTCCCCCGCCGAAACCCAGTGAGGGCAGACTGGAAAAGATGAAGCCTAAAAAAGGAGATAGCCTCAGTAAATTAATGGAAAGGGATTGGAATAATATAGAGTATATAATGTACGGTTTCATAAATTATGATACCGAGAAAATAAAAACCGCCACCGGCAATTTAGTTGCCCTCAGTAGTTACATGCTTACAGGGATTACGCCTGCATATATGGAACATAAAGCGGAATGGGGACAACAGTGTAGCGCCATACGTAACTTGGCGGGAGATTTGAAGCGCGAGTTTGAACAACAAAACTTTGATGAATCTCGAAATAACTTCTTTAAGCTGACAAAAAACTGTATGGATTGTCATAAGCTATACCGCAAGTATCTGAAACCGAAGCTGAAACTGAGTGCAGCTCAATTGGAGGCAATGCAGGCCAAAGATGGGGATAGCCTCAGTAATCTGATGGATAGGAATTGGGATAATCTGAGGTATATGATGTATGGATTTATAAATTACGATGATGTGAGGATGAAAACCACTACCGAAAACCTGGTCGTCATCAGTAATTACATGGCTAAAAAGATCAGTCCTGAGCATATGTCACAGAAAGCGGCCTGGAATGAGCAGTGTGACCGACAGCAGGCATTGGCCAATAATATCGGGCGGGAATTCGAACAAAAGAACTTTGAAGAATCACAAAATCAGATACAGAAACTGATAGCAAATTGTATGGAATGTCACAAGCTATACCGTAAGCATCTGATAAAAGCTGAGAATTAGAGGCAGACAGAATAAAAGGGTGTACGTCTGAAAGCTGGGGAAATGTTGTTCAATGAAATACGACCGGAATTTTTCCCGGCAATTGCTTAAAATCAAAGACCTGATGAGTCTGCCCGCCATCCCTCACCCTTAGCGAGAATGCCGCCCCTTCTTCAGCACGGGCAACCTCAAGTGAATCACTGGCTTTAAAACTCCATCTATTCGTAAATCTGCCCCGGATTAGCCAAACACTCTATGGGGATAAGACCTCAAATCCAATGCCCGATAAAATTCTATTTACCGGAAAGCTATAGCTCGGAAGCCAATAAAACCATAATATTCAACTAAATTATTCGGGCCAAAAACAGGGGTTACAATCCCTCCTGGGCGAGTTCCTGGGCGAGTTTTTTCTGACGGACTGAAAGCTTGGCGGGTACTTTTATAGCCAGCCTGACATATAGGTCGCCATGGCCGCCGCCTTTTAAGCGCTTTATTCCACAGCCTTTCAACCTTATCTTCCGGCCGCTGGAGCTGCCAGGGGGGAGTTTCAGACGTTTATTGCCGTTTAAGGTGGGTACTTCTATAGTACCGCCCAGCATGGCTTGTGAGGGCAACACTTCCTTTTCCACATAAACATCATCCCCTTCACGGGTAAATATGGGATGCGGGGCGATTTTTATCTTAATATATAAATTGCCGGCGCCCACCCCGATTCCCTTACCGGAAACCCGTAAACGTTGACCTTCTTTAATCCCGGCGGGTATTTTTACCTTAACCTGCTGCTGCCCGGCCTGGTGTTTCAGGGTAAGTGTCCGCTGTCCACCTTGAACCGCCTCCATGAAAGATATGGTCATATCACATACCATGTCCTGGCCTGACGGCTGGTGCGCTCCAGCGCTATAATGCGCCTTACGGCTGCAACTCTCGCCAGGCTGACCAAAGGGAGACCCCTGCGCTCCGGCGCCGCTACTAAAAAAGCTGAAACTGCCGGGCCGGCTTTGCTGCCCAAAGCTACCCCCAAACAAGCGGCTTAAGATATCCTCGCCGTTGCCAAAACCAAATTCTTTAAAAATATTGCCAAAGTCGGCCCCCCGGAAAATATCCTCCCGGCTAAACCGCTGACTGAAGCCATCCGCCCCAAACATATCATACTGCTGGCGTTTCTTTTTGTCGCTGAGCACCGCATAGGCCTCATTTGCCTTCTTAAAGCGCTCTTCCGCTGCTTTATCGCCTTTATTCCGATCGGGATGGTATTTCATAGCCAACTTGCGAAAAGCCTTTTTCAGCTGATCTTTGTCAGCATCTTTAGCCACCCCTAATATTTTATAATAATCCTCAGCCATTTGTATTACCTTAAGCCAGTTGCAACATCTGATTTAAAATGGGCTATAATACTCGCCCCGCCCTTTACCTTATCACCCAGCTTAACTTTAAGCTGCACTTTATCCGCCGGCAGAAACAAATCCACCCGCGAACCGAAGCGAATCAAACCGATACGCTCTCCCTTGGCCAGTTGATCACCCGGCTTAATCCAACATACAATCCGCCGGGCTATAAGACCCGCTATTTGCTTAACAAAAACCTTGGCCTGCTCTCCGTTCAGCACTATGGTGTTATGTTCATTATCGGAAGATGCTTTATCGACGAATGCGGCCTTAAACTTACCCGGGGTATAGGTAACCGCCTCTACACTACCCGCTATGGGTGAGCGATCAATAGGCCCTTTGAATATTGACAGGAAGATACCCACCTGCGTATATGGTTCACCAATGC
>JAJRUS010000022.1 GCA_024277675.1 bacterium | reverse complement strand
GCTACCCGCAACGGACTGGGTACCGCCGTTGCTCCGGTATTTCGACAGATTTGGTTATGATCGTCTGTTGGAGTTTCTGAAGCGACTGGACAACAAATTCTCGGCTGATTGGATCGGACAGTACTCTCCAACAGACCGCATAGAGGCAATGAACCGGGTCATCAAGGTGATCGATGACGCTGGTAGTGTGAATGATGTGTTCAGTTCCGGATGCTTTGATATTGATGCGGATTCCTTTTGCCGTGTTGTTGAGGGGCCCGTCTACGGAAGACGTTTTGCTCGTTATGTACTGTTGAAGCTTGATTTCCTCTACAACAATAATCATGACCGGCCCATGCATTTCGAGACGTTATCAGTCGAGCACGTTCTTCCGCAAAATCCTGCCGATGACAGCCAATGGGTGAAGGACTTTTCGCCGGAGGAATGCGCTGAGTGGACGGACAAACTCGGGAACCTGGTGCTCATCACTCGACGCAAGAACTCATCTCAAGGACGACTGGACTACAAGGAAAAAAAGAAGCACTACTTCGACAAATGTATCGATACGTGTCCAAACTCACTGAGGGTTTTTAAGAATTATGAAAACTGGAGGCCCAAGGAACTAATAGAGAATCATAGAGTCGTGCTGGAAAAAATTTTTGGACACTATGGTATTGCAGTTAATAAGTAGTAGTGATCGCTAATGTCACATAGCTGATATATTGAGGTTTCCGTTCGTTAACAAGCAAAATAACCATGAGCAACATATTTGCCCCGAATGCCAGAAAAATCTGGGAAGCTATCCCTTTGTAATATAGAACCAGAATCCTCAACAATGTCTGGTGCGGGAACTGTATAAAACCAACTACTATTGTTAACTATTTCGGCCAGCTTAAAGATGGGAATTTAGTCCTTGAGGGGGAGTGCAAACGGTGCGGAAAGGCTGTTGCACGCTTCATTGAAAATGAGTGAACCTTCTTGGGTATGGCGGATATACCGGTGGAGATATTGTCAGAGATTAAGATTGATAAACTCGTTCGATCAAAGCGTAAAAGCTTTTCCCTTGAAATTACCCGGGATGCAAAGCTGATTCTGCGGGTGCCAGAAAAGGCTTCCCTGGCTGATATCCAGAAGGTGCTAGACAGGAAAAAACGCTGGATATTAAAGAATCAGAATTTGGCAAGAGAAAAAACCAGCGGTATCACGGCTAAGGAGTTTGTAACCGTTAAGGAGTTTTGGTATTTGGGGGAACTTTATAAACTTCAGGTCATAAATAATCATGCGGTCTTACCGCTTACTTTTAATAATGGTTTTTATCTCTCCCATAGTCACCTTGATAACGCCAGGGAAGTTTTTATCCGCTGGTATATAGATCAGGCAGGGGCAAAAATCGCCGAAAGGGTAAACCATTATTCCCTGCTTTCAGGGCTCAAGTATAACCGGATAAACATCACCAATGCCCGGAGGCGCTGGGGATCATGCAGCAACCGGGGCAATTTAAGCTTTAGCTGGCGGGCGGTCATGGCTCCGTTAAGTGTGATTGATTACCTGGCGGTGCACGAGCTGGTGCATACAGAGGAGATGAGTCATTCAACAAAATTCTGGGGTAAGGTGAAGGCATTGTGTCCCGATTATGAGCAGCACAAAAAGTGGCTGCGGGATAACCACCAACTCCTATCTCTTTTCTAAGCAATGGAGTGGAAAATGGAGGGCATGATTTCAGGAGCGATGAGGTTTGAGGGGCAAAGGGCATTTGAACAGTTATTAAGGGAGGTGAACTGCCCCAAATCCATCCATGAGGTCTATTTCTTCTTAAGGGGGCTTATTACAGGCACGCATGTATCCATGCCGTCAACCTGGTTCGGCTGGCTATTTGATGGCCATGAGCCGGTGTATGATTCCATGGAACAAGCGCAAAGGTTTATGGGCAATATTATGGGATTGTGGAATCTCATCTCCGATGCCCAACATGATGATAAGCCCTTGCCTGATATCAGGGAGGAATTTCCACTTACCGCCGAGGGGATAAAAGACAGGGTTAAGATGATTACCCGGAAGAGCTTGGCCTTTATTAAGGGCCTGGACTTTGCCGATACCGACCCTCGGGAGATGACCCCGGACGGCAGGGAGGCCTTAAAAAGCCTGGCGGAAAGTGATGCGCTGTGCAGCATGTACCTGGAACTGCCGGAAGAGCAAACTCCCAACCTGAAAACACTAAGGAAATCCCAAGAGCTTCTTGATAAAGTTGAACAGATTATAGAGGATTGCATCCAGCGGATAGACCTCGGTTTAGTTGAGGCAAGAAAGGCAGCAGTTCCCAGACCAGCAGCACCGCTCAGAAGGGAAAGGGGCACTGACCCAAGGGTCACTGACCCAAAAGTCCCCAGAAACGCCCCCTGCCCTTGCGGCAGCGGGAAGAAGTATAAGAAATGCTGTTGGCTGAAGCTTCATTAGCCGGGAGATGACCGGACGAGATGTTTTCCGTAGCAAAAGCTGCTGCCAATAAAGGCCGCAATCCTAAAACTAACCAGTAAATTTAAATTCCAGCTAAGAACATAGTAAAGTTTAAGACTGGTAAAGGATTAAATCCTATTCATATGAGATTCTTCTAAATGGCAAATTCCCTAACTGAGTTATATACACCCTTCAAAAACCAATCCCTATTCTCAGATTACTACCTCCAGCACCGCCTGCTGGAACAGGCAGAGTGGGCTGAAGATATATCTACCCCATGGAAAAGGCTTAAGACCATATACCAAGGTCAACGGCATGTTCTCTCCGGCCTGAACGAGGCGCAGACTGATGATAGTTTTATTCGCCCAGTGCTGGAGGAGGTGTTGGGGTTTGCTTATATCCCCCAAACAGCCTTTAAGCGTCAGGGGGTTACTAACCGACCTGATTATTCCCTGTTCAAAAGCCAGGAAGAAAAAGCTGAAGCCCAGAAGCTGATCAGGGATCAGGAGAAGTTTTACCGCCGAGTACTGGCTATTTGCGACGCCAAATACTGGGGCCGGAACCTGGATGTAAAATCGCCGGATGATGCCCGCGACACATATAAAAATACCAATCCCAGTTTCCAGATCATCAACTACTTAATCGGCACCCAGGTGGACTGGGGCATTCTCACCAACGGCAAGCTCTGGCGGCTGTATTACCAGCAGGCCCACTCCCGCGCCACCAACTACTATGAGGTGGATCTAGAGGCCATCCTGGAAACGGATGATATAGAAGCCTTCCGCTATTTCTATCATTTCTTCCGCAAACCCGCCTATCTTCCTGACCCCACCACCGGTAGAACTTTCCTGGAACAAGTATACGAAGGGAGTACGGCCTATGCGGTGGAGGTTGGTGCTCGGCTAAAGGATTTAATCTTTGAAGAGATTTTTATTTATCTGGCCCGGGGGGTTATTGAATACCGCCGCCAGGAAAGGGTCACGGACCCTCGGGTCATTACTGCGGAATCCTCCGAAACCCTCCAGCAAATTTACACCGCCACTCTGACTCTGCTTTATCGCCTGTTGTTTTTGCTGTATGCCGAATCCCGCGACCTGCTTCCTGTCTCAGACCAACACGGCTATTATCAATACAGTCTTACCAGGATAAAAAACGATATCGCCGGACACTTGGATCAGGGACACGCCCTAAGCCGGGTCTCCGACAACTGGTGGAATGATCTGGCGGCGCTGTTTAAAATCATTGACCGGGGCGATCCGGGGTTAAATGTACCTACATACAACGGCGGGTTATTTTCCGGTAAAGAGGATAGCCACCGGTTCTTGCAGGAGAACCGTATTTCGGACTTTTGGTTAGCCAAGGCCATAGACCTTCTGACGCGGGAGTGTGACCCTAGAACCGGCGAGCATAAGTTCATAGACTACAAATCCCTGGGAGTGCGCCAGTTAGGCAGCATCTATTAAGGCTTGTTGGAGTTTCACCTACGGATTGCAGAAGAAGACATGGCGGTGGTCAAAGAGAAAGGCAGGGAAGTATATATTCCCTTAGCTGAAGCTCGCAAAAAGAAGTTAAAGGTCGCCAAGACCCCGGATGGCCAGGAGCGGATTGTTCCGACGGGCGAGGTGTATCTGGAGAATTACAAGCAGGAGCGCAAAGCCACCGGCAGCTACTACACCCCGGATTATATCGTAAAATACATTGTGCAGCATACTGTAGGCCCGCTACTTAGTGAGCGGGAAGAGAAGCTGGCCAGAGTGATGGAACAAATCGGGAAACTACGGCAGAAGATGCAGCGAGCGCAAGCCACGGATACTATACGTGCTTATCGGAGTCAGTTTGATACGCTGGAACGGCAGGCCAAAGACACACTACTGGACATCAAGGTGCTGGACCCGGCCATGGGATCAGGGCATTTTCTTGTAGAGGCGGTGGATTATATTTCCGACCGGGTGGTCGAAGCGCTGAATGCTTACCCTGATTGTCCACTGCTAAAAGAGATAGAGCGTATCCGGCAAGACATAGTCGGGGGTTTGGAGAAAAACGGGATCAGGATTGACCAGGAGAAACTCACCGACACCAACCTGATAAAACGCATGGTCATGAAGCGCTGTATCTACGGCGTGGATTTAAACCCCATGGCGGTGGAGCTGGCCAAGCTGTCTCTGTGGCTGGACTCCTTTACCCTGGGTGCGCCGCTATCTTTTCTGGATCATCACCTGAAGTGCGGTAATTCCCTGATTGGAGCCAAGGTGGCCGAGGTCAGGGAACACTTGGCAACCACCCTGTTCGGCAGCCAGTTTGCCGGACTGCTATCCGCTACCCAACTTATGCGTGATGTGGGAAAGCTAACCGACTCCACTTTCGCCGAAGTGCAAGAAAGCGTAAGTCTATATGAACGGGCGAATCTGGCCCTGGCACCATTTAAAGGCATGTTGGATTTATGGGTCAGCGACTATTTCGGCAATAAAGGGGCGCAGGATTTTCTAGCCCATAGTGGTGAGGTGGATAAGCTATTCAAGGATCATCATTTGCTTGATACCAGGGATCAAAAGCTGGTGCAGGAAGCCAAAAAATTAAGTCGCCAAAAACACTTCTTCCACTGGGAGTTGGAATTCCCCGAAGTGTTTTATGATAAGGCCAAAAAAGACAACCCCGGCTTTGACGCGGTGGTAGGTAATCCACCGTATGATGTTATCTCGGCGAAAGAACAAGGAAGATCAATAGATATAGTAGAAAGCGAGAAAAAATATTTTGAATCAATTAAAGACTATACAGAAAGCATAGGAGAAAAACTCAATTATTATAGGCTATTTGTGAATCTTTCTATAAATAGCTTGAAGTCCGGTGGCATGCATGGTTTTATTGTTCCGCTTGCCTTATTTGGAGATAAGCAGGCAAGAAACCTGAGAAAGCACTTGCTATTTTCAAGTCAAATCTTACAAATAGAAGCATTCCCACAAAAAGATGATCCACAAAACAGGATATTTCCCGATGCAAAGTTATCGACATGTGTATATGTACTCCAAAAGACTAGCCCCAGCAAACAATTTTATGTGAGGGTACATCCTGGCAAAGAAATTTTGGAGAGCATATCCCTGTTGTGGATTCATCCGGAGGAAATTAGTAAATTTGATCCAGAAAACTATAGCATACCCTCTTATCCATGGTGTAATAGAAATGATTTTGAAATAGCTCTGAAATTAGAGATTAATACAAATCATAATAAGCTCGGCTCTTTCGCCCCCTCAAAACAAGGCGAAGTTAATCTAACAACCCATAAAAAATTTATTTCAGATAATCCGGCGGATGGACAAATAATCCTCCGCGGCGCACATGTCAATAGATATGAATTGGCTGAAATTCAAAAACAAGGCATTCCACAATATCTGATGGTTACCAAGTTTTTAAATAGCTTTAAAAAATCACCTGGCAGAAATATAAAAGCTGACGATCACAAATTAAATCGTATAGGATACCAGCGAGGAGCAGGTATAGACAACTGGAGGAGAATAATAGCAACAACAATAGAAGCTGGCAACTTCTGTTCAGACACAATAAATTATATTTCGAATCCTAATAAATATAATTTAAATTTTATTCTTGGCATATTAAATAGCTCAATTTTGGAGTGGCGTTTCAGGCTTACAAGCACTAATAATCATGTAAATTCATACGAAATAGATTCTCTTCCCATCCCTAAAATTTCCTTCGCCACCCCGGAGACAGAGCGCAGACAGCTGGTAGATGAAAGCATAGCCCAATACCAGCGATATCTGGAAACCCAAGACCAGCAACCAGTGCTAGACTTTACCGCCCAGTGCTTAGCCGCTACACCGGAGCAATCCGATGTCATCCACGATTTGCTGGCCCACCTGGCGCAACAAATGCTGGACCTAAACAAAGCCAAGCAGGAAGAGGTCAAGGGCTTCTTGCACTGGCTGGAACACGAGATCGGAACGGGAATTGATTCCCTGACTAACAAAACCACCATCAAGGACTACCATAACACTGATTTTGAAAAACTGCTAGCTGTGCTTAAGAAAAACAAGCACCGTTTGACCATTGACCCAAGCTCCCGTGCATTCCATGACCGATTGGAGAAAGAATACATTCACAGCTTAAGTAAGCTCACCCCCTGCAAGCAGAAAATCCAACTTACCGACCGCTTAATCGACCAAATCGTCTACCAACTTTACGGCCTCACCAATGATGAGATCAAAACTGTGGAGGAAAGTTTGCATATGTAAAAACATGGAGGTTATATCTAATGGAGTTTGAACATTTGATTTTACTGGTCGGTACTAACCCATTGCCCAATTATGTTGTCGCCAAGTATTTTATAACCAACAACCTACAATTAAAGAAGATATGGTTGATATATTCTGAGAAAACTTCCGAAGTAGCCGAAAGGCTAGGATTATTAATAGGCGAACGGGGCATTGATGAGTTTTCATGTCCCTGTGAATTAACGCAATTAAGTGATATCGGCTGTGCCAAAAAAATTAGCGATGAAGTTACCGAACATATATTGGACAAAATTAAGCCTCCTGAGAAATTACACCTTAATTACACAGGTGGAACAAAGATGATGGGAGTACATGTTCATAGAACCATAAGAGAATATAAAGAGCTTACCGAGAGCGCCAAATCTTATTCTTATTTGGATGCACGGGATCATACTTTAAAAGATGATGAGAAGAACATCATAAGTGGTTACTTGCGAAAAGAAATAACCATAACACCTGAGCATCTACTAAGACTACATGGTTGTGTGGAAAATCCAGAACGTCAGAGAGAGAAAAAGGGGAAAGAAGCGGCGCTCACTTAAATATATGAGAAAATAACAAACTCAAAAGAAAGTGACGTGGCACTAGTAGAAATATTCAGACAAGCGAACAATATCAATGAAAATGTTGGGGAAAGCAAGTCGTACAAATTATCTGTCTTTGAAAAAATGCTTGAACATCTTAAATCCAACAAAGCTTATTATCCATTGTTGAAACAAAAAGATAAGATTAATGATATTGGTAGGAAAATAAAGGAATTCTTGTCAGGTGGACAATGGTTTGAGGTCTATGTTAGTGCAGTATTAAATGAAAGACTCAAAGACCGGTCTAATTTTAGATTAATATCAAACTACCAGGCAAAGAAAAAAGCCACAAGGGAGAAAGGATTTGACATAGATACATTAATTTTGAATGGTTATCAGGCTTGTGCCATTGAGTGTGCCATAACACCCGACATAGCCAAATGCAAATTAAAGGGATTTCAGGTTTTGCAGCGGGCATATCAAATTGGGGGAGATGAGGCTAAGGCCATATTAGTTCTATGCTGCTTGAAAAATAGTGAAGCTGCTGAATTAAGGAAAGATATTTTGAGAGACTGTGGCACCAGCATCCCCTTTGAAGTAATAGGTGTAAATGACCTGGAACCAGATAGGTTATGGAAGAGGGTAAAAAACCACCTTGGTATTTAGGAGGAGAGGGTCATGGACTTAACCATAGTAGTATTGGATGTGGGTTCCATACAGGAATATGTTTTTGGCAGTAATAAGATAAAAGAAAACGTAGGCGGTTCAACTTTGGTACGGGAAATTTTTGAAAAAAGCCTGCCAGAAGCAGGTAAAACACTTTTTGGAGGTAAGGCTTGCCTTGATAAGTGGGAGGAGGAACCAAAAGATGTGAAAATACTATCCCAAGATATTGATATGGAAACCGGTTATATTGGTGGGGGAAATGCTTTGCTCTTTTTCCGGAATGAGGACAAAGCGAAAAATTTTATCCGAGAGTGGGCAAAAAGCTTACTAATTCACACACCGGGGTTAAAAACTAATATAGCTGCATTAACAATTAGTGAAAATAACTTAGGAGAGGGTATTAAGAATTGCTTTAATCAGTTGGTGGAAAACAAAATGCGCTATGCGCCTCAGGTTGTGATACCAAGACATGGGATTACTGCTGAATGCCGGTTTACCGGCTTATCCGGCGAGATTTGGAATAACGAACAACAGGAATGGATGTCTAGCGTTTCTAATGCCAGGTTTGAAGCAAGCAAAAGAGATTTTTTTGTAAAGTTGTTCAAAGATGTGTTAGAAGAACATTTTGAGTTTTCTACCGAATTGGATAAGTTGGGTCAATCTACTGGGGAGAGTCACATTGCCATTGTACACATTGATGGAAATGGGATAGGGCAACGCTTCCAGAGTATATGTGAAAAAAACACGGGCAAACAGGTGGTAATTAAAATGCGCAACCTGGCAAAATCGGTGCGACAGGCAACGGAAGTATCCATGAGAGCATTGTTGCAGGATATCGTAGACATGATAAACCAAGGTGTTATGGAAAAAATTGGCATGTCTTTACAGAAAAATGGTGATAAGGTTATCTTACCCATTCGCCCTGTTATTTTGGCTGGAGACGATATTACTTTTGTATGCGAAGGGCGCTTGGGATTATATTGTGCTGAGAAATTCATTGAATTTATTAATCATCATGCGAGTGATGGACTTCCTCTAACTGCCTGTGCCGGTGTAGCTATTATCAAAACCAAATATCCTTTCTACCGAGGTTATCAGTTATCGGAGGAACTCTGCCATAGCGCCAAGAAAAAAGCCAAGGAAGATAAAGATTCATCCTGGCTTGATTTCCATATTTCTTATGGCGGATTATCCGGGGAACTGGATAATATCCGGAAATTAAAATATACCACCCCTGATGGCGGCAATTTATGCTGGAGGCCATGGCGGATTTCCAGTAATAATTGCACCTTAGATCAATTAAAAAGAATTACCAAGTCATTATATCATGTTGATTCAGAAAAATGGCCTAAATCCAAGCTTATGGAACTTCGGGAAGTTCTCAGCCGTGGAAAAGCGGATAGCAAAAAATTTATCCAAATGATGAAGCATCGGGATCTGAGATTACCACCTTTGCCTCTATACGCCAATTTACCTACAGATGGCTGGCAAACAATACAGGGGGAAACCAAAACACCTTATTTTGACGCCATTGAATTTGGGAGATTTTTCACGCAGGAATTAATGGGAGAGGGGGAGTGAAATGACTAAAGAATATACTATAGAAATAGAATTAGAATCTGATGTCCTTGTCGGTTCAGGCGAGGGTTGGGGCGGAGTTATAGATAGTGACGTGGTATTTGATGACTACGGTTTGCCTTATATTCCCGCCCGGCGATTGAAGGGTTGTTTGCGTGAGGCTGCTATGGAAGTAACAGAAGCATTTATGCTTTGCTCACAATTAGTATTACCTCCTGTGGAAATGCTATTTGGAAGTCCAGGGCAGGAGAAATCCGCACCAATAATGATTTCCAACGCCTATTTAAAAGATTATGAAAATATATGTCAATGGCTTCAGTATATAGCCAAAGAATACAACTAAATATATTCTCCGGAAACCTTATTGGAGACCTTCACCAGCCTACGCCAGCAAACCGCAATTGATAAAGATGGGATAGCTCAGGAGAATACCTTACGTACCAGCCGTGTGTTGCAGAAGGGGTTGACATTCTACAGCAAACTGGAGATATTACCGAATGCCTTTTCTCCTGGAATAGAAACATTGTTCGCTCTTAGTGCGACTGTATTCCGTCGCTTAGGGAAGATGCGTAATCGGGGATTGGGGGAAATTGGTTGCCACTTATTAGAAAATGGAGTAGATGTTTCCGTCAAAAAACTAAAGGAAGTGGAAAATCTTATTATAGGGAAAGGAGGTATTGCTAATGTATCAGCTTAAATATTGGCTTACTACTCTTGAGCCAGTGCTAATTACCTCTAATGTGGGGGATATCAATATGACATGCACGCAAGAGTATATCCCCGGCACCTCTATTTTGGGGGTGTTTGCCCATAAATATATAACTAAAAATAAGCCAAACAATCCCCATACAGATCCTAATTTCAGGCTTTGGTTTTTAATGGGAGGACTGCGTTTTCTAAATGCCTACATAATGTTATCTGGTGAAGAAGATAAAAAACGCTGTCTGCCAATACCCTTATCCCTTCAAGAAGCAAAAAACAATCCTGACGACAATATCGCTGATATATTGTTTGAAGACTTAGCAGAGCCAAGGGTTATCAAACGAGGATTTGGCGAATACGAAAACGGAAACCTCATTTGTGTTGAGGTGAAAAAAATCCTGAACTTTCATCATGTTCGTGGCAACAACCGGCTCAAAGGGCATGCAGCAGAGGGAGGAATTTTCAACTATGAATCAATAGCTCCCCAGCAAACCTTCCAGGGATTGATCTTAGGAGAAAAAAAAGAGCTGGAAGAATTTGTTCACACAATGGAGTCAAACGAGTTTATAGGTCGTATAGGGCGATCCAAAAGCACTCAATATGGACGGGTCAAGATCATCTTGGATATTAATATAGAAACATTCCCTGGCGAAGCCCCTTTGTCTACAAATATCGACAACCAACGTTTTTCGTTAACCCTATTATCACATACTATCATCTACAACGAAAATGGATTATCATCCACGGAAGATGAGGTGTTAAAAAGAGAACTGGCTCAGGTGTTATCCATAGATAAAAGTAAGGTAGTTATAAAAAAATCCTTCAAAAAGTCAGCAGATATAGAAAATTTTATTTCCGTCTGGAGGTTGCGTAAACCAAGTGAAACAGCTTTTCAAATGGGTTCATGCTTTTTAGTGGAATTATCCGATGAAATTGAAAATCTGAGGGATAAACTAAAAACACTTGAGCGGAATGGATTGGGAGAAAGAAGGGGAGAAGGGTTTGGCAGGGTAGCTATTGGCTGGCAACAGAAATTTGGGGATTATGCTCAAAAAGCAGTTCCTTCGGAAGATATCGTTAAGCCAGAAGGCCCTATGCCGGATATTTTAAAACAAAAGCTCACAGAAATAATGAAGCGGCGGATAAAGCAGAAAATAGCCTCCCTAGCATATCGGGATCAAAAAGGATTTGCTATGAAAAGCGGGTTGCCGTCACCCTCGCTGATTTCGCGTCTGGATTTGCTTTTCAAAAATAGTAACGTCAAAACACACAATGATGAAAGACGATTTATAATATCTTTAATGAACGAAAGACAAGGACTGAGGAAAATCGCCAGGGACAAGTTGAAAAGGGTAAACAATGGGAAGGTCAGTTTATGGAGTTTTATTACCGATAATTATTTCCTGGTTCCTGAAAATGGCAGACTGAGTAAAGAAATTTATTTGCAAATTCCCGCCTCAGGTCAAGAGGGCAGGTTGCTTGCGGAAATTAATTTCCCGCAAAATGACCGGGATTTTTGTGCTGAACTGTACCTTGTATATTGGAAGACATTTTTTGCCTTTATGCGTAAAGCAGCCCAAAAGGAGGCAACTCATGGATAATACAGCTAAACACAAAGTGGTTGGGAGGATAGTCATTGAGGGTAATTTGCAACTTTGTTCTCCTGCTATTATAGGCAGCGGTGATTGCGAATTAGCTGATGTTGAGGTTTTGAGGGATTCGGCCACAGATTTACCTTTTATTCCGGCTACCTCACTCATGGGAGTTCTCAAGCACAGCATTAGCAAAGAGAAGCTGAACTTAACTCCAACAGAAAAAGAACAGTACGAATATCTATTGGGCAAAGAGACCATAGATAGAGAGGACAGTATACAAAGTGCCCTGTTGTGTTCTGATTTGACCACTGATTCAGCCAAGGTGGTTATTCGTGATGGGATTAAAATCAACCTGGCTGAGGACAAGAAGAAATACGACTATGAAGTCATAGAACCAGGAGCTAAGTTCAAATTACATTGGGAAATTATTTTGCGAGAAGCATTTGAGAAGGAGATTTTTAAGAAAATTCTGGCAACAATGCTGGATGCTATGGAAAATTGCCGGATAAGAATCGGCGCTAAAACTAACCAAGGCTTTGGATGCTGTAAGTTGATTAACCTACAATATGCCGAGTTGGATTTTGGAAAACCAGAACATGTGCTGGCTTGGCTAAGAGGAGATTACTTTGCGGCTAAAACTATTTTGGACACTACTCCATTCCCGGTTAATGAAGAAAAAATATTCACCATAGAAGCTCTTTTTTCTATCAAAAATTCCTTGATTATTAAATCATATCCCCATGATTTAACTTCCCCAGATGCAGTTCATATAAAATCCGACAGCAACTATGTCTTACCGGGCACATCTATTAGAGGAGCTATTAGGCAACGCGCATTGAGAATATTAAAGACACTGGATATTCCTGATGCTGAAAAGATAATCGACAAGTTATTTGGAACTGTAGTTAAAGGAACCAAAGAGAAAATTAAGGGACGAATCCAAACAGAAGAAACCATTATCAATACACAGGGGGGAATGGTGGTTCCTGAATTGCAGACCCGGATCAGAATAGATCGCTTCACTGGTGGGGTAATAGATGGAGCATTATTTGACAGCATGCCCTTGTGGCAAAAAAATAAAGAACAGGCTATAAAAATTTGCTTAAAGATCAAAAATTATGAAGAAGGGGAACCTGGATTGCTTTTGCAGATATTGAAAGATTTATGGGTAGGGGACTTACCTGTGGGAGGGGAAAAGAATGTGGGACGAGGGGTACTTGAAGGAATAAAAGCCTATATAGGCATAGGTTCTGCCCCGCCGATTTCTTTGGAAGCAGGACCTAACCATACCCTGAAGATCACACCTGACGATGAAGAAAAACTGGCACCTTATACAAATTTGCTGGATTTATTAAAACAGAAGGAGGCTTCTGATGCTAGAGATTGAAGCAAATGGCCTAACATTGAAACGGATCAAAACCAGAACATCATCTTCTGATGAAGCTGGTATTAAAAGAATAATCAGTTGGGAGAAACTAAATGCTACGGTAAAATAAGCATTTGCCAACCAACAAGCTTTTTGGGTCGTTTACTTGGATTACAGAGTAGCCATCGGGAAATATGAGGATGGCAAATTAATTTTGCCAGGGGAAGAAACCTTTGATCCCCAATACATACAAAAAATGAGGGTGTTTTGTGAGGACAAGGAACTGTTTTTATGGAGAAAAGAGGAAAGCATATTCTCATGGAGAGAACGGATTGATACTGAAGGTAATGAACAGGATGTAATAGATGCCTGGCAACCATTATGGGGAACAAAGATTGAGAATTTAGAACCCGGCTGGACTAAAACAACTGAAAATCGGGGTACATCCCTGGTTGTCCCTTTTGGACTGAAAGAAGAAAATTTACCAATAAGACTTCTGACCCGGAATTATATTGATTATAACGATAACTTTCAGGCAGGATATGTAGACTGCCGGTTTGTGGCCTTTACGGATAGAGACAAAAATATCCTGGGAGGAAAGTGATATGGCTAATTGGCAAAAAGACTTAGGTAAAGTTGCTGAAAAGATGGGCATAAAAGCCAGTGATGCTCCCTTATCTAGCTCCAAAAAGACTAAAATTGGTGGAACTACTCACAGTGAATCTGCTCATGCTCCATATAACTTTGTCCCCTTAAATAAACAGGTAGTCCCTGCTGAAGCCGTTCCATCTTTTGATAAATACCACATAGTTGATGAAAACCAGATAAAAAGATATTCGGGCTACATAGAATGCGGGCTGGAAACCCTTACCCCGCTTTATATTCGGGATGCTTTGGATCAGCAGCAGGTTGAGAATGGCGCTAGGGCAAAAGATGTGTCCCGCTTCTTCTCCCCGGCTGAGAAAATCCGCATCCCAGGCAGCAGTCTGCGGGGGATGATAAGAACATTGGTAGAAGTGGTAAGTTGGAGTAAATTTGGCTCTTTTGATGATGAATATTTGTATTATCGGGCAGTAGCTGATACAAGTAGCTTGGGAGATGAGTACCGCAAGAATATGGCTCCACTTGACACTAGCGGAAAGGGCGTATACCAAATGTCGGCTGGATATTTGGTCAAGGATGGGATTAATTACTCTATCAAACCAGCCCAAATAGATGATAAGGGAAAGCCATATAAGCAGATAAAAAGAGCTGAGGCTAAAAATAAATGCAAGCAAATCGTTGTTCGTTATGAACATTTTAAATTCTATAAACTTAAAGAAGGATATTTAGTAGTCTCAGGTCCCATGAAAGGGAAAGAACATGATTGGATAATCTATCACAAAAATGAAAACGAGACTCCTATAGACATATTGCCTGTAGATATTGAGTGTTACCGAAAGGACAAAAATCGTAAGGGAGTTGATTTACTAGATAAATTAAATAAAGATCAGGAAGTTCCATGTTTTTATATCAAATGGAGGGATTCTAATAATAGAGACAGAGTGTCCTTTGGCCATACTGGTATGTTTCGGTTAGCTTACAAAAAATCTATAGGTGAACATATCCCAAAAGAGTTAAAAGATAGTGAGGAGTTAGATATTGCGGAAACTATTTTTGGCAAAGCATCGGAGTTAGCGGGACGTGTTTTCTTTGAAGATGCCGTTTCTGAGAATGCAAAGACAAAGGTCATGAAAGAAATTCGCATAAGATTGCTTGGGCCAAAACCCACCTCATTTCAGCTTTATCTCGAACAGCCACCTAATGCCGATGTCAAATCCTTAAACCATTATGATACCCCTGGAGCTAAAATTCGGGGAAATAAATTTTACTGGCATAAATCGGAGATGATTAAGCAAAAAATTGATAAATTCAATCCAAATACGGACAGTAAAATTAGGCCGATAGGTACTGGTGCCGATTTCACTTTCCGCATCCGTTTTGAAAACCTGAGCCAAATGGAACTTGGGGCTTTACTTTTTGTATTAAACCTGCCTGAGGGTTGTGCCCACAAGCTGGGCATGGGTAAACCGCTGGGACTTGGATCAGTAAGGATTACGCCTAAATTATTTATCTCCAACCGGGCTGAACGATACCAGTCTCTTTTTGCAGAATCTGAAAAAGGGCTTAGCTGGAATACAAAAGATGAGTTGGAAAATAATTTAGATTCATATAGTAAGGCATTCGGTGAGTATATCCTAGAGCACCTTGCTGATGAGGAGAAAAGTGGTGCTTCAAATCTATGGCAGACACCACGCCTGAAGGCACTGAGTTCTATACTTAATTTTGACCAAAACACCAAACTGCCCGGATGGAACGACAGAACAAACTATATGAAGCTAGGCCCTGAATTCAACAAACGATTAGTATTGCCCACTCCTGAGGAGGTAACAAAATAACCGATGAGTCAGAATGATTTCTACCTTGCACAAATTATAGCCTTTGGACGTAAATTGGGATGGGCTGCTAATATCATTAGCATTATTACTGTAATTTTTGGCTTTGTTTCAGCAATAATTGCCGTTTTTAAGATTATTAAGAGAAAGTTATACATAAAAAAGTTGCTTCGGATTCCTGCTCCTAAAGGAGCTGGTGCAATAATAATTTGTATTGGTAAACAAATTTCCCCTGAACAGGCAAAAGCATTTTTAACAGAAAAATATCCAGATGTTCCAATCTTATTAAAATATCATAAACCAGAATTTTTACGCCCAGAACAACTGCTGATTGCTTTTGAAGAGATTAAAGAAGAATTGTTTATTATACGTCAAAAAGGAGAGTTGAAAGAGATCTGGCTCTTTTATGGTGGACCAGTTACTTTAGCCTCTGTGCTAGGAGCGTTTCTAGACAATTGGCTTCCTGTAAAAGTGTTTGCTTTTGAGAAAGGTTCCTTTGTTTACTACATTCCCATAGAGAAAGAAACTCTAAAGGCTCCATCAAAGAACATATCAACCTAGCGAAATGAAAATCACAATAGACCTTTCTCACCTATTCACTGGCACTGCCAAACTTTCTGATCTTCCCCGATACATAGAGCAGGCCCTGAAGCTGGCTGGTGAAGGCGGGGAGGTAGTGCTTACTGGCAAAGCGCCAGTTTGGTTATACCTGAAAGTAGCCCATGCCCTGCACGGCAAGGCGCGCAAATTAAGCTATTCTTCGCCGGTGACGGGGGAGGTGGTTATTTTCGATCATAATCCCTTCTAGTCCAACATGGCTTATTTCGTGATCTGCTATGATATTGCCGATGATAAACGGCGGGAGCAGGTGGTCAAGCTACTGGGGGATACTGGTGGAGTTAGGGTGCAGTACAGCGTATTTGAGTTGCGGTTGGCTAAAGGTAAGCTCCGTAGGTTACTCACCAAATTGGAGAGGCTTATTTTCCCTAGAGAAGACAGCCTGATCATCTATGAGCTATGTGTCACCTGCCAGACCAAGACTATCCGCAAGCCCGACCGTAGAGTAGGAGGGGAGGAATCTGTGGTGGTAGCATGAGGGGAGTAAGGGGCCATGATCCAGCTCTTAGTATTCCAGCTTGTTTGCACCGAATCTAACCTCAAGGAGGCTTGGCTGAAGGTCAAGGCCAAGGGTGCTCAAGGCGGAATTGACGGCTTAGGGGTAGCTGATTTTGCCCGTGATGAGGGACATAACCTAAAGGCACTGCGGGAAGAGCTGCTGGAGAATCGTTATACGCCAGAGCCATATAAACGCATACACATCCCCAAATTTGACGGCACAGGGGAGAAACGCCCATTGGGATTGCCTGCGGTCCGGGATAAAATCGTCCAGGAGGCGGTGCGGGCGGTTATTGAACCCCTATTCGAGTCCGAGTTTTTAGATTCAAGCTATGCCTACCGTTCTGGCAAAGGCAGTTATAAAGCCATTCGCCGGGTGATACATTACATCTCGCAAGGTTACAACTGGATAGCTCGTTGCGATGTTGACCGCTTTTTTGACACCTTAAGTCATCCCGTTCTGCTCAAACTACTTTCCCACAAAATAACCGATACAGCCGTTATGCACCTGATCAAGCTTTGGATCAAGATGGGCGTGGTAGAGGGGCGAGGTGGCTGGCGCGATACCCTATGCGGCATTCCTCAGGGGGCGGTCATCTCGCCACTTCTGGCCAATGTCTATCTGCATCCCTTGGATGTGGAGATGGCCTCACGGGATTATGCTTATATCCGCTATGCCGATGATTTTTGCTTACTTTCCCGCAGCAAGCCGGAAACTGAACGAGCGGTGGCTCAGGCCAAGCGTTTTTTAGAGCAACGATTGAAGCTTTCTTTGGATGAATGCACAATTACCAACACAGCCCATGGTTTCTCATTTTTGGGAATACATTATTACAGGGGCAACTTAGATATTGCTCAGAATAAAAAGGGCAAATTCAAAGAAAAACTAGCATATACCTTCAGAGCTGGTAAAACAGTATCTTTACCGCAACTGGTAATCAAGGCCAACGAAATCACCACCGGCTGGCGGCAATATTATGCCCGGCTGCTGAAGCCTCCCAAGCAGGAATACCTGCGGCAACTTTTACTAGACAACCTGGCGCTGGTGGTTAAAGAAAAGCTTAAAAACGGTGAGCTACGCAACTATAAGGAGGCTCGTTCGGGTTTAGAGGGGCTTATCTGGGGTGAAGGAGCGGAAAACCAGCGGTTCATAAAGGATATTATTGCCCAAGCCCGCAAGCTTCTAACCCAAGAGCAAGCCTGCAAACTGGGCTTAAAGGATGTATCCCGGGCTGTTGCCGGCAAAAAACGCAAGTACCAGCGCCTGCAAGCCAGGGAGTGTGATCTGCTGGTCTCCACTCATGGGGCGTTTATCGGCAAAAGGAGCCGTCAGGTGGTGGTAAAATGCCAGGGCAAGCTCCTGCGGCGGGTGCCGGAGATAGCCTTAAAGCAAATCATAATAATCTCCCGCGACGTTAGCCTCTCCTCAGATGTCATCAAGCACTGCACCGAAAAATCCATCCCGATTCACTTCCTCACGCCGGACGGTAAGCCATATGCCCTGATCTACTCCCCCCTTTATCCCACCCTTGATTTGGGGCTGGATCAGCTAAACGCCTGTCGGGGAGCAAAAGGAATGGATATAGCCAAACGCTTTGTTTTGGGCAAGCTGAAGAACCAGGTCAATCTCATAAAATACTGCTCCAAGTACCGCAAGGGCTGGGATACGGATTTCGCCGAAATGTTTGACCAATTTGTCAAAGAAATGCAGGGTTTTTGCCGGGAAGTGAAGGCTGTTGACGATCATGATCCGGATACGGCCCGGGGTAAGCTGTTCTCCATTGAGGGCCGGGCGGCCTCCAGCTATTGGAAAATGTTTGAGACCGTGGTGAACAACAAGGTGGAATTTGCCGGGCGTGAGCGCCGCGGGGCCTCTGATCTGGTGAATTCCATGCTGAACTATGGCTACGGCGTGCTCTATCCCCGCATCTGGCTGGCGCTATCTTTAGCTGGGTTAAATTTGCGTCTTTCCTTTCTGCATAAAGAGCAGCCCAACAAACCCACCCTGGTATATGACCTGATAGAGGAGTTCCGGCAAGGTGTGGTTGACCGGGCGATAATCTCCTTGATTAACCGGGAAAGAGAGCTTAAGCTGGAAGGAGTTCTGCTATCCCGCAAGACCAGGGACAAAGTAGCCGTGGCCGTGCTGGAACGGCTGAACACCCCGCTTAAATTCCGGGGCAGGAATTTGAGCCTGGCCGGAATCATCAACCACCAGGCCCGGCAGTTGGCGGCTTGTATCAAGGGAGAGGGGGCTTACAAGCCGTTTATAGCCAAATGGTGATAATCTATATAAATCAATCTGTTAGCCGATAAACATTTGCGAACATTTTGTAGTTATGGGGGGTTATGCTAAAAACATAGTAAAAACAGCACAATAAGCCAAAATGGCATACTGGGTGCAAGCGGATAAAAAGTTCGCAAACCCCCTAATGGCATGACCGACATATGAGGTTTGCGAAAATCGCTCAAACCCGGTAAAAATGGGCATCAAAAAATGTTTTACAAACAACAGGTTACAAAACGCCCAAAAACAGCTTTGGCATAAAAAGTTCGCAAATCTATTTGGGGGAGCGAAATTTAAAGCGTTTGCGAACATTTTACAAGGATATATATACTGAAAATACAGCATGATATGTGTAAGGAGCTGTCAAAAGATGCCCCTTTTGAAATTTGCCGGGGCTGGATTTGCGAAAATTTGGGTGAAGAGGTGAGAAAACAGTTGATTTATTTGGCAGGAAGTGGTAATTTGTATAGTAAGCTGACTCCTATGGTGGAAGATAACTACTTGTTATCTAAGCTGTAGGTAGTAAGCAGAGACCTGTTAAGGGATTGAAACGTTAAGTAACTTTAACAACAATTCACCCGGCATTGCGTAGGTAGTAAGCAGAGACCTGTTAAGGGATTGAAACTTAACATCGCACTAGCTGAGGCATCTTCAATGGTGTTGTAGGTAGTAAGCAGAGACCTGTTAAGGGATTGAAACTTTGCGTCTGGCTGCTATGCCTTGAGACTCTCGCTGAAGTAGGTAGTAAGCAGAGACCTGTTAAGGGATTGAAACAAAAGGAGGTCTTGAAGCTGGAGAAGGAGCGGCTGAAGTAGGTAGTAAGCAGAGACCTGTTAAGGGATTGAAACCCAGGTTAACTTCATCCAGCGTTAGCTCGCCGAGACTGGTGTAGGTAGTAAGCAGAGACCTGTTAAGGGATTGAAACCCGATTAAAGAACCGCACAATCTCTTCTCCCGAAGCGGGGTAGGTAGTAAGCAGAGACCTGTTAAGGGATTGAAACGTACTGTCTGCATTGGCATTAAGCCTTCTCCCTTCAGTCGTAGGTAGTAAGCAGAGACCTGTTAAGGGATTGAAACTCTGATAACCTTTGTTCCGTCTGCCATCACCTAGAAAATTAGTCGTAGGTAGTAAGCAGAGACCTGTTAAGGGATTGAAACGCCCGTTTTCTGGTACATCTTGCAACCCTTTTCGGGGTAGGTAGTAAGCAGAGACCTGTTAAGGGATTGAAACCGCCGCCGCTTGCCCTTGTTCTGGCAGTTCACGTTTTCGTAGGTAGTAAGCAGAGACCTGTTAAGGGATTGAAACTTTAACCCTGCCGAGCGAAAGAATTCAATTCCTCCGCTCTTCTATGAGTAGGTAGTAAGCAGAGACCTGTTAAGGGATTGAAACCCAAACCCGACGTTATCCATGGTGGTCCCGGTAACATGTAGGTAGTAAGCAGAGACCTGTTAAGGGATTGAAACAAAAATGTTGTTAAAAAATTTTTTTGACCTTGGCTAGCGCGCAGGGTAGGTAGTAAGCAGAGACCTGTTAAGGGATTGAAACGAATCAAAGAGAAAAACTCTCTCCCATACCTAGGCTCGTCTGTAGGTAGTAAGCAGAGACCTGTTAAGGGATTGAAACGTCAACAATCAGACCAGCGCTCAGGCCAACAATCAGGGTAGGTAGTAAGCAGAGACCTGTTAAGGGATTGAAACGTTTTCCCGCTCACCTGTCACGAAGCTATCCGGCCTAGTTGTAGGTAGTAAGCAGAGACCTGTTAAGGGATTGAAACGACTCCGATGAAACCGCTGCCGCGCCGCTCCTGCCGCTTGCGTAGGCAGTAACCAGAGACCTGTTAAGGGATTGGCCAGCAAGCTGGCTTTATTTATGGCTAGATAAGCCGTTAAAGCAAAGTTGGTGCATAACAGGCTATTGATAGCTCACAAAAGATATGTCATGCCGAGCAAAAGGGGACTTGTCCCCCCTGCCATAATACATGCCTTGACAAACTGTCGCCGAATTCATATACTGTATTCAGTAGAGTAAGCATTTTTCTTTACTAGTCTATTTGAGGTTTGTAGCTATGCCCAGACAAACAAAAATCGTAAACATGTCCCTGCCGTTTGATGTCTATGCCCAGGTAGAGGAACTGGCCAGGCAAAAAGGTATTTCCAAAAGCCAACTTCTGAAAGAATCCCTGAAACAATTCATCGCCTCTGAAGAAAGGTGGCGGCAGATAAGGAGGTGGGGGGAAGACACCGCCCAGAGATTAGGAATTGGGAATGAGGGGGAGGTAGAGGAAATTATTCATGATCTTCGTAAAAAACATTCCCGCCCATGACCAGGGTAACGCTGGATACTAACGTCTACATTTCAGCTATTCTATTCGGAGGCAAGGCGGAAAGTATCAGAAACCTGTCCCGTGAGGGAAAGATAGGGGTTATTGTATCGGAGGCCATTCTTGCCGAAATAGGGGATGTGCTGAGCAGGAAGTTTCACTGGAGCAATCGGCGGATAGCTATCACTATTGATGAGATAAGAGAGTTCTCCACCCTGGTTTTTCCCCGGGAAGCCATTGCCAAGATTTTGGAGGACGATGCCGATAATCGGATACTGGAGTGTGCCGTTGAAGGAAACGCCCAGTATATTGTCTCCGGGGATAGGCATCTGCTGAAACTGGCTGAGTACCAAGGGATAAAGATTTTAGCCCCAGCCGCTTTTCTTGACATTTGTCAGTTGGAAAAATAAGACCTGTTCAAGGGATTGTTTACATGGAATATATCCGGGATAGTTTTGGGCTGATAGAGAACCTGCGGGCGGCCAGATTTACCCTGAAACTCCAGGTACAGGAGCGCATCAGCCTGCCGGAGTATAAAGGCTCCACCTTCCGGGGTGTCCTTGGCTGGCAATTAAAAAAGATCATCTGCATAAACCGGGACAGCGCCGACTGCTCCGCTTGTCTTCTCTCACCCAAGTGTCTGTATAATTACTTGTTCTCCCCACCGCTTCCCCCCAACACCCAATTTTTGCAACATACCTCACATATCCCCTCACCCATTATCATTGAACCGCCGCTTACCAATCAGCGCACCTTTGAGCCGGGCGATACTATGGAAGTGAGCTTAGTGCTCATCGGCAAGGGCTTGGAATATTTGCCATATCTATTGTATACCTTCTGCGAAATAGGGAAGTATGGAATTGGTGCACGAATACATCAACATGGGGGACGCCGGCGCGGCGGACGGTTTGAAGTGCAGGAATTACGGGATGCTATTGGCGGGAATGTGATCTACTCTGGCCAGGATAAGGTAATGCGGGATAGTTATCAAACCTTCGGCTGGCCGGAGGCGGTGGCGCAGGCTGAATGGAATACCGGAAGGCTTAGCCTGGAATTTCTCACACCAGTGCGCTTAAAAGAACGACAGGGCGAAAAAAGCCACCTGTCCCGACTTTCCAGCTTCAGCCAACTCATCACCCACCTGTACTGGCGGCTGCTGTTACTGTCTTATTTCCACTGCAACCCCTGGAATCTGGACGATGAACGCCTTGCGGGCTTGGCCGATGAGGCTAGCCAGATGCGCAAGGATCTGGCACAGGTTGACGATATCCGACTGATGGATAATCAAACCTATTGGCGGGAATACGACCGCTGGTCAAACCGCCAGCGGGCCAAAATGACCCTCGGTGGATTTATGGGGCGTGCCACATTCTCCGGTAACCTGGTTCCATACCTACCTTTACTCCACCTCGGCCAATACACCCACCTAGGCAAACAAACCATGTTCGGCCTGGGCAAATACAAGATAATCAAATCAATCACAATGAAATGATATAATCAATATCCCGTAGCTTGCAAAAATTACTTTTTACTTGTTTTTATTGACTTTTTGGAGAGCCCAAAAACAGAGAATCGTTAGTATAAGAGTTGTTCTTGGGGAGCCAACAAACCCCCGCTTCGGAATAACTGAGGCGGTTTTACTTAACATAAGGCCATAGCAAATCGTAGCTATGGCCTTATGTATTTTGCTAATATTTTTAAGGTGTTACGATTATTTTAATCGCCGTAGCCCACACTCTGTCTCTTTCTACCTGCCGATCAAGAGAGTACCCCTCCACGGATTTCGGTCAAAATACTTGCTGAAATATTCTCCGACTCTCAGAAAAGCACTCTTTGCCCGACCCGCCAGTTAACACAACTAACATCTTGTTTTCATTGGTTTGTTAACAGCATGACCGGCTGGTTTACAGCCACGAGGATAGAACAAAACCGGAAATACTAAAGCAACATGTCTGTCAAGTAATCTTTAAGGAACTATTCTCTTCACCTCTTTCACCTTGTCAAAGTCTTTATCATAGCTATAAATCTCTTTAACGCTTTTAGCCTCCATGAAGGCGGCGTTGAAGGCATCGGTGAAAGAGATGGAATATGCGAGGTAAAAGTCGAAGGCTTGCTCAAACACTTTTCTATGATGAAGTTCTAATCCCTTAAGCGCCAAGATGGAAAGCATTAACTCCCGTATTTCGTCTTTAGGAACCTTATAGAATTTTTCCAGGGTGAAGATGGTCTCAAAGATCACCAGCGGCGAGGTGACCAGTTGCTCTTCACCCCGAGCCGCCCTTTGTAGCAACGCTAAGACCCGCTTGGCCTTTACCTCATCATCGCAGGTGAAGTAGCGCAGAAAAAGATTGGTATCAATAAACCGCTTCATAAAATTAGCTTTTCTTAACCTGTTCCCGGGCTACGGTTTCCTCGAATTCTTCCCTGAGCTTCTGGTAGCGCTCCGGTTTATTCCGGGCGCTTACCCGGCCGAAATTCGCCTCCAGGCTGCCCACGGCTCGCACCACAACTTTACCACGCTGAATCACAAACTCTACTTTATCGCGAGGCCTGACTCCCAGATATTCCCGAACATTTTTGGGAATAGTAGCTTGCCCCTTTTGGGTTAAGGTGGTAATAGCCATCTTTTTCATCTTTTCACCCCTTACTTATTTATAAAATCATTACCTTGACTTGCCAGTATTACTAGTTTAGCAAATAAAGAGGAGGCTGTCAAGGGTGGTCTCCTTGAGGGGCGTGCTGTTTGAGCGCGTAGCGCTACTGCCCGACGTTGAAGGCCCACCTGCAAATCATATTTCCGGACACCCAATTTGCCCCTCCGTGTCACAAAGTGCATCGTAACGATGTTGCAATCTGCCGCAAAGATCAACTCCTATCTTCAAGCTGATTGAAATGTGTTTTATTGGATAAGTCATGATAGTTATACCTGTCTCAACTTAGATACCATCTAACTTCCGATAATCATTTCCAATTTCAGAGGCCCTAAGAAGTTCCTGTAAATCAAGCAAATGCTTTTCTATAAACTTAATCTCGCATTCTTCGCCACATAGAATAATCTTCAAAACGGGTTTGCACTTGCCGCCTTCTGACTCTGTTTTAAAGTTTTCGATTTGCCCTATGATGCCTTCTGCCTCAACAGCCCCATGCTGCCATTTGGCAAAGTGATCCGCACATAGACAAAGGGCATTGGCTGGAGTATCTATAAACCGAGCTAGTTTCTTGGGAACAATATAGTTGGCTATGAAAAATGGATTTCCATTCCTCTCAGGAAAAGTCTTGCCGCAAATCTGACACTTCCCATCATAAAATTGGAATAAATACTCTCGCACTTGTTCGTCTGGTCCTTCAAGTATTGTGCGCATCGTTTCCTTGCGTCTCTCATTAGGCTTGGGGTCGTGATCCAAGCGCTTTTTATGTTCCTCATAACTTTTCTCCCGACGACGGTCAGGGTCCTTTACTTTGCCAGTATCTATAGCCTGCTCTTGAAGTTCTGTTTCCCCTGGCCTGTTAAAAGATTTTTGCAGTTCGTCTTTGTAACAGATTTTGTCTGTGTCTGTTCCCGTGCTCTCCTTATCTGATGCTACGGGTCGGATTTCTTTTCTAAACTCTTCGAGCAACTCGGGATGATTCTCAAGTTCTTTGGCAATATTAATTGTATCTTGTGATATACCGGCTTCTTCAGCAAGTTTGGCGACAACATCTTTCTTCATACCTAACTGGTTGACCAGTTTTTCATCATGAACAAATGATTCCGGTAGGTCGTCGAGCTTGAGTTCAGCGGGTTTATGGAAGTTGCCTTGCTTATCTGGCAGCCACGGGGAGCCCATCAATAATCGACCAAAGTTATGCGAGATTTTTTCTTGCTTTTTGCTATCTTCATAAGTTTTTCGTGATGACGATTCCACCATTCCGCGGATACAATCCGAGTTTTCTATCGCAATGCGGTTCCATATAATTAAGCTTTTCTCAATTGTTGGATGCTTGAGTGCATATTCCAGCCCATCTATTTCTATACCAGGGTCAAATCCATTAAGACCACGTTTGTGCCATCCGTGGGAATTTGCGATTACTACATGTCGGTTCCATCCAGGCATTTTCCGTTTAACGCAAACCACATCATCAACCCCAAGATCTTTGAACAAGTTATAAAAACATGCG